>NZ_JBGCDQ010000021.1:0-42010 GCF_045105575.1 Winogradskyella sp. | reverse complement strand
ACTTCTCACTTCTCACTTCTCACTTCTCACTTCTCACTTCTCACTTCTCACTTCTCACTTCTCACTTCTCACTTCTCACTTCTCACTTCTCACTTCTCACTTCTCACTTCTCACTTCTCACTTCTCACTTCTCACTCCTCTCAATTCTTCAAAGGCATTTTATCGTCTTTTCCTGCGGCGAGTAAGTTAGCAAATAATCTGAAAGCACCTGAGACTCCAGCCGGAAATTCTCTAAAAAAACTTAAACCTGTATAAATATAATTGCCTTTTCCGTATTTGGCAACGAGTAATGCTCCTTCTTTAGAAGATTCTCCTTTGTCATTAGAAGCGAGTAGTGGCGTGAATTCATCTGCCCATTCATTAGGGAAATACAAACCGCGTTCTTGTACCCAACCTTCAAAATCTTGAATGCCGATTTTGTTTGGAAAATTTAAAATGGGATGATTGGGTTCTAAAATTCTGATAAGGGCGTTTTCGTCAGTCACACGATCACGTGATAATTTTAAATCGTAAGGTGCTAAATTATCAACTTTAATGCCTCTGCTGGTGTTGTATTGAATCACCAAGTTGCCACCTTCCTTCACATAGTCTAGCAAATATTTTTGTTTAAATTTTAAAGCTTCTACAATATTGTAAGCACGAATACCGACTACAATCGCATCGAAATTAGAGAGATTTTCAGGGGAAATATCCTCTGGTGGAATAATAGTAACGTTATAACCAATTTGTCGTAAACTTTCAGGAACCACATCACCAGCACCTTCAATATAGCCGATGTTTGTGCCTGCCTTTTTAATATTTAATCGCACCACTTTACTTTCACTAGGGATTAAAACGGTTTGAAATGGAATGTGTTCATAATCGATTTCAATCAATTCATCGGTGTAAAATTCGCCATCAACATTTACCATTGGTGTAATTAAGCCTTCATTTTGATTTTTTGGTGGAATCATGGTAAAGATGACTTTTTGAATGTCTCCTTTATTAGTAATGCTTACGTTTTGTTTATCTGGAAAAACCGTCCAACCATCAGGATATGCCATTTGCACAAAGCCGTCAATATTATTTTTTCCTGCTCTAACGATGACTTCAATTTCTTTTTGTTGATCGTTATCGAAAATATAGACTTCGTTACTCAGGCTTGCAGACACTACAGGAATGATTTCAAACGGACGATACAATTCACCTTTATCTGGCTTCGAATAGCGATGGATGACAGGTTTGGTAATCGTAATTGGTGTGCCTTCAATCATTAAATTAAAATCGACAAATACAGCGCGTGGTGTTTCAGGTAAACCAATGAGATTTTGGTCTGTGACACTATACATGCCTAAAGTACTTTGTGTATTTAACCAATAGGGCGTCGTGTAATTGCTATTATTGGGAATGTTAATGTTTTCGTCAAAATTTAACCGTTGATTGGCTGGTAGTGCCATTTGTTTTGAAATGCCGTTTTGAAGCGTCGATAATTTATAAGAGTCTAAGGTGATGTTCGCTTTACTTCGGTTTAAAACTTCCATTTTAAGACCAACGTCTGTGTTTGGTGCGGCGTGCGGATTTTGAGCTGAGACTTCCAAATACAAACCAGCACAAGCTTCAATAATGGTTTTTAGTTCTTTGGTTTTAATGGTTTTCCAGTGCTCATTTTTTACATTTTGAAGTAATTTGTACGCTTCTAAAAGTTGTGGAAGATGCATCGAAGGATTCACGAAGTTGAAGTTGTTTTCAATCGCAGTCATGATGTTGCCTATGGCTGCACCACCTTCAATTCGATTCCAAGAGGTATCAATACCAGAAAAGACATCGTCGTTATTTTCTAAAGGTTCCCCTTTTAAATATTCTATATATTCTTGTTGAGAGCCACGTTGTGATAATCGACCAAAACCTTGACATAAATGCTGACTACTAGCTAAAGACGCTAGTTCGTTGTTAGACATGCCCTTGGTTGGATAGTATACTCCAATATCAAAATTAAGCATGTTGCTTTTATCTGCTGCTTCAAATTTTTCTTGACTGCCATAAAACCACCAAGATGTGTTAAAGAATAGGCGTGTTGGCTGCCATGTTTCGGTGAGTGTTAATTGCGAAGGGTATTTGGTAGCATCATTAGCCAAATCAAAAGCTTCCATACTTAACATGGCCGAACTGGTGTGATGTCCGTGCGTTCTTCCTGCAGTTCTATGATCAAAGCGATTGATAATAATATCTGGTTTAAATTCTCGAATGGCCCAAACGACGTCTGACAGCACTTCGTCTTTATTCCAAATTTCTAAAGTTTCGTCAGGATGCTTAGAATACCCAAAATCATTGGCTCTTGTGAAACGTTGTTCGCCACCATCGACACGTCTGGCTGCTAATAATTCTTGTGTTCTTATGACGCCTAAAAGTTCTCTAATTTCTGGACCAATGAGGTTTTGTCCGCCATCACCTCGGGTTAACGATAAATAGGCTGTACGTGCTTTCACCTCATTAGACATATATGAAATGAGACGTGTATTTTCATCATCAGGATGTGCAGCAATGTATAAAACTGATCCTAAAACGTTGAGTTTTTGAACGGCTTCGTAAATTTCTGACGATGCATACGTTTTGGGTTGTTGTGCTTGTAATGATACAATGGTACTAAATACAAGTAATAGACAAAGTCTAAATTGGTACATGAGGTGGTTAGTTAGTTGCGTTTCAAATATAGGAAAGTTAGTAACTTATAGCATTTGTTTTAGATTTATTTAACGCTTAGGAAATGGCAGGATAGTTTTACATGAATGACATGACGAATTCAGACCTTTCAGGTTTTCAAAACCTGAAAGGTCTTTGAAGATTTTTGAAACTGCATTCAAAAAATACAATCTGTGCTTATTTTACAACCACTTCTTACGTTTAAAATAAAACAACAAAGCAATAAACATCACTAACATAACACCCAAAAGCACAAAATATCCGTTGTGATAATTGAGCTCTGGAATGTGTTTAAAATTCATGCCATAAAGACCTGCGAGGAAGGTGAGTGGAATAAAAATGGTAGACATAATAGTGAGGACTTTCATCACTTCATTCATCTTATTGCTAATGGTGGTCATATACATGTCCATTAAACTCCAAATCATTTCACGGTAAATATCAATGTTTTCAGATACTTGAATTAAGTGATCGTAAACATCTCGATAATAAGTAATTGTGCGTTTGTAAATTAAAGGGTGTTCGCCTTTTTCAATACGACTAATAATCTCACGAAGTGGAAATATAGCACGACGTACTTTTAAAATTTCGCGCTTTAGTTGTTGAATTTCTATGTTGACACCTTCTCTTGCAGTTCCTGCAAAAAGTTCGGTTTCTAAGTCTTCAATTTTATTGCCTAAAGTTTCGATTATGCTGAAGTAATTATCTACAACGGCATCTATTAAGGCATACAATAAATAATCGGATTTTAGTCCTCTAATACGTCCATTACCTAACCTAAGACGTTCTCTAATAATATCAAAAACATCACCTTCGGATTCTTGAAACGAGATGACATAGTTTTTGCCTAACACAAAACTGACTTGTTCAATTACAATGTTTTCGTCTTTATCGTAATAGAGCATTTTTAAAACCACAAAAAGATAATCGTCATATTCGTCTATTTTAGGTCGTTGCGCTGTGTTTACGATATCTTCTAAAACTAAAGGATGAAGACCATATTGGTTTCCGATGGATTCGATCTCTTTGGTATATTGCAGACCATTAATATTTATCCACGTTACCGAATCCGTATCTTTAAAAGGAATAGCGTCTGCGATATTTAATAAAACGGTTTCTTCAACATGTTCTTTATTATAGTCGAAGGATTCAATATGCAGTTTTTTGTCAGATTTTTTTCCTGTGTAAACTAGTGTTCCAGGAATTTGTCCGACATGCTTCTTATAATTCTCAGTACGTTTTTTAGCTCTCTTCCTCATAATTTATAAAATACTCGTATCGTCTAAGGCGTCCTTTTGCATTAAAGTTACCGCTTTTTGAAGAATTAGATTGTTTGGATAGGTAACCAAATCACCATTATCTTCTCTTAAATGAATTTGAAAGGCTCTAATGTCTTCAATAATGGCTTCTACGGGATAATCTTTATCGTGAATTTTAATTTTATCTCCAACCTTGTAAGGAAACGAGAAAAACATAATAACGCCTGAAGTAACATTACTTAGAATGGACCAAATGGCAAAAAGCGCAACACCAATTACGGCAAAGACCGACGAAAACACTAGCGTAACGTCGTGTGTTTTCGCGCCAAGAATAAAAGCTTCTATAAGAATGGCGATAAGAACCAGAGCGACAGTTGCGTAACGGCCAATTAAAGCTGCTCGTGCTTCGGTTGTGCCACTTTTTTTGCCGATTCTTTTTACAGTAACCACGATAATGGCTCTAATTATAGATAACAGCACTAACAAGATTAAAGTATGAATAATCTCATCTTGGTAGTTAGAAAAATAATCGTTCATGTAACAGGTATTTAGTCACACAAATATAGTTGAGATAATATAAACTCTATTGCAATTTTAAAGTTTCTCTAAGGGTTTCGTCTGCGTTACTATTTTTACTCCAGTAGGCTGATTTTATGAGCTCTAACTTTGTAGCTTTTGTAGTTAAGGTGGTTTCAGAAGGACCGTAACCACTAGACATCACTTCTTCCCAACCTATAATATCATAAGGAAAATTTGGATTAAAATTAATTTTTAGCGTTCTGTTTAAATTGCTGTATGCAATAGTATATGTTCCATTATCTATCGTAGCTGTTGCGTTATATGCTTTTATGGTTCTGTGTTTTAATCGGGTGAATTCTAATGATGGTACTAGTGAGATTTGTCCAACAGGTAAACTTTTAGGATCGATGCGTAATTTGGTCCAAAGTTCATTTTCTGTCCATGTTTTTTCTAAGGTGAAGCTTTCATCACCTTCACTTTGAAAGTAAGAATGCGAGGTAACTTCAAACGTATCTCGGTTATTCAATTGCGAATACACATGGCCACACCATTCCTGTACTGAAGCCGAAATTTTAAGCGTATGTTTGTTGTTTGCCACAGGATAAAATGTACTCTGCATAATTGAATATTGATAAATACCAGTATTGAAATTTTTAGTGGCATTCAATTTTAAAACTGGGATGTTTTGCTCACTATAGTTATCAGCCTTTACTTGTTGTTGAGGTAAAAAGTCTTCAGTCACAAATACCAAAACAGCCTCGCCTTCTCGCATTTCACCATAACGTGCTTGCTCTAATTTATAGGAAGTAATTTCTGCTTCACCATTGTACCAATACCCTTTAAAAGCTTCTGTGAGTTTGGTCTCTGGCGCTATTGTTGCTTCTGTTTGAGATGTTGCAACAGCTAATATTTCTGAAACTTCGGCTGTATTGTCTTTGCAGGAATTTAAAATGAAGATTATTATTATTCCTGTTAAAAGAAAAGTTTTGTTAATTCTAGTCATAGCGCTTGCTTTTATAATTCTGAATCCTAATTAAGAGTAGGATAGAAGATGATATGTTGTATCATTCCAAAACAAATTTACAATCCTAAGCGCCTTCAGCAATGGCATTTAACGTTTCGTAAAGTAAATGCGTTGGTAAGCCAACGACATTATTATATGAGCCTTCTACACTTGTGATTCCAATAGCACCAATCCATTCTTGGATGCCATAAGCACCAGCTTTATCAAAAGGTTTGTAATGATCGATGTAGTACTTGATTTCTTCATCAGTCAACGCTTTAAAGGTCACTTTGGTTATGGTATTGACTAATTTTTGTCCTGATGGTTGCGTAAAACAGATAGATGTCACCACGTCATGCGTTTTATCACTTAAAGATTTTATCATATAAAAAGCATCGTCTGCATCTTTGGGTTTGCCAATGGCTTTTTCATCTAGCCATACAATGGTGTCGCTGGTAATGAGAATGTCTTTCGCATGGATAGCCTTAGCAAAAGGTTCTGCTTTTAGTTTTGCTAAATAGTCTGTGATTTCGTAACTTTTTAAATGTTCAGGATAAATTTCTTCAACAGGTTTTAGCTGAATTTCAAAATCGAGATCCATGGCTTTTAAAAATGCATGACGACGTGGTGATGCTGATGCTAAAATAATATTGAAGTTTTTGAGTTTAGCGTTACGCATATTATTTCAAGATAAAATTATATAATAATAAAGACAGCATGCCTGTGAACATCGTTAATTTTAAAACAAGACTAATGCGTTTGTAGTGCTGAGTTTCTTCAGCATTAAATAGTTTGATGCTGCCGTAAATTAAAGGCGCAACAACCAAAACTAAAAAATAACCAACCACTAATTGCTGTTTAAATAAATACGTAATCACATAATAAACAATGGATACTATGGGAATTAGTGAGATTATAAACACAATTTTGTTCGTTTTCACTTTACCTAAAAGTACAGGCAGTGTTTGTATACCAGTTTGGTGATCACCATCAAAATCTTCAAGATCTTTAACCAGTTCTCTAACAAGGTTAATTATAAAAGCGAAAATAGCGTAGTCTCTTATAATGTATAAAAATGTGGTTTGAACGGCCTTATTATTCAAATTCATGGCAGGTACTAACTCATAAATACCAACCAATAAAATGCTTAAGGCTACGACTATAGATACGATGATATTACCAACAATCGCAATTTGTTTTAGTGAGGTTGAATAAATATAAAGTACAGCAGAAGCGACAAAGAAAATGGCGAAAAAACCAGATTTACCAATGCCGTTAGATAAATAAAACCCTAAGCCAACACCAATGATATTAAGCACCATAAATAATGTAGTAGCTGTTTTTTCTGTAATGAGTTTATTGATGATGCGTTGGTTTGGTTTGTTGATAGCATCGGTTTCAACATCGTAAACATCGTTGATAACATAGCCACCAGCAGCAATGCAAAGTGTCGCTAAAACCAGTAGAAAAAAGTTGAAATCGCTCAAGGTGGTAATCACACTGTGACTCTCACGAAAAGGTTCTAAAAGTGCATATTTTACTAAATATTGCGTGAGTGCAATCATCAGTAAATTTTTCCAACGGATTAAATTAAAAAAGTGAATCATTTGAGGGTTTAGCGAGATAATATTTGTGTGATTAAATAATAAGAAACATAAACAATAACGGCAAAAACGATGAGACTAATAATGGCAGTACGTTTGAATAATTTACGTTCTTGACGTCTTAATTTATCTTTAATTTTTTGTTTGTCTTCTTTGCTTAAATCTTGATGCAAAAAATTCATTTTGTAATGCAGATGCGCTTCCATATCGAGCTTTTCCTTATATTTAGAAAAAGGTGTTGTTGATTTTTGATTAAAGGTCGCCTGACTATTGCCAAAACCTATATATCCAAATCCTATACTTTGTCGTCTTCTACGTGACATGTTTGAATCGATTTAATCCTGTGGCTGAAAATTATGAATCTATTTTTTAAGTTTGAATTAATCGTATTTAGCATTAAAATTTCCATTCCATTTGCCTTGTACCTTTAAGACTTGTTCAATGACGTCTCTTACGGCACCTTTTCCACCATTTTTATGCGAAATGTATTTTGAAATACTCTTAATTTCGGGAACGGCATCTTGCGGACAACATGGCAAGCCCACTAATTCCATTACCGGATAATCTGGAATGTCGTCACCCATATATAACACTTCAGATTTTGAAATATTGTGGCTATTTAAATAGGTGTTGAGTTGTTCAATTTTATTATGCGCATTGAGGAAAATAGTGTTGATGCCTAATCCTGCCAAACGTTTTCTGACGCCTTCATTAGAACCACCAGAAATGATACAGAGGTTAAATCCGGCATCAATGGCTGTTTTTAGGGCAAATCCATCTTTAACATTCATGGTACGCAGCATTTCGCCATCTGTGGTTACTAAGATGGTGCCATCGGTTAATACACCATCAATGTCAAAAATAAAAGTGGTGATGTCTGCTAAATATTCTTTGTAACTTTTATCGTCGCTCATTAATTAGTTTTTTGTTGATTTCGGCCTGTAAGAAGACACATTATGCGTTCTCTTAATAGAAGCCGTCAATAGTTTGTAAATAGATTGATGTTCTTCTTTTTCCATCAATTTTAATTGGCGTTTTATGGTTTTTTTGTCATTGCGTTTTGCAGGACCTGTTTGTGCCATATATGGTGACATATTTTTAATTTTCCGAGCCGTCTCTTGAATCAAGGGCTGCAAAATTTCGAATTCTATGTTTTTAGTCTCGCAAATTTCATGACCAATTCTGTAAAGTTGATTGGTGAAATTATTAACAAATACAGCAGCTAAATGAAGTGTTTGGCGCTGTTCCGTCGTAATTTTATGAGGTTTACAACCAACAGCTTTTGCTAAATTTTTCAATAACTGAAGGTTTTCTTTTTCGTAAGTTTCTACACAAATCGGTACTTCTGTAAAATCAATATCAGCATCTTTAGAGAAGGTTTGTAGCGGATAAAAAACAGCAATTTTATTTTTTTTGTCTAAATCGTGCATAGACACACTACCAGAGGTATGTGCTACAATACGGTTTGTAAATGGTAAATCTTTAGAAAGTTGCTCAATACTATCGTCACTAACAGCCATGATATAGATATCGGCTTCTTTTAAGTCGTCTAAATTGTCTGTGATTTCAACGTCATTGGCATAAGAAGAAATAGAAGCGCGCGTGCGATTATACCATTGGGTTATGGTAATGTTTTCAGAATTTGAAAACGCTTTATAAAGATGTATGGCCACATTGCCAGCACCAAGTAAAACAACTGATATCATGCTGTAAAAATACTAAGATTTCTTATGTTAGACTCATGAGAATTGGATTAAAAGGATAACTTTGGGTAACTATATGAATATGTTCTTTTAAGGAAAACACGTCTGTATAGATGTGAACCTAAAAATCACATTTAAAAAATGTCCTGTTAGGTACAATATATCGGTAAAATAATGGATATGAATTTTTCAAAAAAATGTTTCGTTAGGGACAA
This sequence comes from Winogradskyella sp., assembly GCF_045105575.1. Taxonomy (GTDB): domain Bacteria; phylum Bacteroidota; class Bacteroidia; order Flavobacteriales; family Flavobacteriaceae; genus Winogradskyella. The sequence continues at coordinate 33,028 of NZ_JBGCDQ010000021.1, read as the reverse complement.
TATATCGGTAAAACAATGGATATAAATTTTCAAAAAGGGGTTTCGTTAGGGACAATATATCGTTGAAAACAATGGATATAAATTTTCAAAAAGGGGTTTCGTTAGGGACAATATATCGGTAAAACAATGGATATAAATTTTTAAAAAAGGGTTTCGTTAAGGACAATATATCGGTAAAACAATGGATATAAATTTTCAAAAAAATGTTTTGTTAGTGACAATATATCGGTAAAAACAATGGATATGAATTTTTCAATAAAATGTCCCGTTAGGGACAATATATCGGTAGCAAAATTTTTCAAAAGATGAATCAAGCGTGCCTTTAGGTACGCCATATAATTTCAAAAACATGCCAAACACATACACCCAAATACACATCCAAGTTGTTTTTGCAGTTCAGAATAGACAATCTTTAATAAGTCGCATTTGGAAAGACGAATTATATCAATACATTACAGGTATCATTCAAAATAATAATCACAAGGTGTTGCAAATAAATGGAATGCCAGACCATATTCATATCCTTTTCGGAATGCGACCAACCCAGTCGTTGTCTGAATTAATGAAACAAGTTAAACAACATTCATCAAAATGGATAAATGACAAGGGATTTGTTAACGGTAAATTTTCATGGCAATCTGGTTATGGTGCGTTTTCATATTCAAAATCTGAGGTGCCTAGAATTATCCATTATATAAGTAATCAAGAAGCGCATCATAAAAAAATAAAGTTTCAAGATGAATATGTAAAGCTGTTGAAAGATTTTGATGTTGATTATGATGAGCGTTATATTTTAAAATCTGTTTTTTGATGTCTGAATAAGCGACCAAAGCATATGTTGTACCTAAAGGCACAAAAGAAAAAATACGTAAATAGTTTTTACCGATATATTGTCCCTAACGGGACAGGCAATGCTAAAAATAACAATCAAAAAGAAAAGAGTGGCAAACATTAAATAAACAAAAATTTGTCTAAGTTTATGAATAACACACTGGTTGATAGCATAAAATGCGATTTATAATAAAATGTTTTATTACGGATCACATATATTCAGAAATAAAAAAATAATTACATTTATAAATGTGCCTTTGTAAATATCATATCTGCAGTATGATAAAGAAACAAACAACCATAATCAAAGTACCAATGAACAAAGAAGACATTAAAACCAGAGCAGATATTTTTCAATTGGTATCCAAGTTTTACGAAAAAGTGAGAAAAGATGACGTTTTAGGGCCTTTTTTTAATGATACTATAAAAGATTGGGATGCGCATTTAGACCACTTGACGACGTTTTGGGAATCGAGTTTGTTTCTTAAAACCAAATATCATGGCAATCCGTTAGAAGCACATACCAAAGTAGATGCGGCAAATAATAATAGTATTACAGAATTGCATTTTGGTTTGTGGCTCAATCTGTGGTTTCAAACTATAGACGAATTGTTTGAAGGCGATTATGCCGAAAATGCCAAACGACGTGCACGCAAAATGGGAACCTTTCTGTATTTAAAGATTTTTGAAGCACGTACATCAGATTTAAAATAGACGTTTGAAAATCGCAATGAAGCATTCCTCTAAATTCATCTTACCGATTATTGTGATTTCACAATTTTGCTGCACCTCCTTATGGTTTGCAGGAAATGGAATTATTGATGATTTAGTTATTGAATTTAATCTGAGTCCATCAGCATTAGGCTATGTAACATCAGCAATTCAATTTGGTTTTATTTCAGGAACTCTTGTGTTTTCTGCTTTAACTATTGCAGATCGTTTCTCACCATCTCGAGTGTTTTTTGTAAGTGCACTCATCGCTGCGCTATTTAATTTGGGGATTATTCTAAGTTCAAATGCGTTAATAAGTATTATCGTTTTACGGTATTTTACTGGCTTTTTCTTAGCTGGTATTTATCCTATTGGTATGAAAATAGCGGCAGATTACTATAAAAAAGGCTTAGGTAAATCTTTAGGGTTCTTAGTTGGCGCTTTAGTTTTAGGGACTGCATTTCCGCATTTGCTCAATGGTTTATCTTACGATGTGTCTTGGTTAAATATCATTCATGTCACGTCATTAATTGCATTTTTAGGCGGTTTATTGATGTTGGTATTAGTACCTGATGGCCCTTACAGAAACCGAAGTTCACGTTTAAAATTCACAGCGTTTTTTAATATTTTTAAGAACAGCAAATTTAGAGCTGCTGCATTTGGTTATTTTGGTCATATGTGGGAACTGTATGCCTTTTGGGCTTTTGTTCCTGTAATTTTAAAATATTATGTTTTAGAAAATAATACGACTTCTAACGTGTCGTTATTTAGTTTTTTAATCATTGCTATTGGTGGGTTGGCTTGTGTTTTAAGTGGTTATCTTTCAGAATATTTTGGTGCAAAACGTGTGGCTGTTATCGTGTTGAGTTTATCAGGTTTATGTTGTTTATTGTCGCCAGTAATATTGTCTCATAATTCGTCAGTTTTAGTCATTGGCTTTCTTTTATTTTGGGGAATGGTAGTTATTGCAGATTCCCCTTTGTTTTCATCTCTGGTTGCTGAAAATGCTGAACCTGAAATAAAAGGAACAGCTCTAACCATCGTCAATTGTATCGGTTTTGCTATAACCATAATTAGTATACAGTTACTCAGTTTTTTGAGTTTAACTTATCATTCAAGTTTGATTTTTATGGTGTTGGCCTTAGGACCCATATTTGGATTAATGGCATTAATAAAACCATTAAAATAGTATCACGACCTATTGAAAAGTGGTTTTGATAATTATATTTGTCGCAATAAAAAATCAAGAAACCAAAAACACATGAAACTACTTAAAGAATTTAAAGAATTTGCCGTAAAAGGGAATATGATGGATATGGCCATTGGGATTATTATTGGTGCATCCTTCAATAAAGTGATTGATGTTTTGGCGAAGCAAGTCATTTTGCCACCATTATCGTTACTCACAGATGGTGTTAATTTTAGTGATAAAAAATTGGTATTACGAGATGCTATTAGTGATGCTTCTGGTGCAATAACAACCAGTGAAGTGGCTATAGCTTATGGCAAACTTTCAGAAGTGTTTTTAGATTTTTTGATTATCGGATTTTCAGTGTTTATAATTGTGAAATTTATGAATCGATTACGAAATAGGGCACAAGACACTCAAGATAAAACGGTTGTGACGCCTAAGGATATTCAGCTATTGTCGGATTTAAAAGCGCTTATGGAAGAACAGAATAAAATGCTTCAGGCCAATTCTAATCGTTAAAAATTTCTCAAAAGTTTAACACCTTTTGATGCTCAAAATGCCATACCTAAACGAGCAAAAAGCCTTATCTTTGCACCAGCTTAAAAAAGCCTATAGCTATGCAAAAGAAAATCGCTAATTTCCTGTTCTCTACAAAACTGACTGCATTTTTATTTATAGCCTTTGCTGTCGCCATGGCAGTAGGTACTATTTTAGACAGGAACATGGATACCTCTCCAACACCATACACGAGGACTTTCATTTATAATGCTTGGTGGTTTGAAGCCATCATGGTATTTTTTATCATCAATTTTGTAGGAAATATTTTCAGATTCCGTCTACATAAAAAGGAAAAATGGGCCACTTTAGTGTTGCATTTATCATTCATTTTTATTCTTTTAGGAGCCTTTGTAACGCGCTATATTGGTTATGAAGGTATGATGCCTATTAGAGAAGGTGATACGGAAAGCGAGTTTTTCTCTCAAAAAACATATATCAGTGGTCGTATCATTGGTGATTATGAGGTGAACGGTCAACTACAGCAGCGCAGAATTGAGGAGGTTGTTGATTTTTCATCACGTTTAGATAATGATTTTGATGAAACGTTCGATTATGGCGAAGATAATGTTCGTATTCAAGTTAAAGAATTTATACCAGGTGCGGAAAAGGATGTCATTCCAAACGATACAGGCAAACGTTACTTAAAAATTGTTGAGCAAGGCGATGGCGTGCCACATAACCACTTTTTAGAAGATGGTAAAACAGCAAACCTTCATAACATTTTGGTCTCTTTAAATAAGTTTCAAGAAGGTGCCATAAATATTCAAGAAACTGAAGACGGTCTTTTTATCAATTCGCCTTACGAAGGACAATACATGACTATGGCAACACAAGCCACAGGTAAAGTTATTAAAGATAGTTTACAGCCGCTTATATTAAGGTCTTTGTACTCTCTTGGTGGAATGCAAATTGTATTGCCAAAACCTATTGTAAGAGGAGACTTTGGTATTGTTAAAAAACCAGAGATATTAAAAACAGATGCTGATGGACTGATTTTAGTGGTGTCAGCCAATGGTGAAACTAAAGAACTTGGTCTTTTAGGAGGCAAAGGCACTTATAATCCGTTAGAAGAAGTTAAGGTAGGTGGCTTAGAAGTTGCCTTACAATATGGACCTAAATTATTAAAATTACCTTTTGAAATTAAGCTGAATGATTTTATTGCGGAAAAATATCCTGGCACAGATAAGGCGTATTCTTCTTATGAAAGTAAAGTGACCATCATAGATCAAGAAAAAGGTGATTTTGATTATAGAATTTTCATGAATAATGTCTTAGATCACAAAGGCTATCGTTTCTTTCAAGCGAGTTTTGATCCAGATGAAAAAGGCACTATTCTTTCTGTGAATCATGATTTTTGGGGAACGTATATCACTTACGCAGGCTATTTATTGTTATATTTTGGCTTAATGGTAATTCTCTTTGCTAAAAATACCCGTTTTGATGCTATCCGAAGTCAACTCGAAAAAATAAAGAAAAAGAAAGCGAAATTAATGACGATGATCTTGCTTTTAATTGGTTTTTCAGGATTTTCACAATCGCATTCAGATGGAGATCATCAGCGTTCAGAACGACCAGCGAAAGCACAAATAGATTCCATTCTTAGGGTACACATTACGCCAGAGGAGCATGCTGCAAAGTTTTCTGAAATGGTGATTCAGGATTACAGTGGTCGTATGATGCCAATGCACACGTATGCTTCAGAAATGTTGCGTAAAATTAGTAAGAGTGATGTGTATGAAGAGTTCAATGCAGATCAAATTTTTCTATCCATTCAAGAAAGTCCGATGCTTTGGTATAATGTACCAATCATTTATCTAAAACCAAGAAAAGGAGATTCTATTAGAACGATTATTGGTGTCGATTATTCTCAAAAACACGTCAGCTTACTCGATTTCTTTACTGAAAACGGTAGAAACAAATTGGGGCCTTATGTTGAGGAATCCTTTAAAGCGCAAGTGCCAACGGGTTTTCAAAAAGAAATTAAAGAGACTTACAATCGATTAAGTTTGTTATCTGATGCTATTGAAGGTCGTAATATTAAAATTTTTCCAATTCCTGGTGATGAAAATAATCGATGGATCTCTTCTAAAGAATTTAGAGACGAAGGTTTAAGAGAAAAAATTGAAGATACGCTTTATGGCAATTTTATAAATAATGGCTTTGTCGCTTACTTAGTGACCCTTAATAATGCCAAACAAAATGGTGATTATTCTAAAGCAGAAGATTTACTCGAAGGGATTAAGAAAACACAACAGCGTTACGGAAAAGAAGTGATGTTGTCTGACGAAAAGATAAAGGCTGAAATACTATACAACGATTACGATATTTTTAAACGCTTGTTCAGTTGGTATATGTATGCAGGTACCTTGCTGTTTATTCTTTTAATTGTTCAGATTTTTAAATTTAATAGTCAATGGCTTAAAGTTTCTGTTACGGTATTTAAAGTTATTCTTATTGGGCTATTTATTTTACACACTGGTGGTTTAATAATGCGTTGGTACCTTTCTGGACACGCACCTTGGAGTGATGCTTATGAATCTATGATTTATGTGGCTTGGTCAGTAATGTTATTTGGTTTGCTATTTGGTAGAAAGAGTGATTTAACCTTTGCCGCTTCGGCATTTGTGTGTTCTATGATTTTAATGGTTGCCCATTGGAATTGGATGGATCCTGCCATTGGTAATCTAGAACCTGTATTGCAAGGCTATTGGTTAATGATTCATGTTTCTGTTATTGTAGCAAGTTACGGTCCTTTTGCCATTGGGATGATTTTGGGTGTCGTTGCCTTGTTATTAATGATTCTCACCAACAAAGAGAACAAAGAGCGCATGCTCATTAATATTAAAGAGTTAACGATTATCAATGAAATGGCACTAACGGTTGGCTTAGTGATGTTAACCATAGGTAACTTTCTTGGTGGTATGTGGGCCAACGAAAGTTGGGGAAGATATTGGGGCTGGGATCCTAAAGAGACTTGGGCTTTAATTAGTATTATGATTTATGCTTTTGTCATTCACATGCGTTTAGTACCAGGTTTAAGAAGTCGTTGGATTTACAACTTAATGTCAGTGATAGCCTTTGGAAGTATCTTAATGACCTATTTTGGAGTTAATTTCTATTTATCTGGTTTACATGCCTATGCTAGTGGAGATCAAATTGTAAGTTTCCAATTTATTGCTATGACCTGTGTTATCATTGCTGTTTTAGGGTTTTTCTCTTACAGAAACTATAAGACACATTACAAATAGCGGTTAATTTCCTACATTATTTAAACCACTGCATTACTATTTTTATTAATTTTCAGACATTAATTAACTTTTAGATGAATTACTTCAAAAAATTAGGAACTGCAAATCTGCTTATGTTAGCGTTGTGTGCAGCTATAATTATTGTTGCAGAGTTTTTATTTCTTACTGGAGATAAATTGCATGGTATTTTTGTAGGCCTTTGGGCACCAACATTATTAGGTATAATGATCTATTTAAAACTTGTAGATCATGGTCGCAGATGAAATTGTTTTATGGTTTTCCGTTGTTGTAATAACCTTAGTTGTTTTATGGGCATTTTTAATGATAAGAGCTTATAATAGAATGGGAAAAAACGACTAAACACACTTTATTTTAATATTCTAATTTTTAAAGAAGCAAAACGTGCAGATGACTCTAAAATTAGCCGCAATTTATAACATACTTTGGGGAGCTTGGGTGGTATTATTTCCAAATCATTTTTTTAACCTTGTAGGTATGGAGCCATTAAATCATCCTATGGTTTGGCAAGGTATGGGAATGGTTATTGGTGTTTACGGTTTAGGCTATTGGTGGGCATCTTACAATCCCATGAAGCATTGGCCAATTGTTGCTGTAGGTTTTTTAGGCAAAATTTTTGGCCCACTTGGTTTTATATTCAATTATGTTAAAGGTGATGTGCCTTTTGAATTTATCTACACCTTATTAACCAACGACTTTATTTGGTGGATTCCATTCTTTTTAATTTTGAAGAAAGTACATACCGATTATAAATGGAAACTCTCTTGATTAAGTTTCTTCGATTTTTACTTATTGGTTTTTATGCTTTTGCAGGAAGTTATCACTTTATAAATCCTGAATTTTATTTAGATTTAATACCAGATTATTTACCATATCCTCAAGCTGTAAACTATATCAGCGGCTTTTTAGAAATCGTCTTAGCTATTGGTGTCGCAATACCTAAAACACGTCTTTTAGCTGTAAAAGGTATCATTGTGTTATTAATTGTATTTATACCATCACATGTTTATTTTATACAAATAGGATCTTGTGTGGATAGTGCATTTTGTGTAGCACCTTGGATTGCTTGGGTTCGTTTATTATTAGTACATCCCTTACTGATATGGTGGGCTTGGGCTGTAAGAAAATGAGATTAAAATGACTTTAGATTTAATACGTTTATTAATAGATTTTGGATTTGTAGTACTTATTTGGGCTGTGCAGTTGGTTATTTATCCAAGTTTTGGGTATTATACTGATACCAATTTGTACAAATGGCATCGAAGTTATACGGCCAGAGTGACGGTTATTGTACTACCCTTAATGATTAGTCAGTTGGTTTTAGCTGCTATGCAACTTTGGACGGTTCAGAACTGGTTCACCCTAGTAAGTGCCATCATCATTGCAGCATTATGGTTACTCACATTCTCTATTTTTGTGCCTTTGCATCAAAGTATTGATAACAATAAACCAGTTGAAAATGTGTGTTATAAATTAGTAAGCAAAAATTGGATGCGTACGTTTTTATGGACAAGCCTCTTCGTTTTATCTTTATTACATTATATGGTATAAAAAAACCTCTTTTAACTAAACGCTAAAAGAGGTTTTAAATTGTGTACTTAAATATTATGCTTCAGATGCTGAAGTAGCACTAACCGCTAATCCATATACCACTAAACCGAATCCGATTTTGTTGACGGCATCACCGATGTTATAAATAACATCCATGTTTAATCCACTAAACCAACCTTCATACCAACCTGGTGTTCCTGCCATGTAGCCCAAAGGATAGATAGCCCATCCAACGAGTACAAACCAACATAAGGTTTTGTGAGCGGTTAAGAAAGCACCACCTGCTTTTTCAGCAAGTTTCTTAGCTTCACCGAACCAAATGATGTAGACAATAGCGAAATAAGCTAATCCTGAAATTAAGCCCCATAACCAAGCCTGATCTCTGTAAACGGCTTCACCAAAGTAACCTGTTACAAGCATTACTACAGATAGGAAAATCAATTTCCACATCAAAGATTTCTTCGCACCAGCAACTTTAAGTATTAAGTAAAATTCAACACACATTAAAGGCACAGTTAATACCCAATCTACATATCTAAAGAAGGTAGGTGAGTCAGCAAATGTTGCCCAATAATCTCTCATGTACCAATAATGCACAGCAGCAATAAAGGTAATAAGTCCAGAAACTAAAATAGAAGTTCTCCATTTTCTATCAAAACTATTCATTGATAGAAAGAAAAAGGCTGCGGCAGCCATCATAGCCATACATCCTACAAAGAATGTGAAGCCAACGTAATCATCTGTAGCCATTTTTCCAATTTCTACAGTTAAGCTAGTTAGTAAATTCATATCATAAAGTTTTTTTGTTTAGGTAAATGTATAAAACTTTAAACAATAATTGTTTAAAATTTTCACAAAAAAAATAAACAAAACAAAAAAAATGTATGTTTGTATTATGAGATCGACAATTTCAAGCTTAATTTTAACCGTATTCATACTTTGGTTCACCATTCAAATAGATTCGGATTTTGAAATTTATTTGGCTTATATCTTAATTTTAACCATCGGCATTGTCCATGGAGCAAATGACATCTCGTTAATTGGTTTACTAACTAAAAACTCAAAAAAAGCAACCAACACATATCTTCTGGTCTATTTAGCTTTAATTGCTTTTACCTGCTTTGTGTTTTTTAAATTTCCACCAGTTGCGCTCCTTATTTTTATAGCTTTCAGTTGTTACCATTTTGGTGAACAACATTTTTATGATAAACTAGAGCACAAATCAGCAGTCAATAACGTATTGTTTTTTGGTTACGGTGCTTTAATTTTTGGTATGCTCTTTTATTTTAATAGTGAAGCCACTTTGGAAATAATTTTTGAATTAGCTGGTCTATCACTGTTAAGAATGCATTTTCTGGTCTTAGCTATTCTTGGAGCTACAATAACTATTTTATTCTATGCTTTGAATCGTGAAAATTTTAAAAAAGAATACAATGTTTTTGAAGAACTTTTTTTAATTCTTCTGTTTGCACTCGTCTTTCAGCTGGCCACTTTGCTTTGGGCATTTGCTATATACTTTATTATTTGGCATTCATTACCTTCATTAAAGGATCAGACGCAAGCGCTCTATGGAAGTGTTACTAAAACCAATTTTTTAAAATATTTAAAGTCATCACTTTTAAATTGGGCAATTTCAATTATTGGTTTAGCGATAGTCTATTACATTTCGGTCGTATTTCAAATTCGCTTTATTGTGTTGTTCTTTGCGTTTCTATCAGCAATTACAATTCCACACGTTATAGTGATGTATTATTTAAATAAAAAGTAACTAATTAGCGTGTTCTATGTTACGCTTTTTTAACTAGATCGAATGCGATTTTGTTAAAGGTAACACATTGCTGTCTTTTGTTGTATGTGAATTAAGTAAGTTGATGATAAACAATTAGCGGACTCCAATTATTTTTCAAGCACATAATTTCCAATCACTAAAGCATCTAAACCAGTAGAATAAAAACAGCGTAAAGCATCTTTAGGCGATTCTACAACAGGTTCACCTTGAATATTGAAACTGGTATTTAAAACCACTGGAACTCCCGTTTTATCTCCAAGTTTTTTAATTAAACTATGATAGGTCGGATTGATTTCTTTTCTTACCGTTTGAAGGCGTGCAGTACCATCAACATGCGTAATAGAAGGAAGAATATTTTGTTTGTCCTTTAACACATTACAAACTTTAAGCATGAAAGGTGCTTCTACTTCAAGATCGAAATAAGTTTTGTATGATTCCACTAATGCTGAAGGCGCAAACGGTCTGTAAGCTTCTCTATGTTTTACTTCAGAATTAATTTTTCGTTTCATATCAGGAAAAGACGGATTGGCAAGTATGCTTCGATTTCCAAGTGCTCTAGGCCCAATTTCCATGGCACCTTGAAACCAACCAATAATTTTTCCCTTTTCTAATAGTACAGCTGCCGTTTCTGAGGCATCCTCTACATAAGTTGCCTTTAATTTAGCACCTTCGATGGCTTGTTTAATGTCGTCGTTGGTGTATGCGGTTCCGACATAAGGGTCATTGTGTTCAAACGTTCTATTATTTTTTAGCAAGCCATTATACAAATAATAAGCAGCACCAATTGAGGTACCATTATCACCAGCAGCAGGCATCACATAAACATCTTTAAAAGGAGTTTCTCTTACTATTCTGCCATTCATCACGCTATTTAACGAAACACCACCTGCTATAACGAGATAATCGGCCTTGGTTTCGTTATGCAGAAAACGACACATTTCAAGTACTTTATTTTCTAAAACATGTTGAAATGCAGCAGCAAGATTCACATGATTATCCTTAAATTCTCCATCTTTAGATCTCGGCTCACCAAAAAGCGCCACAAACTTTTTAGAATACGATTCTTTAGTTAAATATTGATAATTAAAATACGATAAGTCTACTTTTAATCTGCCCTTGTCATCAACATTAATCATTTTGTCAACTTCGTCTTTATAGACAGTATGGTCTCCCATAGGAGCAAGTCCCATGGTTTTGCCCTCGTCATAGTTGGGCTTAAATCCGCAAAACTGTGTTACCGTTTCATAAAATGAACCTAAGGAATGTGGAAAGAAACTTTCACTAAGTTTTTTTATCGTATTATTTTCTCCATAGCCTAACCACGTGGTTGCCCATTCACCAGAGCCATCAATACCAAGTAAGGCTGCTTTTTTATAAGGCGATACAAAAAATGAGCCTGCGACATGCGTTAAGTGGTGCTCAATAAAATGAACTTCAGGACCATTTGTTTTCCAAATTTTATTATACCATATTTTAAACCGACGTTGTTTGGCATAAGCGTTCACCACATGATGCCCAAAAAAAGGCATAAACAGTTTTGGTCGTTTTAATAAAAAGGTGAGTTTATTAAACCAGTTGGTGGTTGGTTTTATAGATACCGCAATGTGGTCAACATCGGCAAATGTTAATCCAGCAATATCCAAACAACGTTTCGCAGCAAGCTCTGGAAAAGCTTGAGTGTGCTTATCTCTATTTAAGCGTTCTTCTTCAATGGCTGCAATAAGAATTCCATCTTTTACAATACAAGCAGAAGAATCATGAAAGTAGTAATTTAGGCCTAAAATTATCATTATTTGAGTCTTTAGAAGTGTAAAATAAAGCAATGTTTTTAACTAAAGCTTATAAATTCTATACAGAACATTATTTATTCGTTGAACGCTTGTTTAAATAGTGTCAATCGAAGAATTGTTTTGAGCTGCTAAGTTATTATTTATTCTAACAACGAATGTAGTGGATTCTTATATGTAATCTAGGATATCTAGGTTGTAAATTTTAGGACGATGTATAATTTTTGTAAACCAGAACGTTTTTGTGGTGAGTTACGACTGTTATTAATATCATTTTCCTTAGCTTTAGTCTTTAAATAAAAAACGAAATGTCAAAGAAAAAATTAGGGTTAAATACTATTTGTTCTCATATTGGTGAAGTGCCTGATACACAATTTAAAGGAGCTGTGTCACCAATGTTTTTAAGTTCATCTTATGAATTTTTGGATGTTGATGTAAAACGTTATCCACGTTATTTTAATACTCCAAATCAAGACTATTTAACGAAGAAAATTGCAGCTTTAGAACACTCGGAAGCAGCAATGATTTTTGGGTCTGGCATGGCTGCTATAAGTACCATGTTTTTGGCTTTTTTAAAACAAGGAGATCATTTAGTGGTTCAAAATACGTTGTACGGAGGCACTGTTAATTTTATAAAGGAAGAGTTTCCGAAGTATGGCATAGACTTTACATTTACTAATGGCTATCAAGCAGAAGATTTTGAAGCTGCTATAAAAGATAATACAAAGTTGATTCATATTGAAACTCCTTCAAATCCTTTATTAACTGTCACAGATATTAAAGCTATTGCGGCACTTGGCAAGTCTAAAGGAATTTTTACGTCCATTGATAACACATTTGCCTCGCCTGTAAACCAAAAACCTTTAGATTTAGGTATCGATATGGTGATGCATTCCGCAACAAAATATTTTGGTGGTCATAGTGATATTTGTGCAGGAGCGGTAGCAAGTTCATCAGAACATATTGAACGTATTTGGAATGTTGGAAAAAACTTAGGAGGCAGCTTAAGCGATATGACGGTTTGGATGTTAGAACGTAGCATGAAAACTTTAGGACTGCGTGTTAAAGCGCAAACTAAAAATGCCATGAAACTCGCAAAATGGTTAGATAAGCACCCAAAAATTTCGAAAGTCTACTATCCAGGATTAAAGTCGCACCCAGAGCACCAATTAGCAAAATCACAGATGAAAGGTTTTGGCGCCATGTTATCTTTTGAATTGACAGAGGATTTAAATTCTCAAGAATTTCAAAAACAATTAAAACTGATAAAATCTTCCATGAGTTTGGCAGGAGTGGAGAGCACCTTGCTGTCTCCGCATTTAACATCACATGCCTTGTTAACGCAAGAGGAGCGCGATGCCATTGGTATTAGCGATCAGCTCATTCGGTTTTCTGTTGGTATTGAAAACACGAAAGATTTAAAAGAAGATATTCATCAAGCGATTACGGCTTTAGCTTAGTTTTTCTATGATCGGTTTTAAAATTAAGACCAACCATGATTCTGTTGAGGTTGTTTTTTCTAATATGTTGCTTTAAATAGCCAGCGCTGATCTGTACATTTTTTATAAGATGGGCACCAATACCAACGTAGAATCTGTTTTCATGAAATACCTGATCTTGAAAATTAACGAACCCTTCTTCGGTAAGTGCCAAGAAAAAGGTATTGTTAAGCTTGTAACTTAAGCCTAGACGGTATCTAAATCTATTTTGAAGCTCGTTTCTGTTACTAAATTCTAAAAACCGAAGTTCTAAACGTGCACGATGATTAATGTTGAGTTTACTAAAAGTGTGTTTGTAAGTGTATTGTTCTAAAATACGATGCTCAATAACATGTGGCACATCATCAAATTCAAAAACAGTATCAATATCTAAGTAGGCATAGCCCAAGCCGAATGTGGATTTTGAATTGATATGATAATTACCTCTTAGAGATAAAAATAACAAGTTATAGTTAGAAGATGGTTCGTAAAAACGCAGTTCGGCATAAGGAGTTACACTGATGCGTTCACTGAAGCGATGGTTACTTCCATAAGTGTACCATGAACCCAAGAAATCTTCAGAAGGATTTTGTGCTACGGCTGTAGTTTGAAATAGAATAAGGACCCATAAGATGTTGAATATTTTCATATCGAAAATGCGGTTAAATAAAAAAGAGCCCATTTCTGAGCTCTTTTCAGTCATGGAACTATTAAATATGATCATGTAATTGATGATGTTCGTCAATTAATGGACCTCCTTCAATAATGTGTTCTGATGCTTCACTTGAAAACTTTTCAAAGTTGAGATGAAATGAATGCGCAAGCTGAATCGATTTGCTGATATAGGCTCCTTTTTGTAACCAAGTGTTAATTGGGTCTAATAATTCTGTTGGCACATTTGGACATTCTTTTGGCATAAATAATCCAAATATAGGATGTTGCTCAAAGTCAACAGTTTCTAACTTACCTTCAAGAATTGCTGTAATCATCGCTCTAGTATATTTCAATTTAATACGCGATCCAACACCATAAGGACCACCAGACCAACCTGTGTTTATGAGCCAAACGTTAACACCTGCATCTTGCATTTTTTTACTTAACATTTCAGCGTACACTGTTGGATGCAAAGGCATAAATGGTTCGCCAAAACAAGCCGAAAACGAAGGTACAGGTTCGGTAATACCAGCTTCTGTACCAGCAACTTTAGCAGTGTAACCTGATATAAAATGATAAGCGGCTTGGCCAGGAGTTAATTTAGATACTGGTGGCAATACACCAAAAGCATCTGCCGTTAAGAAGAAAATATTGGTAGGGTTACCAGCAAAAGAAGGTTTCTGAATATTATCAATATGATAAATAGGATAACTCACACGTGTATTTTGTGTAATACTGCTATCCAAATAATCAACTTCTCCGTTCGCTTTAAAAACTACATTTTCAAGGATGGCACCTGGTTTAATAGCTCGAAAAATATCGGGTTCTTTGTCTTCAGTTAAATCAATGACTTTAGCATAACAACCTCCTTCAAAATTAAAAATGTTGTTATCCGCTGTCCAGCCATGCTCATCATCACCAATTAATTTACGATTGGGATCCGCAGATAAGGTGGTTTTTCCAGTTCCAGATAACCCAAAGAAAATGGCAGTATCTCCAGCTTCACCAACATTTGCAGAACAATGCATTGGTAAAACGTCTTTTTCAACAGGAAGAATAAAGTTTAATGACGAAAAAATTCCTTTTTTAATTTCACCTGTATAAGCAGAACCACCAACTAAGGCAACTTTCTTTGTAAAATTAAGTAGTGAAAAATTTCCTTGACGCAAACCAACGGCTTTAGGGTCTTTAGCTTCGTAACCTGGAGCACAAAGCACTAACCAATCTTCTTGGAAGTTCTCTAATTCAGATTCGTCCGATCTTAAAAACATATTATAAGTAAACATATTAGACCATGGATATTCGGTCACGGTTCTAACATTTGTTTTGTATTCAGGATCAGCACATACAAAAGCATCTCTGACATAAATTTCTTTTCCGCTTAAATAATTGACGATTTCTGATTGTAAATAATCGAAGTTTTCAGGAGAAATAGCTTTGTTTGTTTTTCCCCACCACACTTTGTCTTTCGTATAATCGTCTTTTACAATAAAGCGATCTTGTGGTGAACGTCCTGTAAATTTCCCTGTATTAATGGCTAATGTGCCATTTGCAGTTTCTTTTCCCATCCCTTTTTCAATAGTGATGGCTTGTAGTTTCTCTGGTGACAAATTCCAATGTGCATTGGTGTCTTTTAGTCCGTACTTTGTGAGGTCTCTCGTTTTCATAATCCGTTGTTTTAATGTTTCCATGATTTATTAAAAAAATTAATCCGACTCTCGGGTTAAAATGGCCATATCAATGGCACTAATATTAATGAGGTTATTAAGAAGAGCAGCAGCAATGGCGCACCTACTTTTAAATAATCTATAAATTTGTAGCCACCTGCGGTCATAACCATAGCATTGGTGGTTGTACCAACAGGAGTTAAAAATGCAGTGGAAGCACTAATGGCGACCACAATCATAAATGGAGCCGCAGAAATATGGAGGGTGTTGGCTGCAATAATGACAATGGGTGCCATGAGTACTGCAGTGGCTGAGTTATTAATGACTTGACTAAACGTTGTGGTAAGTAAAAACACACCACCCAATAACACAACAGGATGCAAGCTACCAAGCGTGTCCACTAATCCATTGGCAATTAATTCTGCTGTGCCTGTTTTCTGTAATGCAATGCCCATCGGTATCATGGCTGCAATCATCACAACGCTAATCCAGCTTATGCCTTTATAGGCTTTTGATATCGGAACACAACCAGAAATTAAAATAATACCAGCAGAAATCAATGCGGCAATGGCACCTGGTACAATTTTAAAAACAAGCATTACAATCATTAATGCCAAAGCGGCTAAAGCAATATAAGACCTTGTGGTAAGATTAGTGACTGTTTTTGCCATGCCTTCAGGACTACCACAAATGACGAGATGTTCATAATGATTTTTAAGATCTTCAATGGCACTCCATTCTCCTCTAATTAAAAATGCATCACCAGCTTTTACTAAAATTTCGCGCTCTAGTAAAGGTCTTGCATTTCGCGAAGCAGCCATTAATTGCACATTAAAACGCTCAAAGAAATGACTAGATTTTAAATTTTTACCTACGAGTTCAGATTGTGGTGTCACTAAAACTTCTGCCATCCCAACCT
Source organism: Winogradskyella sp. (assembly GCF_045105575.1). GTDB lineage: Bacteria > Bacteroidota > Bacteroidia > Flavobacteriales > Flavobacteriaceae > Winogradskyella. The sequence continues at coordinate 16,625 of NZ_JBGCDQ010000021.1, read as the reverse complement.
CTTGGTTGATGAGGTTATTTCGTAATTCATCAGCTATAGGTTCTAGAGGTAAAAGTCCTAATCTAAATTTTATCATTAAGGCGTTAATGGCTTCCGTATCTCCTTTAACCGTTATAATGTCATGGTACAAAAATTCAGTATCATCCGTTGGTAATTCAATAAATGGATCGTTGCCTTTTAGCATACTAGGATGTCTCCGCTTAATTCGTAATATGGTAATGCCATGTTCTTTTTCAAGATGCCAATCACCCAATTTAGTGTTTAAGAATGGAGATACCGAACGGACTCTCAATCTGTAATAATCACCATCCACTTTATAGGCTTCAATCCATTGGTGAAGTGTGGTACTTACATTGACCGGCTTGTTATTGGTTTTGTTGTTTGGTAATAATCGGTAACCCACAAAACGAAAATAGAGTAGGGCGATAATTAATAATGGCAAGCCTATAAGTCCGAATTCAAAAAATGAAAACCCTTCTAAGCCACTTTCTAATATGGTGTTGTTAACAATAATATTTGGAGGTGTACCAGTTAAGGTCAACAAACCACCAGTATTAGAACCAAAAGCCATTGGCATTAATAATTTAGAAGGTAAGGTGCCAATACTCCAAGCAGAGGATATCGTTACAGGCATTAAAGTCGCTACAGTACCAGTATTACTGACGACTCCAGAGAGTAAACCAGAACCTAGTGTGGTGATTAACAGTAGTTTTATTTTGCTTTTACCAGCCATTTTAATAAACTTTTCCCCAGCTAAAGCGGTCCAGCCAGTTTGAGATAAGCCTTCTCCAATGATAAAAAGCGCAGCAATCATAATAACGGTTGGATTGCTAAATCCGCTAAGCGTTTCTGTTAAATCTAATATTCCAAAAATGAACAAGCTTAACATGGAAATCAGTGCAATAATATCTGGCGTAAATTTTCCCCAAATAAATAAGAATATTGTAATAACTAATATGGCTATCATTAAGCTCATCGTGGTTCTTCTTTTTAATTATAATGTAAAGGTAAAGGCATTAAGAAGCAATATTTATGACGAATGTCATACTTTTATACTATTGCGAATTTTTCAATTTTGAAGACAATTTTACTCCAAAAAGAAGTATTAATGTAAACGAAACCGTTTTCGGATTGAAAAGAAAGCGACAATCTATCTTCTTTTTAATATTTTTGACATTTAAGGGAAGGTAAAATGTATTGAAATGCCCTAATGAATTTCAATTGGAGAGCGAAAAAAGGGGGTTGAACCTGTTTAGTCCTACTTTAACAAAATGAATTTAGACAGATAAACCGAGCATATTATAAGTGTTATCATTTGGAAAAAATGATGAATAGCGAACAGTTCCGATAGTTATCAGGTTGACTTATAAATAAACAATAAATATAAACAGATGAAATTAGATATATTAGCCATTGGTGCACATCCAGATGATGTAGAATTAAGTTGTGGTGCCACCTTAGCAAAAGAAGTTTCTAAAGGTAAAAAAGTAGGAATTATTGACCTTACGAGAGGTGAATTAGGAACAAGAGGCACTGCTGAAACTAGAGATGAAGAGGCTTTTAATGCGGCTAAAATTTTGGGAGTACATTCTCGAATTAATATGCGATTCGCAGATGGTTTTTTTATAAATGATAAAGTCCATCAGCTCGAACTAATTAAAATGATTCGTTATTATCGTCCAGAAATTGTGATCTGTAATGCTGTTGACGACCGACATATCGATCATGGTAAAGGCAGTCAACTAGTTAGTGATGCTTGTTTTTTAAGTGGCTTAATAAAAATTGAAACGATTAATAAAGATGATAATTCCGTACAACACCCATGGAGACCCAAAGTCATTTATCATTACATACAATGGAAGGATTTAGAGCCAGATATAGCCGTTGACGTCACAGGTTTTATGGATGTAAAAATGGAAGCTGTCTTAGCCTACAAAACACAGTTTTTTGATCCTAACAGTGATGAGCCTGAAACACCAATATCTAGTAAAAACTTTACGGATAGTATTGATTACAGAGCACGTAACTTAGGGAGATTAATTGGAGTAGCGCATGCCGAAGGGTATACGGTTGAACGTTGTGCTGCCGTAGATTCGTTGTTTGATTTAAAATAAGTGAAAAACAGTTTGCAGGAAATAACAAATAATATATCTTTGCAATCCAATTTAAAATGGTGGTTGTAGCTCAGTTGGTTAGAGCGTTGGTTTGTGGTACCAAAAGTCGCCGGTTCGAACCCGGTCTTCCACCCAGAAATACAAAGCTTCTCTGAAAAGAGGAGCTTTTTTTGTGGATTAAATTCTAAATGAATAACTAGGGTGAGACGTTTATGCCCAAACAAACCAGCTTACAAAAACCAACCGCTCTGTTATCCGCAATTTAAAAATGAAATTTTAAGAGGTGCTTAGCTATGGATCACTAGTATGAGATTTTTAAAATCGATATTAAAGGCGACTTGCATAAATTCATATTCATAATTATTCTAAATAATACTTATTGTTAAATTATTATCTATATGCTCATTTTTTTGTTAATTGCTTACTTAATCCTAGGTGGAACTCAGGAATTGTGACTTATTTTCAATAAAAATCCAATTTCGTTACAGATTTTAAAATCCCCTTTATAATTTGTAAATTTGTGACACTTATTAAATAATAATTATCAACCTTAAATATACTATATGGCTTTTGACATTGATATGATTAAAAAGGTTTACGCTAACATGACGGAGCGCGTTGATGCTGCTAGAGAAGTCGTTGGTAAACCATTAACACTTTCAGAAAAAATATTATACGCTCACTTATGGGACGGAAAACCTACAAAACCATTCACTCGTGGAAAGGATTATGTCGATTTTGCTCCAGACCGTGTGGCTTGCCAAGATGCTACAGCACAAATGGCTTTATTACAGTTTATGCAAGCTGGTAAGGCAAAAGTGGCTGTACCAACTACGGTCCATTGTGATCACCTAATACAAGCTAAAGATGGTGCTGCAACAGATTTAAAACATGCAAATAGTACCAGTAGTGAGGTTTTTAACTTCTTAGAATCAGTATCTAATAAATATGGTATCGGATTCTGGAAACCAGGAGCAGGTATTATTCACCAAGTCGTCTTAGAAAATTATGCATTTCCTGGTGGAATGATGATTGGTACAGATTCACATACCGTTAACGCTGGTGGATTAGGAATGGTTGCTATTGGAGTAGGTGGAGCAGATGCTGTAGATGTTATGGCAGGTATGGCTTGGGAATTAAAATTTCCAAAACTCATAGGTGTAAGATTAACCGGAAAATTATCAGGTTGGACAGCGCCAAAAGATGTCATTTTAAAAGTAGCTGAAATTTTGACCGTAAAAGGTGGAACTGATGCCATTGTAGAATATTTTGGGCCAGGAGCCCTATCAATGTCTTGTACAGGTAAAGGTACCATTTGTAATATGGGTGCTGAAATTGGAGCAACCACTTCAACATTTGGTTACGACGATTCTATGGAGCGTTATTTACGTGCTACAGATAGAGCTGATGTTGCAGATGAAGCTAATAAAATTAGACCTTATTTAACTGCAGATGCAGAGGTGTATGCAAATCCAGAACAGTACTTCGATCAGGTTATTGAAATTAACTTATCTGAATTAGGCCCTTTATTAAACGGTCCTTTTACTCCAGATTTATCAACAACGGTTGGTGCTGAAATGACTGAAAAGGCTACAGCAAACGGTTGGCCAATGCAAGTAGAATGGGGATTAATTGGTTCTTGTACCAATTCATCTTACGAAGATTTATCGAGAGCATCATCTATTGCCCAACAAGCTTTAGATAAAGGTTTAAAAATGAAATCGGAATTAGGCATTAATCCTGGTTCTGAGCAAGTACGTTATACGGCTGAACGCGATGGTATTCTCGGAATTTTTGAGGAATTAGATGCTAAGATATTTACAAACGCTTGTGGCCCTTGTATTGGGCAATGGGCAAGATATAGTGATCCTAAAAATGCACCAAAAAACAGTATTGTACATTCTTTTAATAGAAACTTTGCGAAGCGTGCCGATGGAAATCCAAATACACACGCCTTTGTAGCATCACCAGAATTAACAGCAGCTATTGCAGTTGCTGGCCGTTTAGATTTTAATCCTTTGAAGGATAAATTAATCAACGAAAATGGCGAAGAAGTGATGTTTGATGAACCAACAGGATGGGAATTACCACCTAAAGGTTTCGATGTAAAAGATAATGGTTATTTAGAGCCAGTGGCTGACGGAAGTGGAGTTGAAGTTTCTGTGAATCCAACATCTGAGCGTATTCAATTATTAGAGGCTTTTGTGCCACTTGGTGATACCATAACTGGTGCTAAATTGTTAATTAAGGCGTTTGGAAAGTGTACAACCGATCATATTTCTATGGCTGGACCTTGGTTGCGTTTTAGAGGACATTTAGATAATATTGCTAATAACACATTGATAGGTGCCGTTAACGCATTCGGAAAGAAAACAAACTTCGTTAAAAACCAATTAACAGGAGAATTTGGTGGAGTGCCAGATACGGCTCGAGCTTATAAAAAAGCAGGTGTAAAATCTATAGTTGTAGGTGATCATAACTATGGTGAAGGCTCTTCTAGAGAACATGCAGCAATGCAGCCGAGACACTTAGGTGTTGCCGCAGTCATTGTAAAGTCGTTTGCACGTATTCATGAAACCAACCTTAAAAAACAAGGCATGTTAGGTTTAACGTTTGCTAACGAAGCAGATTATGATTTAATTCAAGAAGACGACACGTTTAACTTTATTGATTTAAATGAATTTGCACCAAACAAGCAATTACATTTAGAGGTGGTACATGCAGACGGAAGTAAACATACAATTGCTTTAAATCACACGTATAACCAAGCACAAATTGATTGGTATAACGAAGGTTCTGCGCTTAACTTAATTAAGAAAGAGAACGCTTAATAAGTTACAGTCTTATAGTTTAAAAAGCTCCTAGTTGTGTACTAGGAGTTTTTTTGTGTCTTATTTGGAAGGTATTACCATTTATTTCGACTACAGTTACTACTAAAACAAGTTAACTATGAATTCAATATGGGTCTTTGAAGAAGTCAATCTATTTAACTTGTTATGTCCTCATAAATTCAAGACTTATGCAGCTTGCCATACGTTTGACGACTATAAAAAAACAGACTACATTTATTTTGAAGATGATGCTGCCAATAAAGTCTATCTTATTGAAAAAGGAAAAGTAAAAATTGGTTACTACAACGAAGACGGATCAGAAGTCGTAAAATCTATATTGAGTAAAGGAGATCTTTTTGGTGAAAAAGCGATTTTAGGAGAGGAAAAACGCGATGAATTTGCACAATCTATAGATAATACAACATCCATTTGCCCAGTGAGTGTGGATACTATGCATGAGTTGATGAGAGATAATAAAACCTTCGGCTTAAGAATTTATAAATTTATAGGTTTTAAGTTTAAAAAGTTAGAACGACGTTTGCAGCTGCTTTTGTTTAAGGATTCCAAAACGCGTTTAATAGAATTTTTAGATGAACTTTGTGAAGATTATGGCTATAACTGCGAGAAAACGGGCGACCATGTCATTAGACATCCGTATACACAGAAAGATATGGCGTCACTGATTGGCACATCTAGGCCAACTATAAACATTCTGCTTAACGAACTCAAAGAAGAAAATTATCTCAATTTTAATGGAAAAGAGATAAGAATTTTAAAAAGAGTTGCTTCGTGTTAGCTGGCTAACATTTTATAACATTGAGTTACTATAATTTTGAAGTATGAACTTTAAAATAAAAAAAGTAATGATGAAAAAAATGATTTTAGCAGTTTTGGCATTAGGAATTTTTGCCACTTCTTGCAGTAGTGATGACGATAATACGGCTCCTACAAATTCAAATTTAACCCTTAATCTTAATGGTTTAGAAGCTTTAGGGAGCGATTTTGTTTACGAAGGATGGATTATTGTAAATGGGTCTCCTGTATCAACAGGAGTATTTACAAGTGTAACTTTTCCACAAACCTTTTCAGTAAATACGGTACAACTAAATAACGCAGAAGCATTTGTACTTTCCATTGAGCCATTAATGGATAGCGATCCTGCACCTGCAGCAACGAAAGTATTGCGTGGTGAATTTTCAGGAAATGCAGCAGCAGTAACCACGGATTTAGTAGGTGATTTTACTAATGCATCAGGACAATTCTTTTTAAGAACTCCAACTGATGAAACAGGAACAAATAATATGAATGATGAATACGGTGTTTGGTATGGTACACCTGGAATGCCACCAGCTCCAAATTTTGTATTACCAACGTTGCCAGAAGGTTGGGCTTATGAAGGTTGGGTTGTTGGTGAAACAGGACCTTTAACAACCGGTACATTTACAAACTTTAATACGGTTGATAATGCAGCACCATTTAGTGGTACAGCGCAGTCTGGGCCTCCAGTACCAGGTGAAGATTTCTTTATGAATGCACCAACAGGTGAAACATTTCCATTAGACATAAGAGGTCGTACGGTGGTAATATCAGTAGAGCCAGTTCCAGATGATTCGCCTGCACCATTTGCAATGAAACCTTTATTAGGTGTTGCTGGTAATGAAACGGCTCCGGCAGTTCATGCATTTGATTTAAACTTAGGTTCTTTACCAACAGGAACCGTAACGAGAAATTAAAATTGAGTTTTAATTTGTTAAATTTGAAGCGTAATACTAAATTTTAGTGTTGCGCTTCTTTATGTTAAGAATATAGCATCGATGACGAAATCAAAGAAAAAAAATTCTAAAATTTATAATATTATTGCTGTGGTAGTCGTAGCATTATTCATTATTCCGCAAACTAGAAATCCAATTCAGATTGTTTTGCACAAAGGATTGAGCTTTATAAATTCAGCTTCGTTTATAGATAAAGAAGATCAAAAAAATATAAGTCATCTAAGTTGGAAATTAAGATCTCATTCTAATACGCAACTCAATTTAAAAAACACCAACGGAAAAGTTGTTTTCATCAATTTCTGGGCAACTTGGTGTCCTCCTTGTATTGCCGAAATGCCAAGTCTTCAAGATTTGTACAATGATTATAATGATACAGTGGTTTTTCTATTTCTAACAGGAGACGATAGTAAAACAGTAGACCAATTTAAATTAAAAAGAGGATTCAATTTTGAAGTCTATGAGCCAATGTCAGAAGTTCCAGAGGCCTTAAAAACAGGTTCAATACCCAGAACGTTTATAATTGATAAAAGTGGTGCCATCGTTGTTGATGAAACTGGTGCGATTAACTGGAATAGCGCCTCTGTAAGACAACAATTAGACGATTTACTTTCACAATAATATATGGCGATTTCTACTTGAAGTATTTAAAAGGTACGAGTAGCATCCCGAAATTTTCACCTTTATCTTTTCCTAAGTGTTTATGATGCATTTTGTGAGCACGTCTTACACCTCTGGCATATTTATTATCTATATTCCGAAGCCACTTAAAGCGTTGGTGAATAAAGATATCATGAACAATAAAATAAGCTAATCCATAAGCCATGATGCCAATACCGATTGGTAAAAAGTACCAAAGGTCTTTTTCTCCCCAAAGATACCAGCAACTCATGCTAACAACAGCATAAAAGATAAAGAAGGCGTCATTACGCTCAAACCAACTATCGTGGTCTTTGTGATGATGATCCTTGTGTAAATTCCATAAAAAGCCATGCATAATATACTTGTGCGTAAACCATGCATTAAATTCCATTATCGAAAATGTGGCGAAAAAGATTAGTATCCAAAAAAACGTTTGCATAATAGGTCTCTTATATCTGTTTTAAAGTAAATTGAGTTGGTACTTAACGTAACTGCGTGTTAGTAATTCTATCTTTCTGTAGTTGGGAACTCTGATACGCGTCGATTTTATTTGAAGCGCAGGAGTCTTTTTTAGCTTATCTAATAACTTGCTATAGTAACGATAAGCCATAAACACACCAAATTTTGCTTCAATTGGTAGGCGTTTGATACCTTCTAAACCTTTTTCAAAATCAGCTTCAATATCAGTAATAATAGCTTGTTTAGAGGTTTCGTCGAGTTCGTTTAAATCTGTATTTGGAAAATAAGTACGACTTAAGTCTTCAAAATCAGCCTTCAAATCACGTAAAAAGTTTACTTTTTGAAATGCAGAACCTAAGCTCATTGCTGAGTCTTTTAAATCGTCATATTGCTTTGTATCTCCTTTTACGAAAACCTTCAGACACATTAAACCTACCACATCTGCAGAACCATAAATATAATCTTTATACTCTTGTTCAGTGAGATAGTCTTTTTTATGCAGATCTAAACGCATACTTTTCATAAACGAATCTACCATGTGCTTATCAATACCGTATTTATGATATGTTTCTTGAAAAGAATTCAGTATGGGACTAAGACTAATTTTATCTTCCAATGCCGTTTCAAGATTACTTTCAAAATTATTGAAAAGCTTCTCTTTATCGTAATCATGAAAAGTATCCACGATTTCATCAGCAAATCTTACAAAACCATAAATGTTGTAAATATCTTGTCTAATGGTATCGGATAACATTTTTGTTGCCATAGAGAAGGATGTGCTGTAAGCATTTGTTACGGCTTTGCTGCATTCTCTGGAGACATCGTCAAAAATTGATTTCATTTTTTAAATTTCTTATGCTATGCTATTAAACTTCATTTTTTTCAATCAGTTCAGCAACGAGCTTTCCTGAAATTAAGGATGGTGGAACTCCTGGACCAGGCACTGTTAATTGACCTGTGAAATAAAGTCCATTTACCTTTTTACTTTTTAATTTTGGTCTTAAAAACGCGGTTTGCAATAGTGTATTTGCCATACCATATGCATTGCCTTTGTAAGAATTATAATCTTCAATAAAATCATTGACACAATACGATTCTTTAAACAAAACACGATCCTTAACACTTTGCGAGGTTCTTTTTTCGAACCGCTCTATGATTAAATCAAAATATTGCTCTCTTAGTTCTGGTGTGTCTTCTAATCCTGGTGCAATCGGAATTAAGAAAAAACCAGTTTCACAACCGTCAGGCGCCATACTGGCATCCGTTACTGAAGGAAAGTTAACATAAAATAGTGGATTTTTGGGCCATTTAGGATCGTCATAAATTTCTTCAGCATGATTTTCAAAATCGGTATCAAAGAATAAATTATGATGTTCTATGTTTTTTAATTTCTGGTTGAAACCAACATAAAAAAGTAGAGATGAAGGTGCAAACGTACGACTCTCCCAATACGACTCGCTGTATTGTCGGTAATTTTCATCTAATAATGTTTCCGAATGGTGGTAATCGGCTCCACTTAAAATAACATCTGAATGAACGACCTTTCCATTTACAGTAATGCTTGTGGCTTTTCCATTTTCTACTGTAATTTTTTCAACATTGCTATCGGTGTAAATTGAAACACCCAAACTCTCTGCTAAAGTTTTCATAGCTTTAATAACCTCATACATGCCTCCTTTAGGATGCCAAGTGCCTAATCCAAAATCTGCAAAATTCATAAAACTATAGAACGATGGAGTCTGATTTGGTTTAGCACCTAAAAATAGTACAGGAAATTCTAAAGTTGATATCAGTTTTGGATTGTTAAAGTTTTTACGAACTTCCGTGCTAATCGTTCTAAAAAAACGATCGACTCTTGTAATCGTTTCTTTTGTGACTAACTCAAAAGGCGATAAGCCTGGTTTTAAAACTACTTTGTTAATAGCAATATCGTAATGCTCTTGTGCTCTGGCTATAAATTTGCGCAAGGGTTTAGAGCTTCCAGTTTCAATGCGCTCAAATTCTTTACAAATCTGATCCATATGGTCACCAATGGTAATAACATCGTCCGAAAAGAAGATTTTATAAGCAGGACTCAATTTATCAAGCTGGTAATAATCAATTGTTTTTTTTCCGAAGTCATTAAAAAATTTATCAAAAATATCTGGCATCCAATACCAACTTGGACCAATATCAAAAGTAAAACCTTCTTTAACGATTTGTCGAGCTCTTCCACCAACAGAGGCGTTCTTTTCGAAAATAGAAACGGTATGTCCAGCTTGTGCTAGGTAGCAAGAGGCCGATAACGCTGAAAAACCTGAACCTATGATAGTAATTGTTTTACTCATTAAGTGTTATAATTCTTTAATTAAGGATTGAATGGATTTAAACGCTCTCATTCCTGAAGGTAATTTGTCGATATCAATACTGTTTAACATTTGACCTAATATCCAAAATTCAGTCTTTGGATTTTTTAGTAATAATTTGTCAAAATCAGTGATGTATTTTGCAATATGTTCTTTTTCAGGTTTTATCGTAAAATAAGAGAGGTAAATGACTTCATCGTAGTATCTCTGAAGGTCAGTTAGACTTTCTAATGGTACGCTTTGTCCCAAAAATATAGATTGATACCCTTTACTAACGATTTGATGATTAATAAACATCAATCCAAGCTCGTGGATTTCATTATCAGGTAAGTAAAGTACAAACGTTTTTGTGGAATTATTAGTCTGTTGCGACTGAATTTTTTCGGTATTTATTAATATTTTTTGACGTAATAGTGATGTAATAAAATGCTCGTGTGCTGTTGAAATGGTGTCCGTTTGCCATAGTAAACCTATTTCAGTTAACAATGGGATAAAAATATCATAGAAAATATCGTGGAATGCCTTTTCTTCAAGTAACGACTCGTACGTTTTATAAAACAACGCTTGATCAAAATTAAGCATAGCTAGTTTGAAAGCATTGATGGCATGACTTTCTAAATTAGACTCTGCTGCAATTTCTCTTACTAAAACAGGAATTTTTTTCTCATCAATAGTGGCTATTTTTGAGATTTTGAAACCATTATTATTAAGGTAACTGACATTTAATAATTTTTGAAAGCTGGCTAAGTCGTAATAACGAATATTTGTTTCAGTACGCTTTGGCTCTAAAAGGTTATAACGCTTTTCCCAAATTCTTATCGTATGTGCTTTAATACCTGTAAGATTTTCTAAATCTTTGATACTAAATCTGTTTTTTATGTTGTTCATTTTTTATAAAAAATCTTTAAACAAAAATAGGGTTTATTGTTAAATCTAGGCGAGAATTAACAAAATTATATAAAAAAAGAAAAAGTTGTGAGGTGAGCGTCTTTTGAAACCTATTGTTTTGAAGTTTTCTTCTAAATTCAAAAATTTATTAAAAGTGCGCACGAGAAGACTCGAACTTCCACGGACTAATGTCCACCAACCCCTCAAGCTGGCGCGTCTACCAATTCCGCCACGTGCGCAAAATAATAAAGTAAAGATAAAAAAAAAGCTAAGCAAAATGCCTAACTTTTTAAGTGACCAGTCTGGGGCTCGAACCCAGGACCCTCTCCTTAAAAGGGAGATGCTCTGCCAACTGAGCTAACTGGTCAAAATGCTTTCTCTTAACGAGGGTGCAAATATAAAATGTTTAATTAATAAAACAATACTTTTTTTATTTAAATTTTTGTTTTTTTGTAGGTGAATAACCTATCGGTTTAAAAATCAATTTATAAGCAATATGATTATAGTTTTAATAGGATATATGGGATCGGGAAAATCCACAATTGGTAAGGAATTGGCTACAGCTCTTAACTATGATTTTATAGATTTAGATGATTATATTTCTGATAAAGAACAAATAACAATACCCTATTTATTCAAGACTAAAGGTGAAATTTATTTCAGAAAGAAAGAAACAGAATATTTACAAACTATAATAGAGTCATCAGACAATTTAGTTTTAGCGCTTGGAGGCGGCACACCTTGTTATGGAAATAATATGGATGTTTTAAAAAGAACTTCGCAATTAGTTTCAATTTACCTAAAACTTTCAATTCCTCTTTTGGCAGAACGCTTATTTTTAGAACGCGAAGAGCGACCATTGATAAGCTATTTAAACTCTAAGGAGGATTTAATAGAATTTATTGGAAAACATTTGTTTGAGCGCAGCTACTATTATAGTAAAGCTGAATTTACACTTAAGACTGATGATAAAACAAAACCAGAAATTTTGCAATCGCTCTTAGAGTATTTAATCTAAATAAGCTTCGTAAGGCTGTTTAGATAAATTAACATGCACATGCTCAAATAAAGAGGTGGATAACGAAATACCTTTAAAATCTGCCTTAACAGGATATTTTTTATGATTACGATTAACTAAAACTGCTGTTTTAAATTGTTTTAAAGGAACATCTAAAAAGTGCTTAATACCATAAATAAGCGTGCTTCCTGAATTGAGGACATCATCAATAAGCACTATAGATTTATTCGTATAGTCTTCTTTACTAATAGATGTTTTTATTGGAGTAGTAGGATGTATTTTATCGATAGTTACTTTACACAAGGTTGATTGAATATTAGAGATTTTATCTAAATGTGTTTTAATTTTTTTAGCAAATAAGTAGCCGTTACTCTGAATACCTGCTATAATAAGTTCAGTTTCGTTGGCATTACATTCATAAATTTGATAAGCAATACGTTTTATTTTATGCTCAATTTCTTTATGACTTAAAATGGTATTTTTAGTAAGTGCCATTAGCTCTTTTTTTCAAAGATAAAAAACAGTTCTTTACCTTCTCGTTCTTTTATTGAATTTGTTGCAGGTTCTAAAACTTTTAGATGAAAGGTGCTTTTAAAAAGTAACTGGTATTCTAATAAACGGCCACCGAATGGTGGTCCTATTGTTGTTAATTCAAAATTAAAGAGTAAGCCTACGAGTTTGCCATTGGGTTTGAGCAAATCAGCCATTTTATCAACATAATCTTTTCTTAAATTTGGTGTAAGTGCGCAAAAAAAGGTTTGTTCTAAAATAAGATCAAAACTGTCATCTAATTGAAAAAAGTCAGCATTTATAAGTTGGTGCTTTGGAAATGTAGGTACTCGGTTTTTAAAATTTTCTAAGGGTTGGGAGACAATATCTAAAACAAAAACATTCTTAAAACCATTTTTCCATAAGTATTCAGCTTCGTAGCTATTGCCTGCACCAGGAATTAATATTTTAAGAGATGTATCATTAATTTGATCAATATATGTTTTTAGCGGAAGTGATATTTTGCCGATATTCCAACCAATCTCGTTTTTAGCGTAACGATGTTCCCAATAATGTTTGTTAATATGAGTCATGTTTCAATAGAACCTTTTAGTTAAAATTATTCTTCTTCATCGTCATAAAAGCCGTCAATATCACGTCGGTCTTTTTTTGTTGGTCTTCCTGCGCCTTTTTTACGATAATAGTCTTTGCTGTATTTTAAAAGCTCTTTGGCTTCAAAAGCAGATTTTGGAGTGGTATCCGTTCTATAAATATCAACAAGCTTTGCGCCAACTCGGTTTGGAGGTAAATCATTAACGGTGAGTTGGTAAATGATTTGATCTTTTCTAAGTTCAATTTTATCGGTAGGGTAAATTTCTCTCGACGGTTTAACGGCAGCTCCATTTACTTTTACTTGTCCTTTTTTACAGGCTTTGGTAGCAATACTTCGGGTTTTATAATACCGTACACACCATAAATATTTGTCAATTCGCATATTATTTTTACTAAAAACTACGTTAATCAGATAGTACAAAAATATTATATTATTGTATCTTGCACTCAATAAATAAAGCAATAATGAACTTCGTTCTTAAACTGTGGTGGTTTAGAGCGAGCAATACAAATTATTATGAAAATTAAAATTTTAAAATTTAGTATTCTTTTAGCAATTTTACTAGCGGTAGTTGTCTCTTGTGAAGACGATGATGACGTAACAACAGTCTTCGTTGAAATAGATAGAACCGAACAACAATTAGAAGATAATGAAATAATCTTAAATTATTTAGCTTCACATTATTACAATTCTAGTTTTTTTGAAACGGGTTCTAATCATAAATATACAGATATTGTGATAACCGAATTAGCACAAGATGCCGATGGTAATTTTGAAGAAGTTCCTGAAGGCCATACGTTACTTTCACAAGCGGTAGTAACAAAAAACGTTACTTATGAAGAAGCGGATTACGAGTATTACATCTTAAATTTAAATCAAGGAGGTGGTGAAGCACCGAAATTTACCGATGCTATACGTGTGAGATATGAAGGAAGCTCTATTAATGACGAGGTCGGTGGCGAAGAAGAAATCTTTGATTCTTCAATTATACCAGCAGAATTTAATTTGCAAACTGATTTTTTTAATGTTGGTGCTGTTATAAAAGCATGGCAACTAGTAATGCCACAATTTAATGCGTCTTCTAGCTTTGAAATCAATAATGATGGTGTTGTTGATTTTATAAATCCTGGTTTGGGCGTAATGTTTGTACCTTCAGGGTTAGCCTATTTCTCAGGAATCGCAACAGGCTCATCGTTCGATAATCTCATTTTCAAATTTGAATTATTACAATACCAAACTGTAGATCATGATAATGATGGGATTCCATCTTATATTGAAGATTTAGACGAGGATTTAGATGTGACTAATGAAGATGCAGATGAAGATGGTTTTTTTAATTTTATTGATAATGACGATGACGGTGATGGTGTGTTAACAATAGATGAATTAATACCAGGTACACGTTTAGTTGGTGAGACTTTTTCTCCTAATGAATTTGAAATTAGTAGATCTGAGGTTAATGGTGTAATGACTATTAAAACTGTAACAATTGCAGACTCACCTGGCAGCGATGGTCAGCCAGATGGTATACCAGATTATTTAGATGAAAATATAAGTATTAATTATAATGCGGATAATTAGAATATAATCTATGAGATGATATAAAAAATGCCACTCATTTTGAGTGGCATTTTTTTGTGTTTATTTCAACAATTATAAACCAATTGATAAACTTAGAATAAGTTGATCTGGTCTCGTGTCAATTCTGCTTATAATTCCGGAGTTTAAATTTGTATCTAAAAAGGTGGCTTCATTATCTTCAAAGCCTCTCTCATATCTTAAGTCGATACCGATATTATTAAAATTAAGTGCAATACCAAAATTAAGACCCACGGAGAAATCTTCTTGTATCTCGTCTATGTCAATACCTTCAAATTCAGAATTTATAATATATTGTAATGATGGTCCAGCAAAAACACTAACAGGGCCTAATATTTTTAAACCAACTAAAATAGGTGCATCAATCTTTTTAATCGAAAATTCATTACTATTATAGTCACTTTTTGTCGCAGTATAAACCAACTCTGGTCGCAGGTAGAGTTTGTTTCCAATTTTTCCAAAAACACCAACATGATAGCCTAGATTACGATCTGGGTTTTCGGCATTCGCATTTATGGATTCAAAATAATCTCCATTGGCTCCATAATTTAAGCCGCCTTTAAAACCAAACGCACTTCCCGTTTGTGCATTCAGACTGAATGCCATAAATGTAAAAGCGACAGTTATAAGAACTGATTTTTGCAACTGTTTCATAAGATTCGTTTTTAGATTAAACAAGTTCATAAGATGTATAATAACAAAAACGATACCAAAACGAAATTATTTTCTCGTAAGTACTTTTTTAACAGCATTTTGAATGGCATCACTATTCAAACCATATTTATCCATCAATTGTGCAGGTGTACCAGATTCACCAAAAGTATCGTTAGTAGCAACAAATTCTTGAGGTGTTGGATGGTGTTGCGCTAAAACTCTGGCAACGCTTTCTCCAAGTCCGCCAAGATAGTTGTGCTCCTCCGCAGTTACAATACAACCTGTTTTGGCAACAGATTCTAAAATAGCTTTATCGTCTAATGGTTTTATGGTGTGAATATTAATAACTTCAGCAGAAATACCAGCCTTATTCAGAGCTTTTGTAGCTTCTAAGGCTTCCCAAACTAAATGGCCAGTGGCCACTATGGTAACGTCAGTACCTTCTGTGAATTTAACGGCTTTACCAATCTCGAATTTCTGATCCGCAGGCGTAAAAATTGGAACAGATGGACGTCCAAATCTTAAATACACAGGGCCATCATAATCTGCGATAGCAATAGTTGCAGCTTTTGTTTGGTTATAATCACAAGGGTTAATGACGACCATGCCAGGTAACATTTTCATTAATCCAATATCTTCTAAAATTTGATGAGTGGCGCCATCTTCTCCTAATGTTAAACCAGCGTGAGAAGCACAAATTTTAACATTTTTACCAGAATAAGCGATAGATTGACGAATTTGATCATAAACTCTTCCCGTTGAGAAATTAGCAAACGTACCTGTAAACGGAATCTTACCACCAATGGTTAAACCTGCTGCGATACCCATCATATTAGCTTCTGCAATTCCTATTTGGAAAAAACGCTCTGGATTTTCATCAATAAATTCATTCATTTTTAAAGATCCAATTAAGTCGGCACACAAGGCAACAACATTCGGATTTGTGCGACCTAGTTCAGCTAAACCAGCTCCAAAACCACTTCTTGTATCTTTTTTTTCTGTGTATGTATATGTTTTCATAATAATGCCCATAAAAGCGGGTATCTTTTAATTAGTAATCGTTATTTTTTACTCTAAACTCTAAACTCTAAACTCTAAACTCTAAACTCTAAACTCTAAACTCTAAACTCTAAACTCTAAACTCTAAACTCTAAACTCTAAACTCTAAACTCTAAACTCTAAACTCTAAACTCTAAACTCTAAA
>NZ_JBGCDQ010000020.1:0-15214 GCF_045105575.1 Winogradskyella sp. | reverse complement strand
TTCTTCCGAGAACCCCATACCACCAAAGATTTGAATCCCTTCATCGGCACAATTTTGAACATCTTCAGAAACTGCTACTTTTAATATTGAACACTCAATGGCATATTCTTCAACACCTTTAAGTTCTGCTTCTTGATGCGTGTTTCCTGCGGCATGACGCATTGCAATGCGATCTTCAATATTTTTTGAAGCTCTATAAGTTGCTGATTCACCAGCGTAAGCATCAGTAGCCATTTTTGCTAATTTCACTTTTATAGCGCCAAAATCGGAAATAGCTGTTTTAAATTGTTTACGCTCATTAGCATAATTCACAGCAATTGATAATACACGACGTTGAGAATCTAAACAAGCAGCAGCCAGTTTAATACGACCAACATTAAGGGCGTTCATGGCGATTTTAAAACCTTCACCACGACCAGCTAACATATTTTCCACTGGTACAACAGTATCGTTAAAAAATACTTGGCGCGTAGAAGAAGCACGAATACCTAATTTGTGTTCTTCTTCACCCATTGTAATACCATTAGAGGGATCATTCTCTACGATGAAACCTGTAATGCTTTTATCATCTTCAATACGAGCAAAAACGATCATTACGCTACAAAAGCCAGCGTTAGAGATCCACATTTTTTGACCGTTAATTTTATAGTTTTTTCCGTCTGCGGAAAGTTCTGCCGTTGTTTTACCAGAATTAGCATCAGATCCTGCACCAGGCTCTGTTAAACAATAAGCACCAAACTGCTCACCAGACGCTAATTTAGGAACGTACTTTTGTTTTTGAGCTTCTGTTCCGTATAAGGTAATTGGCATCGTACCAATTCCTGTATGTGCTCCAAAAGCCGTACTAAAAGAACCTGTACCAGATGAAATATAATCACAGGTTAAAACGGTAGATACGAATCCCATTCCCATTCCGCCATAAGCTTCAGGAACAGCAACGCCTAAAAATCCCATTTCACCAGCTTTACGCATCACCTCTTCAGTTAAGGCAAAGTCTTTTGCTTCGAATCTGGCTTTATGAGGTATAATCTCACGATCATTAAACTCCATTACCGATTCTTTCATCATTTGCTGTTCTTCTGAAAAATCTTCAGGTGTAAATACGTCTTCGCAATTTGTTTCTTTTACAAGGAATTGACCTCCTCTTAATATATCTTTTTCCATAATAAGCCCCTTCTAACTTCCCCAAAGGGGAAGAACTGTTATAGGGTAAGTTTTAATTAAACTATATTTTTTCTTTTTGTTTTCATTAGTTCCTTCCCTCTGGGAAGGTTAGGATGGGCTTCTAATTAAGAAACTCAAACACACCACAAGCACCTTGTCCAGTTCCAACACACATGGTAACTGCTCCGTACTTACCTTGCATATTTTGCTTACGCATTTCATCAAATAATTGTACTGATAGTTTAGCTCCTGTACAACCTAATGGATGACCTAAAGCAATTGCACCACCATTGACGTTAATGATATCTGGATTTAAATTTAATTCTCTGATGACTGCTAAAGATTGAGACGCAAACGCTTCGTTCAATTCGATAAGTGATAAATCATCTTGTTTTAAACCAGCTTGTTTTAATGCTTTTGGAATGGCCTTTACAGGTCCAATTCCCATGATTCGTGGTTCAACACCTGCAGCTGCATAGTTAACCATACGTGCCACTGGTTCAAGATTTAATTCTTTTACCATGTCTTCACTCATAACCATTACAAAGGCTGCACCATCACTCATTTGTGAAGAGTTACCAGCTGTTACGCTTCCACCTGCTGCAAATACAGCTCTAAGTTTAGCTAAAGCTTCTTTACTTGTTCCAGCTCTTGGGCCTTCATCTTTCGTTACAGTATAAGATTTTGTTGCTTTCTTTCCGTTGGCATCAATATAGGTTTGTTCAACTTCAATAGGTACGATTTGATCTTGAAAACGATTTTCAGCTAATGCTCTTAAAGCTTTCATATGAGAATTGTATGCAAACTCATCTTGGTCTTCACGAGAGACGTTGAATTGGTTAGCAACCGCTTCCGCAGTATTTCCCATTCCCCAATAATAATCTTCGTGTCCCGCTTTTACAATCGCGTCGTAATTTAATTCTGGTTTAAAACCTGTCATTGGTACGCTACTCATACTTTCTGCACCACCTGCAATAATACAGTCTGCCATTCCGGCTTGTATTTTTGCTGTTGCCATACCAATAGTTTCTACTCCAGAAGAGCAAAAACGATTGACTGTTACGCCAGGGACATCAATCACTTCTAATCCCATTAAAGAGATTAAACGTGCCATATTCAGTCCTTGAGCGCCTTCTGGCATTGCGTTACCCACAATAACATCATCAATACGTTTTGGATCTAAACCTGGCAATTCCTTCATCATATATTTGATGGTTTCTGCTGCCAATTCATCTGTTCTTTTAAAACGGAATACACCCTTGGGTGCTTTCCCAACTGCTGTTCTGTATGCTTTTACTATATATGCTGTTTTCATAGGCCTATCCCTAACCCTTTCCAGAGGAAAGGGAACTATTACGGGTTATTTTAATTGTTATTCTATATTTTTTATCCATCATGTCTCCTTCCCTTTGGGAAGGTTGGGATGGGCTTCTTTTTAATTCCTCAACGGTTTCCCTTTAGTCAACATATGCTGAATTCTTTCCAGAGTCTTACGTTCTGTACAAAGCGAAAGGAAAGCTTCACGCTCTAAATCCAATAAATATTGCTCGCTTACTAAAGTTGGTTCAGATAAATCGCCACCAGCCATTACGTAAGCTAGTTTATTAGCAATTTTCATATCATGATCAGAAATGTATTTAGAATCTTTCATAGAATCTGTACCTACCATAAACATTCCTAAGGCTTGTTTACCAAGTACTTTAACATCTGTACGTTTCACTGGTTGTGTGTAACCTGCATCTGCCATCAACTTAGCATGTGCTTTTGCTACTGCAATTTGACGATCTTTATTAACGACAACAACATCTTTTCCTTGTTGCATCAAACCTAAATCGAAAGCCTCGTAAGCAGAAGTAGAGACTTTTGCCATACCAATAGTTAAAAAGTATTCTTGAAGTGTATTTAATTGTACATCTCCTTTTCTGAAGGTATCAGAAGCTCTTAAAGCCATTTCTTTAGAACCGCCACCGCCAGGAATTACACCTACACCAAACTCTACAAGTCCCATATAAGTTTCTGCCGCTGCTACAATTTTATCTGCATGTAATGAAATTTCGCAACCACCACCAAGTGCCATGCCATGAGGCGCAGAAATTGTTGGGATTGAAGAATAACGCATACGCATCATGGTGTCTTGGAAATATTTTATTGCTGCATTAAGCTCGTCATACTCTTGTTCTGCAGCCATCATGAAAATCATGCCGATGTTTGCACCAACCGAAAAGTTTGGGCCTTGATTACCGACTACTAATCCAGCAAAATCTTTTTCAGCCATATCCATAGCTTTATTTAATCCTGCTAAAACGTCTCCACCAATGGTATTCATTTTAGATTGGAATTCTACATTAAGAATACCATCGCCTAAATCTTGAACCGATACACCAGAGTTTTTGAAAACTTCTGTGGTTTTTCTAATGTTATCTAAAATAATAAATGAATCTTGTCCAGGAATTTTTTCTTGTTGTTTTGTTGGAATATCATAGAAATATGAAGCACCATCTGTAATAGAGTAGAAGCTATCACTTCCAGATGCAATCATATCGTGAACCCAGTCAGCAGGTGCTAAACCCTCAGCTTTCATCATTTCGATACCTTTTTCTACTCCAATGGCATCCCAAATTTGAAAAGGACCATGTTGCCAGCCAAAACCAGCTTTCATAGCATCGTCAATTTTATAGAGTTCATCAGTAATTTCAGGAATACGGTTTGAAACGTATGCGAATAATGCGGCGAAACTCTTTCTGTAGAATTCACCTGCTTTATCTTTTCCTTTTACTAATACCTTAAAACGATCTGTAACATTATCAATCGTTTTTGTTAATTCTAAAGTGGCGAATTTTGCACGTTTAGCAGAACGGTATTCTAAAGTGTTTAAGTCTAAACTTAAAATTTCTTTTTTGCCTTCAGATGAAACTGTCTTTTTATAAAAACCTTGACCCGTTTTACTTCCTAACCAATTATTTTCCATCATGGTGTTGATGAAATCTGGTAATTCAAATAACTCTAAACGTTCATCGTCTTTACAGTTTTCTCTAATTCCGTTAGCTACATGAACTAAAGTGTCTAAACCTACAACATCTACAGTACGGAAAGTAGCAGATTTTGGACGGCCAATAACTGGACCCGATAATTTATCGACTTCCTCAATAGTTAAATCTAAATCCTTAACGGCATGAAACAAACTTTGAATACTAAAGATTCCGATTCTGTTTCCAATAAACGCAGGCGTATCTTTAGCAATAACAGAGGTTTTTCCTAAAAACTGTTCACCATAACCATTTAAAAAGTCTAAAACAGAGGCATCGGTTTTTGGCCCAGGAATGATTTCGAATAATTTTAAGTAACGTGCAGGATTAAAGAAGTGCGTTCCACAGAAATGTTTCTGGAAATCTTCAGAACGACCTTCGCTCATAAATTTAATAGGAATACCAGAGGTGTTAGAGGTAATCAACGTGCCTGGCTTTCTATGTTTTTCAAGCTTTTCAAAAACTTGTTGTTTAATATCTAGTCGTTCTACCACAACCTCCATAATCCAATCTGCATCCTTAACCTTTGCGATATCATCTTCAAGGTTTCCTGTAGTGATTCTATTGGCAAAAGATTGACTGTAAATAGGGGAAGGTTTAGATTTTAAAGAGGCTGTTAGCGCTTCATTAACTAATCTATTTCGAACGACTTTGTCTTCTAAAGTTAAGCCTTTGGCTTGTTCTTTAGCATTTAATTCTCTTGGTACAATGTCTAACAATAAGACATCAACTCCAATATTGGCGAAATGACAAGCGATACCGCTTCCCATAATTCCTGATCCAATAATTGCGATTTTTTTAATTCTACGTTTACTCATCTTATTTTAAAATGTGTTCTTTGTGGTTGTATATCTGTTTGTTTGAAATCATATTATTTATGACTTCTGAAACTTTATAGAAATTTTTTAATTCGTCTGCAGAAACATTATCTCTAATGGTGTCGTTGAAGGTCAGTACTTTTTCTTTCGAATAGGCGCGTTTTTCACGTCCGAATTCCGTTAAAAAAATAAGAACACCTCTACCATCTTCCGGATTTGGTTTACGTTCTATAAGTCCTTTTTCTTCCATAGTTTTCAAAGTGCGTGAAAGACTTGTAGCTTCCATGCCCATTTTTGGTCCTAAAGATGTTGAAGGTGTACCGTTTTCTGGATCAATACTTAATAATGCAAAACCAGTCGCCATGGTCGTTCCAAATTGTAAAGCTTCTTCATTATACATTTTATTAACCGCTAACCATGTGGTTCTTAAGACGTAATCAATGGTTTTATCTTTCATACTTTTAATTGAGAAAATCAAATATAATAAAAAATACTATGCACGCATAGCATTTATGAAAAAATTATGCGCGCATAGTATTTTTGAGGTTGAAACAAAAAAAAAGCACTCCGAGAAGAAGTGCTATTGTATTTAGTTTTTTTAAAACTTAAGCTCTGTAAATTTTATCATACAATTCTTTATAATAGCCTTTAATGATATCGCGTTTCATTTTCATGGTTGGTGTCAATAAACCGTTATCGATTCCCCAAATTTCGGAAGTGAGTTCAAAACGTTTGATGCGCTCCCAATTTCCAAATTTCTCATTGTATTTGTCAACTTCTCTTTGGATGCGCTTAATCACAATTTCTGAACTTGCAATTTCAGCATCAGACGTTCCGATGTTATGCCCTTTATGCTCAATCCAATCTCTTACAAAATCAAAATTGGGTTGTATAAACGCAGCTGGCATTTTTTCACCTTCTCCAATAACCATCACTTGTTCTATAAATAAAGACTGTTTAAGATCGTTTTCTAAAAGTGTAGGAATAATATATTTTCCGCCAGAGGTTTTAAACATTTCTTTTTTACGACCTGTGATTTTTAAGAAACCGTCCGCATCAATTTCACCTTTATCTCCTGTGTGAAAGTAATCGCCTGTCATGACGCTATCCGTTTTTTCTTGATCTTTGTAATAACCCATCATCACGTTAGGCCCTTTGATAAGAAGTTCACCATCATCAGCAATTTTAACTTCAACATTTGGGATCGGTTTACCAACAGTACCTACTTTGTACATGTTATCTCCATAGAAACCAACTGATACTACAGGTGAAGTTTCTGTAAGTCCGTAACCTTCCATAACACGCATGCCTGCTGCACCAAATACACGTGCTAAACGCGGTTGCAATGCTGCACTTCCTGAAACCATAGTGCCTAATTGGCCACCCAAGGCTTCGCGCCATTTGCTAAATATAATTTTGTTGGCAATTTTGAGCTGAAATTCGTACCAAGCGCCATTGGCTCCATAAGGTTCCCAGCGTTCTCCTAAACCAACGGCCCAGAAGAAAAGTGCTTTTTTAATGCCAGTTAATTCTTCGCCTTTCAACATTATTTTATCGAATACTTTTTCGAGTAGTCGTGGTACAACACTCATTAAATTTGGGTTGATTTCTTTAGCGTTGTCACCAATTTTATCTAACGCTTCTGCAAAATAGATTGAAGTGCCTGCATATTGATAGACGTATATAAGGACACGCTCAAAAATATGGCAGATTGGTAAAAAGCTCAAAATCCGTGTTTCTCCAGTATCTGATAATGGTACACGAGGCGAACTGTCTAAGACATTACTCGTAATATTCCAATGCGAAAGCATCACTCCTTTTGGTTTGCCTGTGGTACCAGAAGTGTATATAATTGTGGCTAGATCTTCTGATTTTACAGCATCTTTTCTGGATTCAACTTCAGGTTGATTGCTTTCATCTTTTCCGAGATCAAATAATTCTGAATAGTGTTTACAACCTTTTATTTGGTCAAACGAGTATACCTCTTTTATTTTGGTGTTCGCTTTTATTTTATTGACTTTTTCTAGGACTTCAACATCTGAAACAAAACAATAAATAGCTTCACTGTGGTTGAGGACATATTCATAATCTTCTGCACAAATTGTTGGGTATATCGGAATGTTTTGTGCTCCAATTTGAAGGACTCCAATATCCATAATATTCCATTCGGTTCGGTTTGTAGATGAAATGACAGCGATTTTGTCATTTTTCTGAATGCCCATTTTTAGAAGCGCTCTACTGACAGCATTGGCTTTATTTAGGTATTCCTTGGTAGACATTGGCGTCCAAACACCATTATATTTTGTCACTAATGCCGAATCGTTTGGCTTGTGTTCTAGTTGGTAGTATGCAAAATCGAAGAGTCTTTTTATATCTGTCATAGTCAAATTAGCAATAAATTAGTAAGGTAATTACGAAAATAGGAAAATAAAGCCTATTATTTAGAATACTTTAAAATAAGAGATTTGTTTTTAACAAAATTTTAGTGGTTCTGTGATTGATTGCTAAAAAGAAAGCCGAAAAAATTAATTTTCGGCTTTATAAGTTATGTTTAAAAATTGAAATTCAAGCTGTTTACTTGTTTTCTATCCAAAGTCTAGCATTGACAAATGCTTCTAACCAAGGCGAAACATCATCAGTTCTACCTTCTGGATAATTGGCCCAATTCCATTGAAATGTAGAACGCTCAATATGAGGCATAGTAACTAAATGACGACCCGTTGAATCGGATAACATGGCTGTGTTGAAATCTGAACCATTAGGATTAGCAGGATATTCTGAGTATCCATATTTAGCTACAATATTATATTTATCCTCTTTGTAAGGTAGTTTGAATTTCCCCTCTCCATGAGAAATCCAAACCCCTAAAGTGCATCCTTCTAAAGAAGACAACATTACAGAATTATTCTTTTGAATCTGTACAGATGTAAATCCACTCTCGTGTTTTTTAGAATCGTTATAAGTTAGTTTACCATGAATTTCGTGTTCTGGATTTACTAGATCTAATTCCATCATTAGTTGAGCACCATTGCATATTCCAACTGAAAGTGTATCGTCTCTCTTAAAGAAATCGTTAATGACTTTATTGGCTTTTTCATTGTATTTAATAGCACCTGCCCAACCTTTAGCTGAGCCTAAAACATCTGAGTTGCTAAAACCACCAACGGCTCCTAAAAATTGAATATCTTCTAATGTTTCACGACCAGAAATTAGGTCGGTCATGTGTACATC
The DNA here is from genome assembly GCF_045105575.1 of Winogradskyella sp. Taxonomy (GTDB): domain Bacteria; phylum Bacteroidota; class Bacteroidia; order Flavobacteriales; family Flavobacteriaceae; genus Winogradskyella. Next base: position 6,975 of record NZ_JBGCDQ010000020.1, on the reverse strand, counting down.
CTTGACGTCAAATCCTGCCAAATACATGGCGTTTGCCATTTCGCGTTCTGAATTTGATCCTTTTTCGCGCAGGATTGCAGCTTTTGGCCGCGATGCTGTAAGGACAACTCGCGAGTTGTCCCTACGCGAATCCGCACGCGAATCCAAACGCAATACGTCATCTAATTTTCCAGAAAAATCTACTGGAAACACATATTCCAACCTTTGACTCTTATAACTATCAAACCTTTCTTGCGCCAATCCATTTGCCGTTTGCTTCTGATCTAGCAGGAAAGAGGTTTTATACCAAACATCTCTTATTTCTGCTACATCAAAAGAGAAATTATCTTCATTGTTTTTGATGGTTACTAAACCAGAATCATTAGCGGTACCAATATTAAAAAATTCAATATTATTTTCAGACAATACTGTTTCTACTGTAGCGTCGGCTTGAAATACAATACCACAATTTTCAGAAAATAACACTTTTATAGAATCGTCTTCGTTTAGGGCAGAGATGTCAAAATCTGCACCTAAATTTATATCGGCGAAACACATTTCTAATAGCGTTGTAATTAATCCACCAGAAGCGATATCGTGTCCTGCAGAAATTTTATTCGCCTTAATTACATCTTGAATCGTATTAAATGTGTGTTTTACAAATGCAGAATTTTTTACATCTGGTGCATCGTTACCAATCGTATTTAAGACTTGATTAAAAGAGCTACCACCTAATTTATAAGCATCTTGCGATATATTAATATAATAAATATGGTTGCCATTTTGTTTTAATACAGGTTCTACAACTTTTGAAATTTCATTGCAATTTCCAGCTGCGGAAATGATAACAGTACCTGGCGAAATAACATCACCATCCTTATATTTCTGTTTCATGGAAAGGGAATCCTTTCCTGTTGGAACATTGATGCCTAAATCGATTGAGAATTCGGAAATGGCCTGAACGGCTTTGTATAAACGTGCATCTTCGCCTTCATTTTTGCAAGGCCACATCCAATTTGCAGACAGTGAAACAGACCCTAAGTTGTCTTTTAATGGTGCCCAAATGATATTGGTTAAGGCTTCTGTAATTGAATTTCTGCTTCCTGCTTCAGGATGAATTAATCCAGGAATAGGTGAGTGGCCAATGGACGTGGCAACACCTTCTTTGCCGTTATAGTCTAAAGCCATAACACCAACATTATTCAGTGGAATTTGCAAAGGCCCAACACATTGCTGTTTAGCGACTTTACCACCAACACAACGATCTACTTTATTTGTTAACCAATCTTTACAAGCCACAGCTTCCAGTTGAAGGACTTGCTCTAAATAGACCTTTAAATTCTTAGTTTTATATCTTGAATTTTTATAATTCCTTTCAATTGTTTTATCGGTTAAAACCGTTTTTGGCGAGCTACCGAACATATCTTCAAGTGCTAAATCCATAGGTTTGTCTCCTTTGGTTTCAGATTCAAAAGTAAAACGGTGATTTCCTGTAACATCACCAACAGTATATATTGGTGAACGCTCACGCTCTGCAATTTTTTGTAAGGTATCGATGTGTTTTTCAGCAATAACCAATCCCATGCGTTCTTGAGATTCATTACCGATAATTTCTTTTGCAGATAAGGTAGGATCTCCTACAGGTAACTTGTCTAAATTAATTTTTCCACCAGTATCTTCTACTAATTCCGATAGACAATTTAAATGGCCTCCAGCACCATGATCGTGAATGGATACAATGAAATTTTCATCACTTTCCACCATACCTCTTACCGCGTTTGCAGCGCGTTTCTGCATTTCTGGATTAGAACGTTGTACGGCATTGAGTTCAATACCTGAGGCAAATTCACCAGTATCAGCCGAAGAAACTGCAGCTCCTCCCATACCAATTCTGTAATTATCACCTCCTAAAATGACAATTTTGTCACCTTCTTTTGGAATATCTTTTAAAGCCTGATCTGCCTTGCCATAGCCAATACCACCAGCTTGCATAATCACTTTATCGTAACCTAATTTTCTTGCAGGTGACGTACTCGACGCCGAATTCTCTTCGTGTTCAAAGGTTAAAACTGAACCACAAATTAATGGTTGCCCAAATTTGTTTCCAAAGTCGGACGCTCCGTTAGACGCTTTTATTAAAATATCCATTGGTGTTTGATACAACCAAGGTCTGGCTTCAAATTTTTGTTCCCAATGTCTCTTGCCCTGAGCGGAGTCGAACGGGTCTTCTAATCGCGAATAGGATGTCATGTAAACCGCTGTACCTGCTAAAGGCAATGATCCTTTTCCACCTGCTAGTCGATCTCTAATTTCTCCACCAGAACCCGTTGCAGCTCCATTAAAAGGTTCAACTGTGGTTGGAAAGTTATGCGTTTCTGCTTTTAAAGAAATAACAGATTCAAAGTCTTTTGTCGTGTAATAATCAGGAATATCTGCACGTTGCGGTGCAAATTGTTCTACAACGGGTCCTTTTATAAAAGCAACATTGTCTTTGTATGCCGAAACAATGGTATTTGGATTTTGTTTCGATGTTTCTTTTATCAATTTAAAAAGTGATGTCTCTTTTTCTTCGCCATCAATGACAAAAGTACCGTTGAATATTTTATGACGACAGTGCTCAGAATTCACCTGTGAGAATCCAAACACTTCAGAGTCGGTTAAGGGTCTTCCTATTTTTTTTGCAACACCTTCAAGATAATCCACTTCTTCGTCACTTAAGGATAACCCTTCTTGTTGGTTGTAGGTTGCAATATCTTCAATATTTAAGATCGCTTCTGGTTGTATATCAATTTTGAAAATCTCTTGATTCAAACCTTGATATTTTTCAGAAATCATAGGATCGAAATCTTTAAAATCTTCTGAAACTGATTGAAATTCTTCAATTCTTAAAATATCAGAAATTCCCATATTCTGAGTAATCTCAACAGCATTGGTACTCCAAGGCGTAATCATTGCGGCTCTTGGTCCAACAAAAAAAGCATCGATTGATGCTTGTTCTATTTTGGACGCTCCTGAAACAAGTTCTGGATTAGAAAATAACCATTCTAATTTAGAAATGGTTTCTGTTGATAATTCTTTTGTGGCTTGAACAGCAAACACTTTACTGTTTTGGTTTCCGAAGAAATGAATCATTTATAGACTTATTTTGAAGTGAAAAATAAAAGAACAAAGTTAATTCATTTTACGATATGCACTACGATTATTGAATTTCAAATTGTGAAGTATTCAACAAGTTTTAAACAAAAAAAAAGCAACTTTTTAAAGCTGCTTTCTAAATTATTGAACCATCAATTTCTTGGTTGTGATCTTGTGGTCTTGAATACATTTAAAGAGATATACTCCTGATTTTAAATGGCTGATATCAATAGACATGGTTTCGTTAATCTTCCGGATAAAAAGACGTGTGCCTAAGATGTTATAAATTTCAATTCTTGTGTCTCTATTATTCGATATATTAACCGTTACGATATCTTTTGCTGGATTTGGAAATAAGCTCACAACAGATTCTAACTCCACTTTATTAACAGATAAAATTCCCCAGGTATCTTCGGGTTCTTCATTTCCGCCCCAAATTATTTTTGCAAAATAAGGATTGTCTATAAATGGATTACGGCTGCCGTATGTGCCTTCGAGATGATTGTTTCTATTGTTTTCTATAGTAGAAACAGGATCGTCTGCATTCCACTCTAACAAAAGTTGAAGCATTTCTGTAGTCCCTTCTTTAGAACCAATAGCATTAAGATCTGGCAGACAACGCTCACCATATCGCACATACATATACATCATAATCCGTGCAACATCTCCGCGCCACTCATCACCAGGATACCAATTGCCACTGCCTACGTCACCAGAATTTCCTGAACCAGCTGCAAACTTTTTGCTTCCTCTAAAGCCATTACGGTTAACATCACTAGCTCTTAAATTATGAGGATCTGCAGCAATGCCAGTGGTACTATTTGATGCACTTCCCATACTAGGGTTGGCATTAGAACGCACGAAGACATGTTCTCTATTGTATTCGCAATTACTACCTCCAAAATCGTCCTTATCGCGTATGCGTCTGTCATTTATGCCTCCAACACAATCTAAACTATTAGTGAAACCATAAATTAAAAGTACGTTATTTGAGTTAGTTGGGTCTAATTCCATAATCTCAAAATCGTCTCTGGCATCTCCGTAGGTATAATTATCAAAATTTATAAGGTTACTCACCTTAGTTTGAAGTGCATTATACATGTTTTGACCTGTAAGACTAAAATCAATATTATTTTGCCCATTCGTATAATACGCTTGTTGCGAAAAACCAGCAAGACTAATTAATACGACTAATAGGATAGTAAATTGTTTTGTGAACTGCATTTATTGTTTCAAGAGTTTTTTACTAATGGTAGCGTTGTTTTGAGTCAGTTTTATGATATAGATGCCTGCTTTTAAATCTTGAAGATCGACATGACTAGTTTCTGTTATGGTATTCTTATAAACACGTTTACCTAGAATATCATAAATTTCAATATCCGTTTTAAGGCTGGATTTTAAATCAATCGTTAGATTATTTTTAACAGGATTTGGATGCAAGCCGACCGAATTGGTATTAAATTCTTCAACACTTAAAGCTGTATAACAGGTGTAAGACAGATCATCGAACATAACTCTATTGCTCGTTACACTATTACCTTCTATAATGACAGAAACTGTATTTTCGATATTAATATTTGGAATTGTAACCGTCTGTGCCGTATCACTGTAATCTATGGTGCCAACTACTGTTCCGTTGACGTTGATGTTGAAGGTTCCGCTAGAACCGCCAAAGACACGTTGCGTTGTTACTGTTAATGTGCCAATACCTCCAGAGGTTGTTGGTAGTGTTAAGGCTCCGTTTCTTACTGTGATTGCTCTATTGTTTAGTGATTGGTCTGTACGTGAATCTGTAGCACTCCAGTTGCCTCCATCATCACCAGTCCAATTCACATTAGCGTAAGATCCTGAGGATGTTCCGAGGTTTTCAAAAGTTTCTGTTAAACAGTCAGAACCCACAGTGCCATTATTAGTAGTTGTTTCACAACTTTGATTACTGAAATCAGAGTCATTACCAGCTGCATCTTTTGCTTTTATGGTGAAGCAGTAAGCGGTTGCTGCATTTAATCCCGTTGCAGTTGCATTTGTGTTTGCTGTATTAAACGAAAAGGTATTATCAATATAGACATCATATGATAACACAGCTACATTATCCGTAGAAGCCGTCCAACTTAAATCAATACTATTATCTGTAGGATTAGACGCTATTAAATTCGTAGGATTTGATGGTGCTTCCGTATCAGGATTTGGATTCCAAATCAATGACACATATTCAGGAAAATCAATAAACGGATTCCTGTTATTTTGATGGTTGTAAAAAATATTATTATTTCTGTCAATTTCTTTTTGAGACACAGGATCATTAAGATGCCACGTTAATAAAATACTTAAAAAGGTATTTGTAAACACTTGATCGTTGCTACCATTAAACATATCAAAACCAGACCATGCACTAACTTGATCTTCGTAACGCGTTGCGAAATAGAAGTAGATTCGAGCAATATCTCCTTTAAATTCATCGATAGGCTCAAAAACCACACCTGTATAGCCAGCAGAATAACCACTATTAAGATTATTACCAACTTTAGAGCCGTTTTGTGTAGGGTTTGAAATACCACTTTGGTTGACTAACTGACTATTATCCACAACTCCAAATGGGAAATTACTTCTAAAACCATTAACGCGTCCGTCTGATGGTATCAACTCGTGCGCATCGCTGTACATTGGAGTGGCATCATTAAAAACAGAAGCAGGAATGACATGCTCTTTATTATAACAATCACCTTCACTACTGTAATTGCCACATTCATCGCTTACAGGTGTGTAGGTATAAGGATCTGAACCCGTTGGGTTTTCAGAATACATATCTAATATGGTATTACTGCCTGCTTCGTAATAGTTGTCTCTATCATAAGACGCAATAAAACCATCCATCGCATTATAGCCTTGGTCCTGGTGTTGTTCTTCAACGGCATTGCTAATCTCAGCATCATCCGTATTATCAATAATTTTTTTAAGTTGTGTTTTTAACTCATAGCCAGAACCCGTTGCATAGTCGTAATAACCTGCTGGGATTTGGGCAAAGCCAAAACTAGAGATAAAGAAAAGTAGGATGTAAATTTTTTTCATTTTTGGCTTAATTATATCACTATTCGGCAGTCTTTTTTTCTAAAAGGGCCATGTAAAATCCGTCAAAACCAGACTTGTAGGCCAATATTTTTTTGTCTTTTACGAGTGTGAACTCTTTTCCTGATTCCGAAGTTAAGAATTTTTCTACTTGTTTCTGATTTTCTGAAGGTAAAACCGAACACGTTGCATAGACCATTTTTCCTCCAGCCTTTACCATTTTAGAATATTGATCTAAAACATCTAATTGCGTTTGTTTAATACTTTCTATAAATTCTGGTTGTAATTTCCATTTGGCATCTGGGTTACGTCTTAAAACTCCCAAGCCAGAACAAGGAGCATCGATTAACAAGCGATCTGCTTTGCCATGTAATTTCTTAATGGGTTTGGTGGAATCAATCACTTTCATCTCAATATTATGAACACCATTTCTGCGTGCTCTAATTTTGAGTTTTTTCAATTTACTTTCATAAATATCCATTGCAATAAGTTGTCCTTTGTTTTCCATCAAGGACGCTAAATGCAAGGTTTTTCCACCAGCACCAGCACAAACATCAACGACTTTCATACCAGGTTTTACGTCTAAATAATCTGCAACGAGCTGCGATGAGGCATCTTGCACTTCAAACCAGCCGTTTTTAAAAGCTTCTGTTTTAAATACATTAGCACGTTCTACTAATTTTAAAGCAGACGGATGATTTGGTAAAAACTCAGTTTCAATATCCTCAGACTGTAATTTGAGTTGCAGATCTTCTTTAGTTGTTTTAAGCGTATTCACTCTTAATATGACATCTG
>NZ_JBGCDQ010000019.1:0-11533 GCF_045105575.1 Winogradskyella sp. | reverse complement strand
CTCAGTGGCAGATTCTATGGATTCTGCTTTTAGTATCATATTTCCACCTATAATTTGATTGTCCGAAACATGAAATCCTTTTTCCATAGATAAATCTGGTGAAACTTTTTTGCCTTCAAAACCTAATTGATGGGTGCTTACCAAGTTTCCTTGCATAGCGATTCCTCCAATAAACTCGCCCCAAAGTTTTTGCATTTCTTGTAATTGTTCTTGAGTCGGTTCTTCGTTGCTTGGTTCGTATCTAAATAGCAACATAAATTCTTTTGATTCTTTCATCTTATAATTGTTTTATTTTAATGATGATTATTGATAAAGTGTTTTCTTATGTTGATTCTAAAGTACTCGTTTAATAAAAAATAAGTTGAATTAAATTTATGAAATGAAAATCTAGTTTATAAAGTTTTAAAGATGATATAACTATAAAAAAGCGCAAACCAAATGACTTGCGCTTTAATAACTGTGTTTTGTATACGTTGTTGGTAATAGTTTTTTTGATTACAACTAAAAAGTTATACTTTCTCTTTTAAATTAAGATATATATTAATCTTATTTGATGGTTCTCCAAACCATTTTCCGTCACTTGTGGTTAACATAATTAATCCTATATTTTTTGCAGGAAGTGCTCGTTTATATCGTTTGTCATTTTTTTGATTGTTTTTTCGAGTTAAAGTTAATTTTTTAGTTCTCTCAAGTGAGAGAATATAAAGTGAATTCCTAATTAATTATCGCTTTTTATTTTAAGTTCAAAAATAATTTGTCTTAATGTATAAAATGGCAACTACTAAGAATGTAATTAAAAAAGCCGTATAAGCTATTTCTAATTGTACATAATTCCTAGATATACTTTTGCTCATAAAATAGTTAAATCTTGTAAGGTTGCCTATTTGTAAGTTTTGACTTTTCAAAACCTTTTTCATTGATGATTCATATTCTTCGAATTCAGGAACCTCAAATAGCATGAAGTTATTTTCTTCTAAATTCGGATATTTTTTCTTTATGGTTTTGTTAAACACTTTATACATGACGTAACTAAAAGGTTTTGCCGCAAGAATTGCAAAAATTAATGAAATAGAAAGTCCAATAATCAGTATTGGAACTATTAGATTGTTAAAGGATGAGTTTCCTTCAAAATAACCTTCGAAGACTATTAAAGCAGAAATTATTGCAGTGTTTATTCTAATCAATATTGCTGCTTTTTTATCAGCAATGGAAATTGAATTCATTATAAGTCTATTCTGATTTTTTAAATAGATTCCAAATGATTTTCTTGGCTCTTTTTTTGTATCATATATATCATTTACTAAATTGCTTTTTGTTTCTAATATCGCTTTATCTAAGTCTATATCATTTGGATGCTTGGTTTCGCTTCTCATTTCTAGTCTAATTTGTTATTGTAAAATTGCTTAAAAATCACTTTTATGCTTACATAAAATCGTTCCCAAAAGTGTGAGTTATGTCCCTTTTTTGAGTATTACCGCCAACATCAAGATAAAGTCTAAGACTCAGTTTTTTATCTAAAAATGTTTTTTGCAACATAATATCCATTCTGTAATTTATAAATTATAATACTTTTTAAATTTACTATTTGATAAGTGAAAAAATGAGTTTGTGGACTGTAAGCCTGAGGATAATAATTCCAGAAGACAAATATGCTAAAGGTATCAGACTATCAAGTTATGCAGTATTAGTAGTTATTGTTGTAAGTATTGATTGTGAAACGAAATTTAAAAGGAGAAAAGGTAAATCCTGTTTCAATGCACAACATCGTAGCATGGGGAAAAACGGCACAAATTATTGAAAAGTACATTACAAAAGGTAAAGAAGTAGCCATAGAAGGCAAACTAACCACACGCTCTTGGGAAGATAAAGATGGTATAAAGCGCTACATTACAGAGGTAGTTTGTAGTGAGCTTTTGATGCTTGGTAAATAAACTACCGACAATATAAAGAGGTTGCCTAAAACTATTGTAATAGTATCTAGGTAACCTCTTTCGTTTTTTTAAAAAATAAGATGAGTTATTCTTTAACCAGTTTTTTAATAACAGTATGGCCTGTTATTGTATTACTTATTCTAACAAAATAAAGTGCAGGTTTTAAATGCTCTAAATTAGAAATAGACAGTTTACCATTAATGGCGGATTTTGTAGTGTTAAGTATTACTCTGCCATTAATATCTACAAGGCTTACATTAAATACATCAGTAGTATTTGAATTAAATTCTATAGTGAAAGAAGTATCGAAGGGGTTCGGACTGATGTTCACTGTATTTAAATTAAAATCATTAACCGATAATAATGAACCTCCACAAATACTCCAGCCCATATCTTCCATAAAACCAAGTGTTACTAAACCAGGATCATGGATGGCTTCACCACGAGAAATAAAAGGAGTCATTAATGAATTGGCATTTCCTGGTGGATACGTGGCCTCATCCCAATGGCTATAACTAGAGCCTTGCCTAAATACTGCTGGTGCATAAGTAGAAGGCTTTATGCCGTTATTTTGTAATGTTGTAATAGGGCCATTACTGAAAAGATTATTTCCTGTAAGTTCCGTTAACAACACAGCGGATGGATCTGCAAAACTCGTTATAGCTTCTGGTGTGCCGTTTTCAATAAAATTGTCCCAAACGTTTACAAAACCATTATTCCTTAAAACGCCTTCTGTTGGCATATCTGGATCATCAACTCTGCCAAATCCGAGAATGCCTAAACCATGACCAAGTTCGTGTAAAACTACAGAAACAAAATCTATTTGGTTACTTGGAGTATTGCCATCGATTCCAAAGTAAAAGTTAGCAGTACTGCTAAACGTTGCATTAATATCGTTAGAAAATGTCTCTGATGCATCAGGTAATTCTGAAGCTTCTAATTTTTCGGCCAAAGCAAGTGGAAAAGCGGTATTTGATGGTACACCTGGTACAGAGATCAGTCTAAAACCTGCAGGCCCAGCTCCACCAAGGACACCAGGATCTAGAGGTCCAAAATTAGCTTCCACTCTAATCGGTACCACAGATTCAAGAGCGTTAGACCAAATATCTACAGCAAACTGAAAAGCGGCTTCAGCTTCTGGTGTAAAACCGTTATAATTCACTATAAATGTAGAGCAATTACTACCACCTCTTGCCATTTTTTGAAGGATATACTCAGGAACATTAATTTTAGAAACATGTGTTTCTGCGCTTGGGTAATATTTACAAACGTCCCAATCTATGCGAATTGTAGTATTGTCATCAGTTTCGCTTTGTGCAACGACAGCAAAAGAAGAAAAGAATACGAGGCTGCATGTGAATGCAAAATTTAAAATAGTAGTTATTTTTCTCATATGATGATGTTGGTCAGTACTAGACTGGTAAAGTTAATAATCTAAGTCCATAAAATATGGATTTACTTACAATAAAATGCTTTATTAAATTGATAAACGATAGCATCTGCACCTTCTATATATTGAAGATATTAAATAGGTGTTAATATTAAAATACTTTGTGGTGCAAGGGTAAATGGAATACTATCGATACTAATTTCAATAGCCTGAGCGTTTGCCCAAGTAAAGGTGTAAAATTCGGCTTGCTTAGGGTTTCTAAATGACTTAAGGTCTGTTTCGTTGCCAATATTAAGAACGGCATTTGTAGAAAATTCTTTAAAACTATAATCTATAGCCACTAAGTCTAATTAGCCACTAAATCATTACAAAGTCGATTAAAGAATAATTACGCTACCTTTTTTAATAAATCAAAACAAGGACATTTTTTGCAACGTTTGTTTTCAGATTTCTTAAATTTCTTACAGCATTTAGACTTTACTTTACCAAGTGTTTCGAGCCCAGAAGTTTCGAGAACTTTAATCCGCTTCTTTTTTAACTTTTTGTCTTTTTTCTTTTTGCCCATTGAAAAATTGTATCAACAGTACAAAAATACCTATTTTTATTTATTCTAAATAAACTTTAACAATTTTCTGTCAGATTAAGGCACAAAAAAACCTGATCGTTTATGAAGAACAATCAGGTTATATTTTTAATCATTGATATATCAGTTATTGCACTGGTATGTCTGCAGCAGAGCTTACTGTAAGTTGTTGAATATCTCTATCAAACAAATACAAACCTCCTTTATCGTCACCAATCATTTTAATTTTATCGAGAATGTTTCTTGCTGTAGCTTCTTCTTCAATTTGTTCGGCAACATACCACTGCAGGAAGTTATGAGTAGCATAATCTTTTTCTTGAAGTGAAATATGAACCAATTCATTGATGCTTTCAGATACAAAAATTTCATGCTCTAATAATTTTTCAAACATCCCTTTAAAAGAGTTGAAGGTGACACTTGGTGCATTCAATTCAGATATATGTGCATGCCCTCCACGTTCGTTTACAAATTTTATTAGTTTTAGCATGTGTTCACGTTCCTCATCAGATTGGTCGTACATAAAGTTAGAAATTCCTTCTAAACCTTTTACTTCTGCCCAAACAGCCATCGCTAAATAGGCTTGGGATGATTCTGCTTCGATTCTAATTTGTTTGTTTAATGCAGCTTCTATGGTTTTTGATAACATGTCTTTATTTTTTTTACTAAGATAAGAATAGTTAAAGTACCCATAAAATTTTTGTGATAATTTAGCTTAAGTTTTACAGTATTTATAATCTTTCTAAAATTAGACGCTATGATATAATTCTTGAATGAATTCAGAATAGATTTGGAGTTCCTTTTATTTAATATCTAAAGCGCAGTTCAATTATGATGCTTTTGAACGTTTTGTTTCATAACCCTTTTGAAGATTCTGTTGACTTCTAAAACTAAAAAATTTCATCTCAATAACGTCCTTTTTTAAGAGCATAGCCTAAGCAACACAATTAAGTATAGTCGAAATTGAGATGAAATAAATGAGTAGTGTTAAATAAAGATTGAGATTAATTCTTTATAAAACGCTTTGTTTCTGTACTATTTTCTGTTACAATTTTAACAAGGTACAAACCAGTATTCCAATTAGCAACGTCAATTTGTAAACCGTTGTTAGCACTAATACTTTGGCTAAACACACGTTTACCCAAAATATCATGTACTTGTACTGTTCCTGAGGAAATAGTATTTGTAAAGTCAATATTTAAGGTAGTTGTTGTTGGGTTTGGGTATAAACTAATAGTGCTTGTTGTTTCAAAATCATCGATACCTAGAGTTACCCAGTTACTTACACCATTTTGAGTACCATCTCCACTATATTGGTAAGGTGGAGCAGTAGTCACAAATGTACCTGCGTCCCAAAGACCTGCAGCAACGGCTGTTGCTTCCCTACTACTTGAAGCACCTGTTCCCCATTGTACAAAATCTAAAATTGCGGTACTAGAGCTAAAGCTAGAACTATTATATAAAGCAAATTCACCATTACTAGCAACTAAGTTTAATGAGCTTGCAACATTAAGCTCTTCGTCTGGAGCAAGTGTTGTAACGGAAGTCATTCCATCTAACTGAGCATAAGCAGGACGAACGCAAAACCAATATCCACTAATAGTAGCATCAGTATCGCCAAAGTTTTTAAGCGTAACAGAATTAGTTGCAGGATCTACTCTTAAAATTCTAACATTTGCTTGAGCGCTTAAATGTGTTAAGCCTAACGTTAGCATCACTAGCATTAATGTGGCTTTGAGTGTGTAATTTCTTTTCATAATTTTAATTTTTAATGGTTATTGTTTATTTATTTTTAATTGCAGTTTTTTACATATTGAATGCGATCAACACCAATTCTTAAATCAATTTCTGTTTCGTTACTACAGTTTTTTACTTCTTGTAAAACCCAATTATTATTACATAAGGGTAGTGCTGGAATATTTATGATGATTTCAATATTATTTTCAGAACCACTAGTAACCCAAGTGCCAGAAACGGTTGTGGTATTCCATGAGACATCCATGGTGCCATCATCAGAGAAATTAAAAGCATAGTTGTAATAAACAGCGTCGTAATTAGTATTGTTATCGCGTCTTAGTGTATTCACAGACCAGTCATTACAACTTATTAATAAATTTTCAATTTCCGCAAGTACACAAGTGTCGCAATCGTCGTCATTATAATCGTAGTCGTCATCTTCATCACAAATATCAATAGCATTTTCAATTTCTAATTCTAACTGATTAAAATTAGTAATCATTAGTTCCGAATTATCCCAAAGTGTTACCATAAGTGGAAATTCCATGGTTACAATATCAGACGTATCAATAGTTGTTACAAAATTGTAGAGCTGACGGTCATTCTCAATAAGTAGCGTTTCTAATAATTCTTCATTCACATTAAATGTAGACGCTTCAATAGGATATTGAAAATCGATACACTCAATATCGTCATCGCTCATATTTTCTCCATTACACGCATTCCTATAAAATTCTAATTCAGTAATGTTACTAATACTAATTTCAGTAAAATCTGCTTGAATTATGGTAATGGGATAGATAATAGTTAAGCTGTCTATATCGTCATCAGAAGCATCAAAAACACATTCTAAAGTTTTAAAATCTGCTTTAGAGTTCAATGTAATTTGCGCACCATTAGCATTTACAACATACGGAAAAGCAATATCAAAACAGTTGGCCTTATCTACAATGTTGTTTATAGAACCATCGTTGGTGGCAGTGCGCTCCATTAATAATGATGTATTAGTCGTTGCTGTTAATCTTTGATCTTCAGGCGCTTGTATAAATTGGGTTTCTTCCGTTCTACACGAGGAAAATACCAATGAGATTATAAAAAGAAGTAAAATATAAGGCTTTATCTTCATGATGGCTATAATTTTATGTGTTGCCATTTCTTATATAACAATTAAGATTTAAAAACTCCTGAACTTTTCTAAAAAATATTTCAATATCTTGCAATTTAAACCAATATGCCTTGCCACAAGACTTAAATGACAATATTTGTGAAGCTTCCGCTTTTGAGCGTGTCTATACCAAGTATGCAAACGATTTACATAATTTTCTATATTATAAGTATGGGTCGCAATTTAACCCTCAAGATAAAGCCCAAGATGCGTTTATAAAACTTTGGGATAATTGTAAGAAGGTGACTTTTGCCAAAGCAAAATCGTTTTTATTTACAGTGGCAAACAATATGATGCTGAATGAAATTAAGCATCAAAAGGTGGTTTTAAATCATCACAAAACAAAACCAAAACATTATACAAACGAGACTCCAGAATTTATTTTAGAGCAAGACGAGTATTTGGAAAAATACAATAAAGTATTGGCAAGTTTGAATGAAGACCAACGCGTGGCTTTTTTATTAAGTAAGGTTGAAGGCAAAAAACACAGCGAAATTGCTGAGTTTTTAGGAGTAACGCAAAAGGTGGTAGAATATAGAATTTATAGTGCTTTTAATATTCTGAAAAAAGAATTAGAAAACTTTAAGATAAAGTAAGAGCTTGCTTATTTTTATCTTTAGAAATCTAGTAGATAAACTCATGTTTGTACGCGTGGATTGTCCCCTTGAAAGGACTTTAGCGTTGTTCTTGTAAAAAATAACGATTAAATAAGATGGATTAAGAAATTGCTATAATATATTTAAAAAAAGAATCAGGAGAAACAAAACCGAAGTTGTTATATCAATAGGAACGCACAAAATGAAAGAAGACGATTTATTAAAAAAGTGGTTAAACAACGACCTCACAGATGCAGAAAAAAAAGCATTTAGTGAGCGCGACGACTATGCAATAAATCAAAATATAATAGAAAAGGCAGAGCACTTTAAAGCATCAAATTTTTCTAAAGCGAATGATTTTGAAACCTTTAAAAATGCCTACCAAAATAGAACACCTGTAAAGCGTCTTAATTGGATAAAACCTTTAATGCGTATGGCTGGTGTCTTTCTTATAGGTTTTGGCTTGTATTTTACCATTTTTAACTCAGACCTTACCGAAACTCAAACCTTAGCGAGCGAACAAGAAACAATTAGTTTACCAGATTTATCTGAAGTCACCTTAAATGCGGCATCTAAAATTACGTACGATGAATCGACTTGGAATTCTAAACGAAGTTTAAACCTTGATGGAGAAGCCTATTTTAAAGTAGCGAAAGGAAAAACTTTTGATGTCATTACAGATAATGGAATCGTTACCGTAGTCGGTACAGAATTCAATGTAAAATCAAGATTAAATTATTTTGAAGTCAAATGCTATGAAGGGATTGTAAAAGTAACATCAGATACCATTGTGCGACAATTAGTAGCAGGTGAAACCTATCGTGTTCTAAATAAAACATTCACGGAAGATAAAATAACAGATTTACAACCAAAATGGACTAACAATAGAAGTGCCTTTAAGGCCATACCTTTTAAAACGGTTATTGAAGAACTAGAGCGTCAGTACAATGTTGAGGTCACGTTTAAAGGAGTTGATAGTAGCCGATTATTTACAGGACACTTTGTAAATGATAATCTTGAAAATGCTCTTATCTCCATTACAAAACCCATGAATTTATCGTTTGAAATTAGTTTACCCAATCAAGTACTAATTCATGGTAAAACAAACTAGGCACTACATTTTCATCTTATGTTTTAGTGTTATAGGTTCTTTGGTAATGCATGCGCAAAAGACTCAAAAATCACTACCACTCAGTGACATCTTTAAAACTTTAGAAGTTCAATTTAGCGTTCAATTTAACTATGCTGAAGATGCCATTGCTAAGGTGCGTATTGTGCCTCCAAAAAAAGATATAGCATTAAAAACGGCTCTACTTTATTTAGAAGAAAAAACAAATTTCAGTTATACGTTAACCACAGACAATATGGTTTTGGTGGTTGCAATACTAGCAAATCAGACGCTTCAAGAATTATCCGAGGTTATGCTTTCTGGTTATATCGTTAGAGGAATCAATAAGTTGAATAATGGTGCTTTTGAGATTGATATTTCAGACTTCGATATTCTTCCAGGTTTAATTGATACTGACGTGTTACAGGCTGTACAGGCATTTCCAGGCATTCAAAGTAGTAATGAAACAGTTTCTAATATTAATATAAGAGGAGGCACGCACGACCAAAATTTAATCCTCTGGGACGATATAAAAATGTACCAATCAGGTCACTTTTTTGGTCTCATTTCTATGTTTAATCCTCAAATTACACAACGCGTTTCACTGACTAAAAATGGCTCTGGCACCGAATTTACTGACGGTGTTTCTGGGACAATTGCGATGGAAACAGACAAAGATTTGAGTGATGCATTTAAAGGAAATATAGGCTTAAATTTTATTGATGCTAATGGTTTTGTAGATGTGCCTATTGGCGAAAAATCGTCTTTACAAGTCGCAGCACGAAAATCAATTAGCGATTTTACTGAAACACCAACCTATAATAACTTTTTTGAGCGTATTTCTCAAGATACCGAAATAGCAAATAACAGTGCAAATATTATAAATTCTGATAAAACATTCGATTTTTATGATGTTTCCTTGCGTTGGCTTTATAACATAAGCGATAAAGACAAACTGAGAGTCAATTTTATTAATGTCGCTAATCAGCTCGTATTTAATGAAAATTCTATGGTGAATGCGGTTGAAGATTCTCGAGAAAGTAGTTTAAGTCAAAATAGTACTGCTGGTGCTATTGCTTATTCAAGACTATGGAATAGTAAATTTGAAACCAGCTTTGAGTGGTATGAAACGGATTATAAATTAAAATCGATAAATGCGAATATTTTAGACGCACAACGTTTTCTTCAAGAGAATAAGGTGTCTGAAACCAGTGTAAAATTTAAGGCCGATTATAAAATTAATACCAATTTAACCTGGCGAAACGGCTATCATTTTGTGGAGACGCAAGTGACCAATTTAGATGATGTTGACAGTCCTTTGTTTAGAAATCTGGTGTCTGAAGTGGTGAGAACACATGGTATTTTTTCTCAACTATCCTACCAGTCTAAAGATAGAAATACCAACTTTATTGGTGGTTTACGTTATAATTACATTGGGAAATTCAGTAAACATCTTTTGGAGCCGAGATTGAGTTTTTCGCACAAATTTTTGAATCATTTTTCTTTTGAAGTCTTGGGTGAATTTAAACACCAGAATACATCACAAGTCATTAATTTTCAGAACGACTTCTTGGGTGTTGAAAAGCGACGTTGGCAATTATCTAACGACACTGATATTCCTGTTATTACAAGTCGGCAAGGTTCTGTTGGCATGTCTTTTAACCAAAGTGGTTGGTTAATTAGCGCAGGAGCCTATTATAAAAATGTAAAAGGTATTACCACGCAAAGTCAAGGCTTTCAAAATCAATATGAATTTATTAGAACCATCGGAAACTACGACGTTAAAGGTGTTGATGTTATTGTAAGAAAGGAACTTAATCAATTTAATACTTGGTTAAGTTATGCATATATGAATAATCATTACACGTTTGAAGCTTTACCAGAAACCAACTTCCCAAGTAATTTTGACGTAACGCATGCCATTACCTTCGGAACCAATTATACCGGAGACCACCTTAAATTATCTGCAGGTTTAAACTGGAATTCTGGTCGTGCTATTACAAACCCGGTTATGGGAAATGAAATTAGTAATGATGCCATTAATTACCAAGCCACAAATTCTAACCAACTCCAAGATTATCTCAGGGTTGATATTTCTGGCTTATATGACTTTAACCTCAGTAAAAGCAAAACCGCTAATGTCGGATTATCGGTTTGGAACCTTTTAGATAAAAAGAATATTATCAATTCATTTTATAGGCTTAATAATGGTGTTGTTGAAGACGTTAATCAGCGGTCTTTGGGTTTTACTCCTAATGTGGTGTTTCGTGTTAATTTTTAGCTAAAAGAAAATATCCTGAGCTAGTCGAAACGTATTAGCATGCGCATCGACAATGGTTTTAATATCTGGAGAATAACCACCTCCCATACTACACATTACAGGAATTTGATATGTTTTGCACTGCTCTAAAACAAAACAGTCTCTTTCTTTACAGCCTTCAACAGATAGCCCTAATTTCCCTAATTTATCAGACGCAATCACATCGACTCCACATAAGTAGTATATAAAATCGGGTTGTTGCTCGGCTATCAATTTTGGTAATGTGGACTTTAGTAAGTTTAAGTAAGTAGTATCATCCGTATCATTTTCTAAAGCGATATCTAAATCACTGATTTCCTTTTTAAACGGATAATTACTTTTACCATGCATAGAAAAGGTAAACACAGCGTTGTCATTTTGAAAAATTTCAGCCGTGCCATTGCCTTGGTGTACGTCTAAATCTACTATTAATATCTTTTTGGCGAATCCTTTATTCTGAAGATAACGTGCGCCAATCGCTTGGTCATTCAATAAGCAGAAAGCTTCACCACGATCGGAATAGGCATGATGCGTTCCTCCTGCAATATTCATCGCAATGCCATGTTTTAAGGCAAATTCACTTGCTTTTATAGTGCCATCCGCAATAATAACTTCGCGTTCTACTAGAACTTCACTTAGGGGAAATCCTATTTTACGAGCCGCTCTTGGGTCTAAGGTAATATTGACCAAGTCATAGTAATACTCAGGCGTATGAACGGTGAGAATA
>NZ_JBGCDQ010000018.1:0-5842 GCF_045105575.1 Winogradskyella sp. | reverse complement strand
TGATAGCTACGAGGTGTACCAAACAGACTTTACCCCAGACTTTTTTGAAGCATTTAAAACGTTAAGAGGTTATGATTTAAAACCGCATTTACCAAAGGTACTTAGCGAAGAAGAAACCGAAGAAAACTTTAGAGTTAAAAGTGATTACAGAGAAACTTTATCTGATTTATTACTTAATGATTTTGATAAACCGTGGACCGCATGGGCAAATACTAACAGCTTTAAGTCGAGACTTCAAGCACATGGTTCACCTGGGAATTTAATAGATTTATACGCCTCAGCAGATATTCCAGAATGTGAAACTTTTGGATCTATGCCTTATTATGTTGTTGGGTTAAGACGCGAAAAAGAAGACATTAGAGAAGGTGATGCAGACCCTGTAATGCTTAAATTTTCATCCTCTGCAGCGCATATCGCTGGCAAACCTTTAACCTCTTCTGAGACTTTTACATGGCTTAGAGATCATTTTAAAACAGCCTTATCACAAACTAAACCAGAGGTCGAAGATTTGTTTTTAAACGGTATTAATCATATCTTTTTACACGGTACAACCTACTCACCAAAACGCGCAGCATGGCCAGGCTGGAAGTTTTATGCTTCGGTGAATTTTAATCCTAATTTAGCCATTGGCGAAGATGAAAATGAATTATTTTCATATATAAAAAACTGTCAAACCTTGCTTCAGTCTGGGCAACCAGATAATGATGTATTGCTATACTGGCCTATTTATGATGTATGGAATTCGCACTTAGAAGGAAGTCTGTTTTTTCAGTTTAAGATTCATTCCTTAGACGAGTGGTTACACAATCAACCTTTTTACGAAACCACTAAAGGTTTATTAAACAAAGGATATAGTTTAGATTTTATTTCAGATAATTTTATTGAAAAAGCCAGTTTTAAAAATGGAGAAATTGTCTTACCAGGTGGCAGCTACAAGAGTTTGGTTGTGCCTTCGAGCACGCACATGCCGTTACAAACCTTAAAAAAGTTAATCGCTTTAAAAGCACAAGGCGCAAATATTATTTTTGAAAACCTTCCTAGCTCAGTGCCAGGATTCAATAATTATAAAGAACAGAATGCTGAAATGAAGCGCTTATTTACTTCAAACAAAACCCAAATTAAAGCTTCTACAAACATCTATGAAGATTTAAGTTTGGCTGATGTAACACCAGAAAAACTGGTTGCTACTGGCTTAAAGTATATAAAACGTGCTAAGGGAGACGATACAATTTATTATCTAGTAAATCATACTGCTAATTATATAGACCAATATATCCCTGTAAATGTGTTGCAACAACATATTACAATTTACAATCCAGATACAGATACTTACGGAAACGCTGAAACCAAAAAAGAAGGAGATACAACTTTAGTTAGAGTACAAATAAAATCTGGCGAAAGTCTGTTCTTAACTACCGAAAATCAAGCTTCAAACAAGAATTGGCAATATTACCAAATATCAGATACAAGTTATGCTATAAATGGCGCTTGGGATATTCAATTTTTACGTGGTGGACCAAGTCTTCCTGAAGCTGGGGCAATGACTGACCTTAAATCTTGGACAGAATTAAGTGAAGCCGCAGCGCAGTTCTCAGGAACAGCAAAATACGAGATTACGTTTAACAATCCTGATGCCAATGTTAAAACATGGCTACTGCAACTTGGCGACGTAAGAGAAAGCGCTAAAGTTTGGCTAAATGACGACTATGTTGGCGCATTATGGGCTAATCCTTTCGAAATAAATATAGGATCACTTAAAGCCGGAGACAATAAATTAACAATAGAAGTGACCAACTTATCTGCAAACCGCATAAGAGCAAAAGAAATGCGTGGTGAAGAATGGAAAAATTTCTATGAGATAAATATGGTAAATAAAGATTATGAAAAATTTGATGCCACCAAATGGAACCCTATGCCTTCTGGTATTTTAGGCCCTGTAAAACTAACACCGCTTCAATAAAATTAATAATAGAATAAATACACAAAAAATGAACAGATTGTTTTTAATCGTATGCCTTACAATATTTTCTTGTAAATCAACACAGGCTCAAATTCCACCAAAAAAGGACATTTTAAAAAGTATGCAACTTGCCAATGATTATTTTATGAAAAAATGGCAAGATGTTGGTAAAACAATTATCACAAACAAAGAAAGACCAAGTAATATTTGGACTCGTGGTGTGTATTATGAGGGATTGATGGCCTTGTACGAAATTTATCCCAAAGAAGCGTATTATGACTATGCTTATGACTGGGCAGAGTTTCATAATTGGGGCTTTAGAGATGGTAATGCCAACAGAAATGCAGATGATTATTGTGCGGCACAAACCTATATCGATTTATACAATTTAGAGCCAGATCCTAAGAAATTAAAAAACACAAAATCGTGTATCAATATGTTATTGAATACACCGCAATTAGATGATTGGTCTTGGATTGATGCGATTCAAATGGGAATGCCTGTTTTTGCAAAATTAGGCGTGTTAGAAAATGACTATCGCTATTTTGAAAAAATGTACGAAATGTATATGTACACTAGAGATCAGCACGGCGATAACGGTTTGTATAATCCTGAAGACGGACTTTGGTGGAGAGATGCCGATTTTGACCCGCCATACACAGAGCCAAACGGAGAAGATTCTTACTGGAGTAGAGGTAATGGATGGGTAATTGCAGCACTAGCAAAAGTGTTAACGATTATTCCTGATGATGCGCCGCACAGACAACAATATGTAGATGATTTAATTGCGATGTCTGAAGCTTTAGTGCCTATTCAAAGAAAGGATGGCTTTTGGAATGTAAGTTTACACGACCCAACTCATTATGGTGGTAAAGAAACTTCTGGAACTGCGCTTTTTGTATATGGAATGGCATACGGTGTTAATAATGGTATTTTAGATAAAGACAAATACTTGCCTATTATAGAAAAAGCATGGAATGCCATGGTAACGGAAGCGCTTCATACAAATGGGTTCTTAGGTTATTTACAATCAACAGGAAAAGAACCAAAAGACGGACAACCTTTGTCTTATGATAAAATTCCAGATTTTGAAGATTATGGTTTAGGATGTTTTCTTTTAGCTGGAGCGGAGCTTTATAGGTTAAAATAATAAAAAAGAGATAATGTTAAAATGCTATTTTATATTTCTTTTCACGTTGATTGCATCGTTTAATCTTTCAGCGGTATTTGCGCAAAATAATGAAATACCGCTTTGGAAAAAAATACCCAATGCAATAACAAATGATGAGTATAAAGAAACGTTTCGAGTAAACAAAAAAGGCGTAGTGAATGCGGTTAGAAATGTAAAAACCCCCACATTAAAAGTATTTTTAGCAGACAACTCTAAAACCAATAATACCGCAGTGGTCATTTGTCCTGGTGGAGGGTACAGTGTACTCTCTCATATAAAAGAAGGAGATAAAATAGCGGAATGGTTTAATTCTATTGGTATTTCTGCTTTTGTACTAAAATACAGATTGCCAAGTGATTTGATTATGGAAGATAAAACCATTGGCCCGCTACAAGATGCTCAAGAAGCCATGAGAATGATAAGGCGAAACGCTCAAGAATGGAATATCAACCCTAATAAGGTTGGAGTTATAGGCTTTTCTGCTGGAGGTCATTTAGCTTCAACATTATCTACCCATTATAATGACGAGGTTTACCCAATCACTTCTAAGGCATTAAGTGCTCGCCCCGATTTTTCTATGTTCATCTATCCCGTAATCTCAATGGAAGATGGCATTACTCACAATGGTTCAAAGGTGAAACTTCTAGGGGAGAACCCTTCTAAAGCCATGGTTTCTAGGTATTCTAATGAAAAACAAGTCGATGAAAACACACCACCTACCATTTTAATTCACACAACAGATGACCACGCTGTTCCTGTTGAAAATAGTATCAATTATTATGTAGCCTTAAAGCAACATAAAGTACCTGCAGAAATACATGTTTATGAAAACGGTGGGCATGGCTATGGATTGGGGCGATCTGGAACCCATTTAAATTGGCCAAAGGCTTGTGAAGATTGGTTGATCGCAAATAACTTTATTCCTAAAAAAGAGGTGTATATGTTTTCTTATTTTAAAGGAAATGGAAAAGACGGTTTGCATTTAGCCTATAGTAAAGACGGTTACACTTGGAAACCCTTAAAAAATAACACCTCTTTTTTAACACCAAAAGTTGGTAAAGACAAACTAATGCGAGACCCTTGTATTGTAAAAGGTGCTGATGGTTTGTATCATATGGTATGGACAGTAAGTTGGACGGATAAAGGTATTGGATATGCAAATTCTAAAGATTTAATACATTGGTCCGAGCAACAATTTATTCCTGTCATGCAGCACGAAAAAGGCACACGCAACACATGGGCGCCAGAAATTACTTATGACACCCAACGCAAAGCTTATATGATTTATTGGGCAAGTACAATTGAAGGCAAGTTTCCGGAAACACAAATTTCTGAGGACAAAGGGTATAATCATAGAATATATTATACGATGACTAAAGATTTTAAAATCTTTAGCGCTACTAAATTATTGTACGATCCAGAATTTAATGTTATTGATGCTAGCATACAAAAGCAAAACAATACATATGTGATGTTTTTAAAGGATGAAACCAAAAAACCTGTTCAGAAAAACCTAAAGATAGCTTATAGTGATCATTTAACAGGTCCGTATACAAATGCAAGCGCACCTATTACAGGAAATTATTGGGCGGAAGGGCCAACCGCTACAAAAATAGCGGGCAATTGGGTGGTTTATTTTGATAAATACACAGACCACAAATATGGTGCTGTACAATCTACAGATTTAAAAACTTGGGTAGATATTTCAGACAAAATTGAATTTCCTGAAGGAGCAAGGCATGGTACTGTCTTTAAAATCTCTTTAGAAGCATTTAATAATCTACTAAGCATTGAACTTAGATAACAACAAACGCTAAGCAATACGCGCTTAGATCTGTTTTTACCTGATGGTAATTAGTCTTTAATCACAGAAAAACCGATATGAATATTTCCGGTTTCTTTATCCACAAATAATTCTCTATCTTTTGTTGTACCGTGGCAGGTACTTTCAGATCAAAAAAGAGACCCGCCCGCTAATCTTACCAAGGCATCATTTTCATTATCGGTAATATCCCATACATTACCAACAATATTCACTTTATCTATGTCTGAAATTGGTAGTTTATTATCTGAAACTATAATCCGTGTATCCTTTTTTACAATGTTCCAATATTCATTATAATTCGGAAGCCTTTGTTTAGACCATTTACAGTAGGCTAGAGCATCATTATAACTTACTTGTGTTACAGGAAGCTTACCAGAACTAACCTTATGTACACCGTCTGGTTTTCGCCAGCTGGCATTAGGGACGGTCTTAAAATTATAAACATCGGTTTGTACTATAGACCATCCATATTTTTCTGCATCAGTAACGTAATTGGTTTCTTTTACAAACCGTTCAAATTCAGAATATGAAACTGGTTTTAAAGACATTGCTTTATCCTTACACGACGAAAAAAGAATCAAAAAAAGAAAAGTATATTTCCAGATATTCAAAATAACTTGGATTTAAATTTTTGCATTAATTTATTGGATTACTGACGCATCCGCTATGCTCCGCTTTGAAAATACTTCAAACAAAAAAAATACTCAAGCAAGCTTGGTATTTTTTCTTATTGAAGTATTTATTCGTGACCTCGAGAGGATTCGAACCTCCAACCCTCAGAGCCGAAATCTGATATTCTATCCAGTTGAACTACGAGGCCATATTTGTGTCTAAGCAGTAATTTCTAAACTAAGACAACTTCGATTTTACAATAGTAGATATGGTC
>NZ_JBGCDQ010000017.1:0-31675 GCF_045105575.1 Winogradskyella sp. | reverse complement strand
GGCGGATTATTTTACTACTGCAACATTGCAGTATAAAGTAAACCAACCTTTAGCCTTGACTAACAATGATGGCAACTTTGATATTACTGTTAACGTATATGGAGGTGGTATCACCGGCCAGGCAGAAGCAATACGTTTAGGCATTTCTCGTGCAATGTGCGAGTTAGATCCTGAAAACAGACTAGTATTAAAGCCAGAAGGTCTATTAACTAGAGATCCACGTATGGTGGAGCGAAAGAAATTCGGACAGAAAAAAGCCCGAAAGAAATTCCAATTCTCGAAACGTTAATATCCAACACTTATTTTTTATTCAGAATCTGCTTCGGCAGATTCTGGATTATTTTAGTGAAACTCAAATATTAAAAATTGCGAAGCAACGTTTTAAGATTTGTAAGTTGAACTAATCCCGATTTTAAATCGGGAACTCAAGTTGAAAAATACCAAAGTAAATTTGGTAAACATTAAAAAGAACCTGAAACAATTTCAGGACTATTGGTTTAGCATCTAAATGATTGAGGCGAGCGCAAGCAACCACTTAGTCATTGCTAATTTAACAGAACGTAAACTATTACAACATGGAAAAAATTGAAGTAAAAGAATTACTTGAAGCAGGTGTACACTTCGGTCACTTGACACGTAAATGGAACCCAAACATGGCTCCTTACATTTATATGGAACGTAACGGTATCCATATTATCAACCTTTACAAAACAGCAGCAAAAATTGAAGAAACTTCTGAAGCTTTAGCTAAAATAGCAGCATCAGGTAAGAAAATTCTTTTCGTTGCCACTAAAAAACAAGCCAAAGACATCGTAGCTGAAAAAGCTGGTGCCGTAAACCAACCTTACATTACTGAGCGTTGGCCTGGTGGAATGTTAACTAACTTCGTCACTATTAGAAAAGCCGTTAAAAAAATGGCTACGATTGATAGAATGAAGAAGGACGGTACATTTATGTCTTTATCTAAGAAAGAACGTTTACAAGTAGATCGTTTACGTGCAAAATTAGAAAAGAATTTAGGTTCTATTTCTGATATGACGCGTTTGCCAGGTGCTATTTTCGTAGTCGATATTATGCGTGAGCATATTGCTATTAAAGAAGCTCAAAAATTAAACATTCCAATCTTTGCAATGGTCGATACCAATTCTGATCCTCGTGAAGTTGATTATTTAATTCCTGCTAATGATGATGCTTCTAAGTCCGTAGATAAAATTTTATCTATCGTTACTTCTGCAATCGCAGATGGTTTAAGCGAAAGAAAAGCCGAGCGTGCAGATAAAGATGCAAAAGCGAAGCCAGCAGCAGCAAAAACTGAAGCTAAAAAGGACGAAGCAAAACCAGAAGCTAAGAAAGCTGAAAAAGCTCCAGTAGCATCTCAAGAAGAAGAATAAATAACATTTATACAATATTAAAAGTCATTTGATTCTTTTTCTTGCCCTAAACATCGTTGATGGGATTCTCGAAAATTAATTAAGTGACTTTTTAAATTTTAAAAATTATGGAAAATACTGTAAAAATTACAGCAGCAGAAGTAAACAAGCTAAGACAAGCAACTGGTGCTGGTATGATGGATTGTAAAAAAGCTTTAGTTGAAGCTGGTGGCGATTTCGATAAAGCCATTGATGTTTTACGTAAAAAAGGACAAAAAGTTGCAGAAAAAAGAGCCGACAGAGATTCTTCTGAAGGTGCTGCAATCGCTAAAATAAATGTAGATAACACGTCTGGTGTTGCTATTGTTTTAGGATGTGAAACTGATTTTGTTGGTAAAAACGAAAACTTTGTAGCATTGGCTAATAAATTAGCTGAGACTGCATTAAACTACAATACAAAAGAAGAATTTTTAGCTGCAGACTTCGGAGGCATGACCGTTGCTGAAAAATTAATAGAGCAAACAGGTGTTATTGGTGAAAAATTAGACATCACAGCTTTTGAAAAATTAGATGCACCTTACGTAGGTCAGTACGTGCATATTAATAAAATTGCTGCTTTAGTTGGTTTATCTTCAAAAGTAGACAACGCTGAAACTTTAGTTAAAGATGTAGCAATGCAAGTAGCCTCTATGGGAGCTACATCATTATCTTATAAAGATTTTGATCCTGCATTTATTGCTTCTGAAACTGAAGCACGTATCGCAGTTATTGAAAAAGATAATATTGAATTAGGTCGTTTAGGGAAAACCCTAAAGAATGTGCCTAGTTATATCTCAATGGCACAATTAACTCCAGAGGTTATCGCCAACGCTGAAGAGGCTGCAAAAGCTGAATTAAAAGCTGAAGGGAAACCAGAACAAATTTGGGATAGAATCTTACCAGGTAAGATGGAGCGTTTCATTTCTGACAATACAACTTTAGATCAAGAACAATGTTTATTAGATCAGAAGTTTATTAAAGACGAAAAGAAAACCGTTGCTGAATATGTATCTTCTTACGGTGACGTAACAGTTACAGGATTTAAAAGAGCTATTGTAGGGTAAGAATAAATCCTAAAAAGCTAAATCTCATAAATACAAACCACCATTCTAATATGGTGGTTTTTTGTTTTTAAAAAATCTTTTTAGAGTCTTAAAACTAAGCAAAAGTCAAAATTGAAAAGTTCTACCTATATGAATCCAATTCTTTATCTTTCGATTATCAAAATTAGCTAATGGATAATTTAAATATATATAACATAGTAATCCTATTAGGTTTATTACATGGTATAATCTTTGGACTTATCATTTTAATTAACCAAAAACTAAGGAGTAAAACAAACTTTTATTTAGCTATCACTGTTTTTTCTTTAGCTTTTAGCAATCTCCAATACTGGTTAAAAGATGTTAATCTTTATCCAAATTTAAAATATTTGCCTTTCTTCCCTTTTGAGTTTTTAATGCTCCCTTTCTTTTACTTTTTTGTTAAGAGTTATCTTAGTAAAAGAATTAGTCTTAAAGAGGTAATGGTATTGCTCTTCTTTTTTCCATTTTTTATAATTTATCAATACATTTTCAACGAAAAGTATTTTAGTGTCAATCTAGTAGAATACATTAATTTATTTATTGAACATATTTCTATAGTTTATTCTGTAGTTTTAATAGTAATTATATATCGAGTGATTTTAAATTATGAAAAATCAAATTTTAATAATATTAACGTTAACACTAAATGGTTAAAAAGGGTGTTAACAATCGGTTTAATTTTATGTTTAATTTGGTTTTTGTCTTTTAACATAATTGATTTATCATTAACTAAGGGGTATTATAGATTTTATCCTCTATGGATCGGAATCTCTTTTTTGATATATTGGATTGGATATGCTTCTATTTTTGAATCTAATATTCTAAAGGAAAGAAAAGTTATTAGAAATAGTAACATGGTTTTAAAACATAAACCCATTTCCAAAGTGCAAAGTAAAACTTTTAATGATATTGAAAACAAAATTTTAAATGAGAGGTTATTTTTAGATCCTGATCTAAAATTAAAAACGATTGCTGTAAAACTAAATTTAAGTGAGGGTTATCTTTCTCAACTTTTCAAAAAGTATGCTCAACAAACGTTTAATGATTATATAAACAGCTTAAGGGTTAATGAAGCAAAACGAATGCTCTTAGATGAAGAGTTTAAAAGATACACCATAACAGCAATTGGTTTAGAATCAGGTTTTAATTCTAAATCTAGTTTTTATAGTGTTTTTAAAAAACACACTTCAAAAACACCAAATGCATATAAAAAAGAAGTCCAGAATGCTTGACTATATAAGAATATTGGACTCTTAAATAGCTTAATGTGTGTAATATTGAAGAAGTAAATTTCAATATAAATCATTATTCTATAAAACATAAAAAAAATTATAAACTCTAAAATTGTTGCTTTTATTTTTGTTATTACCTGCTTTAGTTGTCAGACAGAAGATGAAAACATTATGAACCATGAAAACAATGTTCTAGAATCTTCCGTTACTATTATGGACGCTATGCTGGCAGTTAATGAAATCATTGATAATGCCAAAAATCAAACAGGTAATAAGATATTTTTTGATAGAATTAATCTGAATAAAAAAGCTAAAAAACACAAGGTTAATAAGCTTTTAACTTCATATACTTTTGTGCTTCAAAAACACCAATCGATAAAAAGCCAAATAACAACTATCCCTAATACCGATAATCTCGTAGTAGAGTTAAATCAAAATGGAAATTATGTCACCCACATACTCAGATATACACCTACTGCACAATGGTTTAGTGACCAAAATAGTACTGTTGGGAATTATTCAGGTAATGTTGATATGTTAGACCAACAAGGACAATCCATAGCCAGCTTAACACTTATTAACGGTCAGCCGCAAACTACAACAAATGTAAGTGCAAAGTCAGAGTCTTGCGAACTAATATTGGAATCTATATTGTGTGTTGGAACTCTGGATGGTGGTTTTGAGACTGTAGAAGAGGACGAGGACTGTACTTACACTTACGAACTAAATTGCACTGGAGGTAGTGATGATAACAGCGGTGGTAATGATGATGGAAATGGCAACGACTATAATGATGGCTCAGACAATACTGGAGGTGGCGGAACACCGCGTAGTGGAAGTGATAATATTAATACAAATCCTAGTGTTGAAAATTGTAGAGAAACTAATTCTTGTGAAATAGACAGTATTGTTGTGGAAGGACCTGATAATCCAATAGTAGATATTTTAGACTTTTTAGAGTGTTTCGACACTACAGAAGATGCAAGTTTTACCATATATGCTTTAGAGCCAAATCCAGGAAGTGGGGAGTCAAATGCAGGATCTGCAGTTGGGCATGCTTTTATATCAATCGTTCAAGGAACTAATATGAGTACTTATGGCTTTTATCCTGTTTCTGATTGGATAAACCCCTGCATAAATTCTTCGGGTACATCGGTTTTAGGTAATGACGGCGGGCAAGTTTTTACTGCCAGTCATACCGTTAATATATCATCGAGTCAACTACAACAAATTTTGGATTTGTCATCGAGTGTTAATAATGTTTACGATTTAGACACATATAACTGTACTGACTTTGCTATAGATGCCGCTAATTTAGCAGGTTTAGGTTTCTCTGCTTGCAATGGTTCATGGACTTGCGGTGCTGGTTCAAATCCAGGAGCGTTAGGAATGGAGATAAGAAATAAGAATGCCACAAACGGGGAACCAACAAATGTTGGTACAGCCCCAAACTCGCAAAAAGGATGTTAACAAATAAATAGAAAAAATGAAAATTAGAACAATTTATATTGCAATAATCGCCTTTGCTTTAGCTCTAAATTGTAAGGCTCAAAATGAAGATATTAAAACTATAGATAAGTTTATAAAAAATGTAATATTAAATGATGATTTTGATTTTACTGAAACTCATAATTATTTAAAAATCCCCAAAGATTCCCTAAAGGGAAATACTGAAAGTTTACGTCTATTAAAAAATAAATGTAATTTTTACAGTACTTTTTTAAAAAATAGAGAATATAAAATTCTACCGTTTTCTGAAGCAAAAAAATTAGGACTAACAAAAAACTCAGATATAGATTATAATAATACTAAAGAAATTTATCTTTTATTAGTAGATGACGCAAGAATTACAACTTTTTTGGTTCAAAACAATAAAATATTATCTTTTTTTACTGGAAATGGAAGAACACTTCTTATTAAAAGCAAATCTTATGGTGGTAATCCCAAAAAACCTTATTTCTTTTAAGATTTATTTATTTGTAAGTTCAATTAATAAGTGCAACACGAATATTTAAAACTACTGGTTTTTACAAAAATGACAATAGAAGAGATATAATAGCGATATTAATGATTCTTTAACATTAGTCGATTATATTAATACCAAACTACCAAAAGCAATAAAAAAAATATTCATGTAATAAAACTATCAAACCTTATTTTATAAATTAAATATTAGGTTCAATTCATCCTTGATATTAATATGTAGTTTGTGAGCTTCTCAATTATGAGAAGCTTTTTTTTTGCCTTTTTTTCACTTTTACACTTGCTAATAATTATGTAGATTTGCTTAACTTTCAAATCAATCTATGAAATATAAAAGAATACTACTAAAATTGTCTGGCGAAGCCTTAATGGGAAGCCGTCAATATGGTATTGATCCAGAGCGCTTATCAGAATATGCCGCAGATATTAAAGAGATAACTGAGTTAGGTATTGAAGTTGCCATAGTTATCGGTGGCGGAAATATTTTTAGAGGTGTAGCAGGTGCTATGAATGGCATGGATCGTGTTCAGGGAGATCATATGGGTATGTTAGCCACAGTTATTAACGGTTTGGCTTTACAGAATGCTTTGGAAGATGCAGATGTTAAAACCCGTTTACAAACTGCTATAAAAATTAATGAAGTTGCTGAGCCATTTATTAGAAGAAAAGCAATGAGTCATTTAAGAAAAGGACGTGTGGTCATTTTTGGAGGCGGAACTGGTAATCCGTACTTTACTACAGATTCTGCTGCCGTATTACGTGCTATAGAAGTTGAAGCTGATGTTATTTTAAAAGGTACGCGTGTTGATGGTATTTATTCAGCCGATCCAGAAAAAGATAGTACAGCAATTAAGTTCGACTCAATTTCTTTTGAAGACGTCTTACGTAAAGGTTTAAAGGTTATGGATACCACTGCCTTTACCTTAAGTCAAGAAAATAAATTACCAATTATTGTTTTTGATATGAATAAAAGAGGCAACTTACTAAAAGTCGTTTCTGGTGAAAATATAGGAACAGAAGTAAACGTGTAACTTCTGGTTGAAATTTTGATAACCCGCTTAAAAAAGTAACACAATGGACGAAGACATTAAATTTATAATAGATACAGCCAAAGAAGCTATGGATGCTGCAATGAAGCATCTCGAAAAGCAATTCACTAATATTAGAGCAGGTAAAGCAAGTCCGGCAATGCTAGGTAGTGTTATGGTAGATTATTATGGATCTCAAACCCCTTTGAGCCAAGTGGCTAATGTAAATACACCAGATGGAAGAACCATAACGGTTCAACCATGGGAAAAGTCAATGCTTCAAGAAATTGAACGTGGCATTATGATAGCAAACTTAGGTTTCAATCCTATGAACAATGGCGATACGATCATTATAAACGTACCACCATTGACAGAAGAGCGACGACGTGATTTGGCTAAACAAGCTAAAGCAGAAGCTGAACATGCCAAAGTAGGCATTAGAAATGCACGTAAAGAAGCCAATAACGAAATTAAAAACTCTGAAGTTTCAGAAGATTTACAAAAAAATGCTGAAATTGATGTGCAATCATTAACGGATACTTACGTTAAGAAAATAGATGATACCCTCAGTATTAAGGAAAAAGAGATTATGACGGTATAATCTTTATGTCCATAACATTAAACATCCCAGATTTTTCTTGGGATGTTTTTTTTAATCATAACTATATTAATAAATGTTACAGCGTCTGCTTCTTGTTTTTCTTTTGGTGCTTGTATCTTACAGTTATGCGCAACCGCAAAATGAAGTAAAAAAAGAGGCACCAAAACAAACTCAAGATTCTATTAAAAAAACCGAGTTCGCTAAAAATATTGGTAATGGCTATCTTCCCTTTAACTACTTTAATCTTGATTTACGTTACCTCGTAAAATTTAATCAGTACGAAGGTTTTAGAACAGGTCTGGGTGGCATAACCAATGATCGTTTTTCTGAACGCTATCGTATAGATGGTTATTTGGTTTACGGATTTGCCGATCAACGTTTTAAATATAGAGTTGGAGGCGGATTTAGAGTTAATGAAAACTCAAACACATGGGTCAATCTTGCTTATACAGATGATTTACAGGAAACAGGCAGTTCTAAATTTTTAACGGATAAACGGTTTTTTACTTTTTTTGAACCACGACTCATAAACATCGATTTATTCCACAGACACATTACAAAATCTCTTTCGTTACAACATAAAGTATCTAACCATTTACTTTCTGAAACGCAGTTGGCAATTTCAAACATAGACCCAACTTACAATTACAGTTATTTATTTGATAATAAAAGTTTTCAAAATTTCGACATCAGCACTGCTAAATTAAGTTTACAGTGGAGTCCGTTTAGTAATTTTGAACTAGTAGACGATAAAATAAAAGAAACCAAAGATGGCTATCCAAAATTTACGTTTCAATTTACCCAAGGTATTAAATCTGTCTTTGGAAGTGATTTTAATTTTTCAAAGCTCGATTTTAGAACCATCCAGCAGTTTACGCATAAAAACGATGCCATTACCAAAATTACACTCGTTGCTGGTTTAGCAGGAGGAGATATTCCTTTAACGCATTTGTATCATGCCTATCCAAATAATATTACTAAAGAAACCATTTTACGTCGGTTTTCAGTGGCAGGTTTAAACAGTTTTGAAACCATGTATTTCAATGAGTTTTTTAGCGATAAATTTTCAACCTTACAACTAAAACATACGCTAAAACCTTTTAAAATTACTGATCGTTTTCAACCTTATCTTGTATTAATTTCGCGCTATGCTATTGGAGACATGAGTAGTATTGCAAGACATCAAGGTATACAATTTAGCACGCTCAACAAAGGCTATTCAGAATCTGGTTTTGAAATTAATAAGCTGTTTTTTGGATTTGGATTGAGTTTTGCCTACAGATACGGTGCCTATCACTTGCCAAAATTAGAAGATAATATGGCCTTTAAATTTACGTTTAATCTGGCATTGTAAAACCTATTACAGCAACAACTTCTAGTACTTTACGCTTTAATAAATTTTTCCAATTTCAAATCACGGAGTAATTTTAGGTTAATAAATTCTTAAGCCTAAATTTTCAGCATCTAGAAAAGTATAAGACCCTTGAAATAGTTCTACTATACTTTTTTATTACGCTAGTAAAGTAATGAAATCGCCCTAATTATATTAAAATTAAATAGGCATTCTGAATTCGTAATCCTTAGGTTTTTTCTACCTTTGTTCTTTATTTTTTTGATTTAATTAGAATTAATAATGATACCAATTTTATCAGAAAAATTAATCTCTATGTCTAAAACAGATATAACCAAACTTAAGGACGTTGCTATAGCATGTTTAAACTTTTAACCACAGGATTTTGGGAGGCCATTGCGAGACTTATTCTACGTAATAAAATCTTTATACTTATCGCTATTATTTTAGTGACTGTGTTTTTTAGTATGCAATGGAAACATATGCGCTTCACCTTTACAGAAGCCAACCTACTGCCAGATGACCACGAAGTCAACCTCATTTATAATGATTTTTTAGAAGTTTTTGGAGAAGAAGGCAATCTTATTGTTTTAGGAATTAAAGACGAACGTTTATTCTCGGTGAAAGAATTTAATGCTTGGAATAACTTGGCAGATACTTTTAAAAATTATGATGCTGTTGAATCTATACTTTCGCTAAAAGATTTACAGAAACTCATTAAAAATACGGATAAAGAACAATTTGATTTACAACCCTTTATTAAAGATTCTATTTCTAGTCTTGAAGAAATCAATCAACTTCAGGACGAATTGTTTAAGCAATACCCTTTTTACGACAACTTTTTATTTAATGCCAAAACGAAAACTATTCGTACCGCACTTTATATGAAAAAAGATATCGTAAATACATCCGCAAGAAAGGATTTTGTTATCGATGATTTATTACCAAAAATTGAAGCTTTTGAAAATGACACTGGTCTCGATGTTCGGATTTCTGGTATGCCTTACATTAGAACCTTAAATGCGCAAAACATCGTTGATGAAATTCCTATTTTTATTGGAGGTGCTTTATTTGTTACGTCATTAATTTTCTTTCTATTCTTTAGGTCATTCAGAGCGACGTTTATTTCATTAATTGTGGTTTGTTTTGGTGTGATGTGGACCTTTGGAATTTTAGGGTTATTGGGTTATGAAATCACTGTTCTTACAGCGCTTATTCCACCTTTAATTATTGTTATCGGTATTCCTAACTGCGTGTTTTTAATTAATAAATACCAGCACGAAGTTAAATCTCATGGCAATAAAGTAAAATCATTACAACGGGTGATTACCAAAGTTGGTAATGCTACGTTAATGACAAACATTACTACAGCCTCAGGATTTGCAACCTTTATTCTTACTGAAAGTAAATTACTAAAAGAATTTGGTATTGTAGCTTCGCTGAGCATCGTCGCCATTTTTATATTATGCCTACTTATTATTCCTATTCTTTATACCTTTTTACCTTACCCTAAAGAACGACATTTAGAACATTTAAACAAACGTTGGATTGGTGCGTTTGTAGGTTGGATGGAAAACATGGTAAAACACAAAAAAATTACCATTTATATTACCACACTTGTCTTAATTGTTGCCAGTATCATTGGTATTCATCAGATTAAAATCTCTGGAAGTCTGATTGAAGATATGCCACAAAACACGGAATTTTTTAAAGATATTCGGTTTTTTGAATCTGAATTTAATGGTATTATGCCATTAGAAATTATGATAGACACCAAGCGGAAAAAAGGAGTTATGAAATTGGCCACCTTAAAACGCATGGAACAACTTGAAGAATTGATTGATGATATTCCAGAATTATCCCGACCAATATCGGTTGTAAGTTTAGTTAAATATAGTAAACAAGCCTATTACAACGGTAATCCAAAATATTATCAACTCCCAACAAGCCAAGAAAATAGTTTTATTTTATCTTATGCTAAAAACTCAACATCAGATGTTGATTTACTGAGTAATTTTGTAGATAGTACAGGGC
Source organism: Winogradskyella sp. (assembly GCF_045105575.1). Taxonomy (GTDB): domain Bacteria; phylum Bacteroidota; class Bacteroidia; order Flavobacteriales; family Flavobacteriaceae; genus Winogradskyella. Next base: position 20,952 of record NZ_JBGCDQ010000017.1, on the reverse strand, counting down.
AATATGCACGTATTACCACCTTTATGAAGGATATTGGTACTGATAAAATGGAACGCATTCAAGAAGATCTGCAAACAAAAATTAATAAAGTATTTCCTGAGGAACGTTATGAAGTGATCATGACTGGTAAAGCACTCGTCTTTCAGAAAGGTACCAAATATCTGGTCAAAAATTTAATTATTTCGTTGACGCTTGCCATTGTTCTAATAGCATTGTTTATGGCTTACCTTTTCAGATCATTTAGAATGATTATTGTTTCGCTAATTCCTAACCTTCTGCCTCTTGTTGTTACAGCAGGTTTAATGGGTTATGTTGGTGTACCTATAAAACCATCAACCATTTTGGTGTTCAGTATCGCCTTCGGTATTTCCGTGGATGATACCATACATTTCTTAGCAAAATACAGACAAGAATTGCAAGCCAACCACTGGAAAATTAGAAAATCAGTTTACGCAGCACTCAGAGAAACTGGTGTGAGTATGATTTATACTTCTATTGTCTTGTTCTTTGGATTTTCAGTATTTACCGTTTCTAGCTTTGGTGGTACGGTAGCATTAGGTGCGTTAGTATCTATCACCTTACTATTTGCCATGTTATCTAACTTGTTGTTATTACCTTCGCTTCTATTATCTTTAGAACGCAATATTGCTAATAAAGAAGTTTTACGTGAGCCTTCCATAAATATTATTCCTTCTGAGGATGAAGATGAAGATGAAGATGAAGATGAAATTTATTTCGAAGCTTATTGTTTTATGTATAACCAGACACAAAATTTTTTAAATAACCAATAACCAATAACCAATAACCAATAGCCAAGAGCCAAATGCCAGCAGCAATAGCCAATAACTAAAACACCTACCACAACGGAACACTAGTTTTTCTGTAATCTTAGGGTTAGTTTTACGACTTTAGTATTTTAAATTAAATTATTGATGAAAAATTACTTGGTACTTGTGTTTGTTGCGTTGCTTTTTTGTTGTAAAAATGAAAATTCCAACACTGTGAAACTTAGTTTAGAAACTTCTGATAAACAATTATCAGCCGATAAAATTGTTAATAAAGCGATAGCAGTTTCAGGTGGTGGAGTGTTTAAAAAATCGAGTCTTAAGTTTGAATTTAGAGATGTTTATTATCAAGCTTTACGTAAAAATCACGAGTTTCTTTTAGTCCGAGTTTCGGTGAAAGACCAAGATTCTATTTTTGATATGCTTAGTAATGTTGGCTTTGAGCGCTATCGTAATAATGCCTTTGTAAAACTAAATGATTCTATTGCTAAACTGTATGAGGCATCTGTTAATTCGGTACATTATTTTTCGGTGTTACCTCATGGATTAAATGATGATGCAGTTATCAAAACACGATTAGAAAACGAGCGTGTAAAAGGCAAAGATTATTATAAAATAAAAGTGACCTTTAATGAAGAAGGTGGAGGTGAAGATCACGAAGATATTTTTATCTACTGGTTTGGTAAAGAAAGCTTTAAGTTAGATTACCTCGCCTATTCATACAATGAAGAAGACGGAGTCGGCATGCGCTTCAGAGAAGCCTATAACGAACGTTATATTAATGGATTACGCTTTGTAGATTATAATAATTACAAGTCTGAAAACACATCAATAAAACTAGAAAATTTAGCAAAAGCTTTTGATGAAAATCAACTTAAATTGCTCTCTAAAATAGAATTAGAAAACATAAAAGTTGATTTAGTTGACCCCTAGATATAATCACTTTCATTAAATGGTTGTAGCCATTCTAAAATCATATCGTTACCATTTGTATCTTTAATTTTAAGGAGGTTTTCAATCTTCTTTATCTTATTATTCACGTCAGAAATGGTGTCTGCTACTACATAAATTCTGGCATATACTTGTCGTTCTGTGCCAAGCATAACCGGTTCTACAACATCACCCTTTTTAAATCGTTCTAAAACAAAGTGCACGGTTTCATCTGCTTTTATAGCTTCCAAACCCTCTATCGTATCAATTTCACCATCTTTTAATAATACCCATACAGTACATGCTTTTTGTCCATTGAAGTTATGATCATTCTTCGCTTCAAAATCAGCATCACCAAAAACACCTGTTAATGCAAAATTTAGAAGCATTTCTCTATGATCGAAACCATGAATGTGTAAAAGGTGAAAATGCGGTGCTTCTCCTTGGAGTCTAAATCCTGGGTCGTAAGCATAAATAATGTCATCTTCAACAAAAAACTGAATGTTTAATATGCCATTTTCTATTTTTAAAGCCTTAAAAAGTTTGACCAATTTTGGGTGCATTTGCTCTATAAACAGTTGACTATGTTTAGAAGGATATACGGCACCAATGCATACTGGACTGGCATCTCCTTGTATTTTGGTTGTAACTCTATCTGATATTGCAGAGATGTGTGCCACACCGTCTTTAAACGTGTAATAGGCAGCCATATCGTCACAATCCATATAGCGCTCAACCAAAATCACTCCTTTTTTAGAGAAACCAAAGGCGGTTTTTACAGATTTCTTATAATCTGCTTCGTCTCTGCAGATTTTCATACCAACACCACCACCATTATCAACAGGTTTTACCATTACAGGGTAGTTGAGATGATGCGGTTTATCTATGTTTTCAATACCTTCAATATAAATACCAGGAATATCTAAGATATTAAAGTCTAAACAATATTTTTTAAAGCCATCTTTACTACAAAAGGCTTCAACAGCTTCTGTAGTAGCATAACAAGGAATACCTAGAATATCACAAATATCTTTGTAAGGCTTTACCAAAATATCTGCAACACCTACTAAAACGGCATCAACCTCGTTGTCTTTAGCGATTTTTGCAATTTGCTCTACTTCAAAAACATCGATGTCATAGGTTTTATCTGCTTTTTGTTTGGCTGGGGAATTGTGACCCATATCTATAACAATTGTATATAGTCCCATAGCGTTTGCAACTTTTACAACTGCTGCAGTTTCTGGGTTTCCGCCGAGTATAATTATTTTTTTAGACATGTTTATGAAATGATATTTGTTCGTTTATGTTAAATCGGTAGTTTTATTTGAATATATAGGTACCTTCTAAGTATTCTGAAATTTAAAGTCATTATCGAAGCCTATAGCTTTGATCAGGGTTTTTATTTGTGTTTCATCCGTATCTATTTCAGCAATTTTAGCTTCATCAATACCCATTAGTTGCAATTCACTTTTAATACGTCCGTAGGCAGTAGGGTTGATTGTTGCAATAATTAGAAAATCAAATTCATCGTTATTTACAGAACTGATGGGTTTAACAGAGTTTTTACCAATCTTTAAATCATGATAGTCAATGTCTATCCATTTGATGATTTTAAAGAAACTTGTGTTTTCATTAGTTGATAATATATGCTGACCAAAAGAACCAGAACTGTAAACTACAACTCTTGAGTCTTTTTTAACCTTTAAAAAAGGATTAAAAACCTGACCTTCAATAGCATTCGTTATAAGACCTCCAGATCTTACTAAAATTTGTGAATACAAATAATAAGTAAGTTGTCTATCTAGAGTTTCTTTATCCATAACAGGACTTAGCTTCGTTTTTAAAAAATGCATCAAAAGACCGAGTCTGTAATATTCTATTTTAGGATTTTCAATAGATTTAACAATAGAATCGTGTCTTTGCCTGTAGTAATATAAAGGGATGTCACTTTTAACTAGACGTTTACACATGGCTAAATATGAGTAGGTGATAGCAGCGTCTTCTCCCATCACAATTTCATTTGGCACGTCAAAAAGTACTTTACTTAATATATCTTTTCTAAAGAGTTTATTCCATACATAAGTAGATATACCATGCTTACAAAATTCACCATTATATATGGCGTTTGGAAGTATTGAATGTTTAATGTCATGCGCATTAAAGTTACCGAAATATAACGGTTTTATAGTTTCAATTTTACCATTAAATTCTCTAAAATGCCCTGTAGAAACTAGGTCTGCTGAATTTGTTTTAGCTAATTTGTATAAGATGTCTAGGTAATAATGATCTACCCAATCATCTCCATCTACATAGGCAATGTATTCACCAGAGGCTGCTTTTAAACCTGCTTTTCTTGCGGATAATAAACCTCCGTTCTCTTTGTGAACCACTTTAACTCTGTGATCTAATTTGGCATAGTCATCACAAATTTTTGGACAACCATCAGGACTTCCGTCATTGACCAAAATAAGTTCAAAATCTAAAAAAGATTGCTCTAGGAGACTATCAATACACTGCGGTAAATAATTTTCTATTTTATAAATAGGAACAATAACACTAATCTTAATTCCTGACATGTTTAACTTTGGTTTAATTGAATGTAAAATAGACCACCACCATTAGGATTAGCATCTGTGTCGTCCATTGCTGTGGTTATATATAGGTTGGCGTTGTTATCAAAACAACACGATGTAACGTTTTTATGAGGTAATTCTATTTTGTTTAATAATTCTCCTGTGAGAGGGTTCCATTGCGAAACGCATGAGCCTCCCCATTCTGCAATCCAAAGCATGCCCTTATCGTCTATGGTCATGCCGTCAGGACTTCCTTTTCCATTAAATTCTATGACATAAGAATCAAAAACTACATCGCCAGAGTCTAAATCATATTTATATTTAGCGACCTTTTTAACAGGTGTATCAATAAAATACAGAAACTTTTCATCTAGCGAAAACGCTAAGCCATTAGATATTGTAGTGTTTTTAATAATCACTTTGTATTCACCTTTGTAGTACGAATAGACGTTTCCAATGTTCTTCTTAATTTCAGGATAACCCATGGTGCCAATTATAACGCGCCCTTTTGGGTCTGCTATGCCATCATTGTATCTCACCAAAGGATTCGTTTCTATTTGAAAAGCAAAAGCCGTTTCAAGCGTATTAAAATTAACTTCGAAAAAACCATCTTTTGAAGCGACTAAAACTTCCTTTTCCTTTAAAATATAAATACAACTTGCAGGTGAACTCAGTTTTATACTCAATAATTCTTTGGTTAAAGGAGTGTAACAATAAACCAATCCATCAAAAATGGATACAAAGTATAAATAGTTATTTTCATAATCATAAACAGGTCCTTCTAAGAGCTCTGCTGTTTGTGAATAAAAAATTAAAGATGACGTCATAACTTATTACTTAAATATATTCACCTCCAGTGATACGCATTATAGAACCTGTGGTCATTGCAGAGTCATCGGAAATAAAGTGCATTACTGCTGGTACAGGATCTGATGGATTTAACATACGTCCCATAGGTATAATGCTACCTGCGTTTTCTTTAAGCTCTTCCTCACTAATACCTTCAGTAGATCGCAATTCCAGTTCACCTTCGGTATGTGTCCAACCCATTACCACATAGTTAGAGCGTATACCGTATTTGGCATAATGATGTGCAATATGAGTGGATAAGGTATAAAGTGTACTTTTTGTTAATGCATAAGCTGTGCGGTCTGCTTGTCCATAATCCATATGTGCTGAACCAAAAAACACAACTGAACCTGTTTTGAATTCCATCATGGATTTTAAAACATGTTTTAACAAGAAATATGGAGCTTTTAAGTTGACATTAAACACTTTATCGTAGAGGTCTTCTTCTGTGTCAATAATTGATGCGACAGGTGTAATACCTGCATATATGATTAAAGCATCTATTTGACCAAACTTTTTAATGGTTTCATTAAAATAAGCCTTAATTCCATCAATAGAATTTAAATCAATTTTATGAAAGTATGTTTTATCTTTAGCATCTAATGCTTCAATAATTTCAGCACCGAGTACTTCATCTCTTCCGCAAAAGGACACGTTGTATCCTTTCTTTAAGGACGCTTTAAGAATCTCTTTGCCGACACCCTTAGTACCTCCTAATAACATAACTGTTTTCATAAATCTATAAGACCAAGTAGTTGTTGTAAATTCAAAGTTAATAACTTAATTATAGATTTTGCTTTTTTTTCTATGTATTGATAAGAAATCCCTTTAAAAAGTTACGTAAGAATTGTTTTATCGATAAAAGTTTAGAAAAACAAGATAGCCAAAGACTGTGGTATTTCTTTGATATAGAGGTTGCAAACTTCAAAAGAAACTAAAATATTAGTATTGCTTTATTTAATGGGTATCAGTTTTTACTTTAGATATTTTTGTCTTTTTTGTTTCTTATGACGTGCTATTTGTTTTTATCTTGAAAAAAGCGTCACATCATAGAAACCTATTAACACAGATAGAAGCCGTTTTTTTATCTATATAAAATGCCTAACGGCAGAAAGTATGCCTTTTTTGAAACTGTTTCTTTTGGATTTTAACTTCGAATTGGGATCAACCTCCATCAATTAAAGCCATTAAAAAATACAGATGCTCAACTAAACAAGAGTCAAAAATGAATAAATTCTGTCTAATTAACCACTGACAGCTCAGAGGTAACACCTTCTTTTGTAACTACAACTTTGTATAAATTAGCGTTGTTAAAATCTTGAATATCGTCATATTTTTCTTCGCCTATGAGGTCATTCACAAATTTAGGTGTGGTATTACTATGACCTACAATAAGCACGGTTTTTCCTTTTGTTTTTTCCATAAAAGCTTTCATATCTATAGCAAAGGGATCATAAAGTTGAATAATAAGATTATTTGCTTTTGCGGTTGGAAGTGCGGTTTCTTTAGTTCTATTATAATCGGTAGAATAAACATCATCAAATTTAATATCCTTAAAATGTTTCTGCCACGCTTTTGCACGTTGACGTCCTACCTGAATTAAATGTGGATCTTTATTGATTTTATCACCTCTATCTTTTTCGGCATGTCTAATAAGATAATAGGTTGCAATAACATCTTCATTGCTATTTTCTGTTTTCTCTTTGCAAGATGGAAAAGCAATTAAGGTAATGAGTAGTATTAGGATTATTTTTTTCATAATTAATTTAGAACAAAGCGGGTTTTATTATCTTATAAAGATAAGACGTAAACATTACAATTATTGTATCGTCAAATTATATTTTTGAAAAAGTGAAATTTCAAAAAACTAAGCTAACTCTAAAGCCACCTCAATCATACTTTTAAAAGTTGTTTCACGTTCTTTACTTGTGGTATGTTCTCCAGTAACCAAAGAATCTGAAATCGTTAGTATGGCTAGAGCATTAGCATTATGCTTAGCTGCAACGGTATACAAACCAGAAGCTTCCATTTCTACGCACAGCACTCCGAATTTAGACCATTTTTTATAAGCCTCCTTATCATCTTCATAAAACTCGTCTGATGATAATACATTTCCGGCTTTTATAGGAATGTTTTTTTGTTTAGCGACTTCAACGGCTTTCATAAATAAATTAAAATCTGCTGTTGGTGCATAATTGGCGCCATTAAAACGTAATTCGTTTACACCAGAATTAGATGAAGCTGCCATGGCTAAGACAACATCTCGTAATTTTACATCCTTTTGATAGGAGCCAGCACTGCCAACTCTAATGAGGTTTTTCACACCATATTCTGTAATCAATTCATTGGCATAAATTGAGATGCTTGGCACTCCCATACCAGTTCCCATGGTAGAAATACGTTGACCATTGTAAGTACCAGTATAGCCATACATGCCTCTAACTTTATTAAAACATTTAGGGTTTTCAAAAAATGTTTCTGCGATCCATTTGGCTCGCAAAGGATCACCAGGAAGAAGTATGGTTTCTGCAATATCTCCTTTTTTTGCTTCAATATGTACACTCATAGCACAAAGTTAGCAAAAGGAATTGAATTAATATGTGGAGTTTGATACTTGATTATTCATCATGGCAACACCAGCAGAAGCACCAATTCTGTCAGCACCAACTTCTATATATTTTAGAGCTGTTTCTAAATCTCTAATGCCTCCAGATGCTTTCACTTTTAAGTGGTCTCTTACTGTTTTTTTCATAATCTTCACAGCAGTCAATGTTGCGCCACTTTTGGAGAAGCCTGTAGATGTTTTAACAAAATCGGCCTTGGCATCAATACAAATTTCACAAGCTTTTACGATTTCATTTTTAGATAATTCGCTTATTTCCAAAATGACTTTTAGAGGAGTAAAACCAATGGCTCGTTTTATATTACTGATATCTTTAAGGACAGCAACGTGATTTTTACTTTTAAGACGACCAATATTCATAACCATATCTATTTCAGTAGCACCTTGATCGATAGCGTTCTTTGCTTCAAATATTTTGGCTTCGGTAGACATAGCTCCTAGAGGAAAACCAACAACAGTGCAAACCTTAACATCAGATTTGCCCAAAGCTTGTTTGGCCAGATGAACATAACTACTGTTAACGCAAACAGAATAAAAATTATATTTTAATGCTTCTTCGCAAAGTCTAAGGATATCGGCTTCAGTGGCTGAAGCACTGAGTAACGTGTGGTCTATGTATTGATTTAATTCCATTTTTTAGGTTAGGGATTTTAGGCAACAATTAACTATAGTAATCCTCTTACAACTTAGAGGGATGACTAACAAGATAATTAAGGTCTTAAAGTACAGTTGGAATTAAATAGCTCGACAAAATTACTAATTTATCCGTTAAAAGGAATGTTAAATTTTAAAAATTATGATGCATTTCGTCGAATAATTGTTGATAACTCTGAAAGTTATTCATTTAGAGCATGATAATTATTCTTTTAAATGGATGATTTTATTTCTGATATTAATTTCATTTTTTTAATTGGGTCATGATCTAATTAATAATTTTATGGAACTCAATAAGTTTTTAGAATCGACTTACTTTTTAAATATAAAGCAGTAAAAACAGATACCAGTTGGCATCATTTTTACTGCTTAACATATTCTATAATTTTAAATGTTGCTAGTTTTTAACGGCTGTTACCTTATAGCCAGCTTCTTTCAGTAAGTTGATGACTCCGCTGTCGCCTGCTAAATGTCCCGCTCCAACACCAAAAAATGTAGGTTGATCTTTGGCATATTCCCCAATTTTAGAAATCCAATTTTTATTTCTATTATGTAATAACTTATCTTGATGTTTAGCAACAGACACGTTATTTTCGTCATCCATCATATCTAACATGCCATTGATATCCTCATTTTTGTATAATTCTAACATTTTTGCAAAAGTTACTTTATCATAGGCTAAATTATCCTTTGCAGTGCGCAACAGATCAGCAACCTGATCCTCGTAAGGAATGTCCTCAAATACTTGAAGCTGATCTTCAATCGTTTCTAGGCCTAAAATCTCTTCGTTTTGTTCTTGTGCAATTTTAATCAATTCTTGCTCAAAAGACTGCATAGGGCAATCAAGCATCTTTGGGTAAAGCATTGAAATGATAAAAAAAGGTTTCATGGTTTCTACCATTTTTAAGGGCATTCCGGCTTCTTTAGTGAGCATGGCGTCAATGGTTGTAAGTTCATCTTCTGTAACTAAATCACTAATTTTTTTTCCGTCTTTCATATACATACCTCCCATCATTTTTGTCATCATTTCAGGATCGTCCATATCTATTTCTAAAACGACTTGGCTTGTTTGATCTAATGCTTTTTTTACGCCATCATCTATGGTGGCATCACAAGTAATATGTATGGTACCAAAGATATAAGACGCTTTTTCTAAACCGTTACCTTCAATTTTTCAAAGGGTTGAGTTCTCCAATTTTTGCGCATTAGTGGCTAGAATTGATAAGCAAAAGATGCTAAAAAGGGATAGTAATTTTTTCATTGATTCTGTTTTTTAGTTTGATTTATAAGTCTATTGTTTTTTGAATTTGTTGCAAAAGAAAAGCAACACATCTTTTTTTACCGATAGCTTTTCGATATAAAATCCGTGTTGCTTTAATCAACCAATCATTATAAAGACTTTTATAAAGCTCAATTGTTACATTGAAATTAAATTTCTTCCACAACTAAGTCGCCTTGATTTCTAAAAACGAGTTGCCCATCGAATTCATCTAATAATATAATACTGTCTGTTGTAACAGTTCCTGCTAATATTTCTTTACTCAATTGATTTAAAACTTCTTTCTGAATGACGCGTTTTACAGGTCGTGCTCCATATTCTGGATGATAACCTTTATCAGCTAAATACGTCACAGCTTCTGGTGTAGCATCAAACGTAATACCTTGTTTTGCAATCATTTTGGTGATGCCTTTAAGTTGTAAGCCTACAATGTCTGTAATATTAGTTTTAGACAATGGAGTAAACATTATGGTATCATCAATTCGGTTTAAAAACTCTGGTCTTACGGTTTGTTTTAATAAACCGAGCACATCAACTTTTGCAGCTGCAATGGCTGATGGAATATCCTTAGTCGCTTCAAAACGCTCTTGTATAATATGGCTGCCCATATTAGAAGTCATGATTATAATGGTGTTTTTAAAATCGGCAATTCGTCCTTTATTATCCGTTAATCTGCCTTCATCTAAGACTTGCAATAGTATATTAAAAGTATCTGGATGCGCTTTTTCAATTTCATCTAATAAGACTACCGAATAGGGTTTACGTCTTACCGCTTCTGTTAATTGCCCACCTTCATCATAACCTACATATCCTGGAGGTGCACCAACGAGTCTGCTTACGGCATGACGTTCTTGGTATTCACTCATGTCAATACGCGTCATGGCATTTTCATCATCAAAGAGGTATTCTGCTAAGGCCTTTGCTAATTCTGTTTTACCAACTCCTGTGGTTCCTAAGAAAAGGAAGGTGCCAACTGGTTTTTGCGGATTTTGAAGTCCTGCACGAGAACGACGAACAGCATCACTAACGGCTTCTATAGCTTCTTCTTGACCAACGACACGCTTGTGTAGCTCATCTTCTAACTTTAGCAATTTTTCACGGTCACTCTGAAGCATTTTAGTCACAGGAATACCAGTCCATTTAGCCACAACTTCTGCAATATCTTCATAAGTGACTTCCTCTTTAATCAAAGAACTTTCACTTTGATTATTTTGTAATTGCTTTTGAAGGATTTCTAACTGTTCTTGCGCATCCTTAATTTTTCCGTAGCGAATTTCGGCTACTTTGCCATAATCACCATCGCGCTCGGCACGTTCGGCTTCAAGCTTATAGTTTTCAATCTCTTGTTTTCTATTCTGAACGTTTTCAACCACTTCTTTTTCAGATTTCCACTTGGCATTAAGTTCGTTTCTTTCTTCTTTTAGGTTGGCTAAATCTGCTTTTAAGCTTTTTAATTTAGATTCATCTTTTTCACGCTTAATGGCTTCATGTTCAATTTCGAGTTGCATGATTTTACGATCTAAAACGTCTAATTCTTCTGGTTTAGAGTTGATTTCCATACGAAGTTTAGAAGCAGCCTCATCCATTAAATCAATGGCCTTATCAGGAAGAAAACGATTAGTTATGTAACGTTCTGATAATTCTACAGCTCCAATAATAGCTTCATCTTTAATCCTTACTTTATGATGTGTTTCGTACTTTTCTTTGATACCTCTAAGGATAGAAATGGCACTTTCTGTATCTGGTTCATCTACAACCACTTTCTGAAAACGACGCTCTAAAGCTTTATCTTTTTCGAAGTATTTTTGATACTCATCTAAAGTGGTTGCTCCTATGGCTCTTAATTCGCCACGAGCCAAAGCAGGTTTTAAAATGTTTGCAGCATCCATAGCTCCTTGTCCACCTCCAGCACCAACTAAAGTATGAATTTCGTCTATAAATAATACGATATCTCCATCGCTTTCGGTGACCTCTTTGATTACGGCTTTTAGGCGTTCTTCAAATTCACCTTTAAATTTGGCACCTGCAATAAGCGATCCCATATCTAAAGCAAAAATTTGTTTGTCTTTAAGGTTTTCAGGAATATCACCATCAATAATTCTATGTGCTAAACCTTCTGCAATAGCCGTTTTACCTGTGCCAGGCTCACCAACTAAAATGGGATTGTTTTTGGTTCTGCGCGATAAAATTTGAAGGATTCTTCTAATTTCTTCATCACGACCAATTACAGGATCTAATTTTCCGTCTCTTGCTAACTGATTTAAGTTTTTTGCATATTTACTTAACGAGTTATAAGTGTCTTCTTGGCTTTGAGAGGTTACGCGATCACCTTTTCGTAGTTCTTCAATAGCTGCATTTAATCCTTTTTCTGTAACTCCTTGGTCTTTTAAGATTTGGGCAATTTTACTTTTAGATTTAAAAATAGCGAGTACTAAATGCTCAATAGAAACATAGTCGTCATTCATCTTTTTTGCGATGATAGCGGCTTCATTCAATACTTTACTTGCTTCTCGAGATAGCATAATATCTCCACCTGAAACTTTAGGAAAACTTTCGAGTTCTTTGTCTAAAATTTGTTGAAGCATAGCAAGATTGACATTCAACTTTTTTAAAAGGAATGGCAGTACGTTTTCATCAATATTAAAAAGGGCTTTAAAAATATGCTCGTTTTCTATTTGTTGATGTCCAAACCCTTGAGCAAGCTGCTGCGCTTGCTGAATGGCTTCTTGTGATTTAATGGTATAATTATTAAAATTCATTTTTTATATGCCTGCGAAAACAGGTATCTTTTTTATCGTTTAACTTGATTTTTCTTTAATTTTCGGTCATTATTAGTACACAGCCATCTTATTTAGATGCTTTGACTACGCTCAGAATGACCAACTATTTGCTTATCTTTAGACAATAATCTTACCAATTGAAAATTGTAATATAAAAACGACAAAATGACCGATTTAGTATGGTTTAGCGTGACGTTTTGTCTGTGTGTAAGGTTGTTGAGCTGTTTCGACTATAAGCTAATAATAGATTCCTGCTTTCGCACGAATTGGAAAAGAATAACATATGTTTAAGAAATTATTCGGTTCATCTGAACCAAAAGAAAAAAAAGAAGAAAAAATATTGCCTTGGCAACCTTTAGTCAATGTATCACAATTAAATACTATTACAGAACGGTCTAAAACTAAAACTCAGATTGTTTTTAAGCATTCTACACGTTGTGGTATTAGCAGTATGGTAATGAAACAATTTGTCTCTGCTTATGATTTAGATGCCAATGCAGATTTATATTATTTAGATTTATTGAGCTATCGAGAGGTGTCGAATGAAGTTGGTTATAAATTTCAAGTGATGCATCAATCTCCACAACTTTTGGTGTTACGAAATGGAGTAGTGGTTGCGCATGCTTCTCATGGAGCTATTAATGAGATGGATTTGGGTCGGTTTGTTTAGAGACTAATCTGTCTCTATAAATAAAACCTTAATTAAGCGAATAAGAATTAATAATATTTTTTAATTGAAGTTTTAAATCTTCTCCAGAATCATAAATCATTTGTTCTTCGGTTGGGAAGGGAACCGCTCTAAGTTCTAAAAACGGTAAAAGATTAGTATCTAACGCTCTTCGGTCTCCTTGCGCATTGGCATAAATATGCTCAAATATAAATTCACTCGTAATAGGAAAAGCATCTGCGAGTTGTTTGGTGTTGAGGTTGTAATATTCTACGTTACCAGTAATCTGAACTGCTTTAAACTGTGAGAATTCGTAAAATTCACAACGCACAGTTTTAAGATTATCGATTTCTATAGCGTTACCTAGGCTGTCTTTAACTTGATTTCCACGATCGTCTAAAAGTAATTTTTTACCATCTGCAATTTGACGTTCTTTTATAATTTGACGTTCTTTTACCTGTTCTGGAGACACATTAATTTGTCTCAGATTTAAAAGCATTTTATAATCGTATGTTACTTTATCGTCTGTGTTATTGTGATAAATAGTCCAAAGATTATTAATGCCATAGGTGCTGAAATTGAGTAAATCGTCTTCCAATCGTTTTGGAATGACTTTTTCTGTATCATTAATCATTTCAACCAAAACAAAATCAATTCCGTTTTGGTGTGCAACATTTATTAACTCACGCACGTCTCTAAAATTAGGATTTAATTCTTCAATGGTGTTGAGTTGGTCATAAGCAAATCTATAATCTAATTTACTTGTAGATGAATCATCAATAATGGCTCTAGCATTGTTGTACATATGCAAAGACGCCATATCCTTAGATGCAACCATAGCACTGTTATAGTTTTTAGTTTTAAACGTTACCTCTTTATCATTAACATACAATGGTAGAAGTGGTTTTATACGTTGTTGCCTATTGTTTAAATTGACATACAAATCATATATTTTAATATAGTTTTCTGGATTGTCATCTTGCTTTAAATAATCAATTTCATCGGCATCGCGTTTATTGGCTTTAAAGTAAGCTTCTTGAAGCATTACAACATATTCAGCCTTGCGCTTTTTATTTTTATTAGTACGTAATTTATTAATTGCATTAGAAATAGCTTGATCGTAATTACCAGAATTAACGGCTCTTTCTATTTGTTTGCTAGTGCTGCAAGAGATTATTAGTGCGATTACAAAGGCGGATAGTAGAATTTTTTTCATAGGATAAAAGTTTCGGTGCATTTAGGTTTCAAAACAATTAGGATGTAAACGTAACTATTATATAGATGAAATACTAGTAAGTGCGTTTAAATGCTATATTTTTATTTATCTAAATTGAATATTTTTAACTGAAATGCTAGCAAATCAATTTGTATTAAAAGAAAACAGTCAAAACTAACGAGTTTTGACTGTTTTCTTTTAACTATTTGTATTTCACAATGAGCTTTCTATTAAACGTTCCAGTATCTGTTTCAGCTTTTACAATATAAGCACCTTCAGAAATTGATCTTACAGGAATTTTAATTTCATTAGACATTGGTAAATTGGTAGCATTCCATGATGCTATGGTTTGACCAGTAACATTAATTAAGTAGAGTTGTTTAACTTCTACAGATGCTGGTGTTTTTAAATAGATTTCATTTGTATCGCTCAAGTATCTTAGGGTAACATTTTCAAATTCATTTTGAATCGTAGATAAAGTTGCATCTTCTTGGAAAACCAATGAAAATCTTCCACTGTAGCTTCCAGCTTCTAAGTTCATTTGGAAATTGACATCGTTAAACCTTGTGTAGGTTCCAAATTCAGCATCAAAAATAAATACATCGATCTCTTCGTCAAAATTTTCTAAATCATCTAATGCAATCTCAATAGGACCACCAGTTGTTAAGTCAATATCAAGTGGATATGATTTAGTAACATCGAAGGTATTGACACCTTGAATAAGGAACTTTTGTCCTTCAATATTAAATGACATATCACTTGGGAATGATTCTGTATTTAGAGCATCATACCCATAATCAATACCGTCTGTTGCATTTTCATTATCCATAAAACCAATCAATAAATGTCTTATTGAATTTTGAGGACTAATAAAATCTAATCGTATAAACTGATCGTTACTTTCACTTGCATCAGCCACCTCATTTTCTGGTTCTGTATTTGTACTTCTTAAAAATAATGAGGTTGAATTTGTTTCTTTAGCAAAAATTCTTTGATTATTATTAAATGTTATTTGTCCGCCTGTAGCATTACCAGTAACATAGAATCCTTGGGCTACGGGAACATAGCGTCCTGGGATTTTATTCGCATTTCCGGTGCCATTTATTTCAGGAGTGCTTACCGCAGGAATTCCGTTTGTTAAGTTTCTAACGGCATAACCACCTTCGTAAGCGGCTAATACGTGAGACGAGTTTGATGGCGCATGTTCCCAGAAATATAAGGCACCATCAGATAAAACACTACTGTTGTCATTAATAAAGGTTTCTGAATCTATGGCAGAAGGGTATGGGTTACCAATTAAGGCTTGGAATCCTCCTGAAACAGGCGTCGTAATAAGGCCATTATTTGGTTGCCCTACAAAAACATAGTTCTGATCAGCGCTAGAGCTTCCACTTCCTTTCATTGTATAACCAAGTCCCACATTAATTGGGGTGTTTTCGTTTATAGCTCTCCAATCGGCATAAGTGTTTTCGGGATAATTTTCATATAAGTATAACCATCTTCTAGTAATAGAAATTGGTGTGGTTGATGGATTTGCATCATGACCACTAATCCAATTTAAAGGTTGGATATTTGTAAGATTACTACCGTCGTATAAGGTACTACCTATTGAATATGTATTACCATCACTGCTAACAGGTGAGCTCCAATAATTATAGTTATACAAATTAGATGTACCTTGTTGACTGCGTTCTAATTTTCCAATACCAGAGTAATCTACAATACTACCCATAGGTTGTAAAAGTTGAGATTCTCCAACTAAATCTAAAGTACCGTCTATAATAAGATATTTATCTACAATTATATGTTGGTCGTTTTCAATACTTAATCTGTTATCATCTACTAATAAACCAAGAACGGTTGTTCTATTAAATGTATTAGAAGGTCTGTCGGTTTTAACATTCGTAGCGGTTCTAACAATATTCCAGTTTTGTTGAAATCCATTAATACTATTCACTTTAGAGTTTGGTATTTGCTGTACAGAACCATTTAACCAAGTTGATTCGCTATCCCAAACACCGTCTGTATTAGATACATATGGAATTGGTGCTGCTTCTTCTTGTACATCGGTCATTTTAGTGAGTTGACCAGAAATTGGTGATGACGTTGAAATATCTTGAATAGTACCATTGCTAACCACTGCCTGTGGTCCAAAACGCATTTGGTAATAACCAATTAAGTTTCTCCACTGTAGGTTATCAGAGATGTCTAAAGGTACAACGACTCCTCTTACATTTGTTCCATTAGCTTCTATTTCTTGGTTCATCATTTCACGAATTTGACCTTCCGATAAAGCAACATCCCAAATTCTAACTTCATCAATATCACCACCGAAGTAATTCACAGGTTCGTCATTTGATGTATCCATTGCTCCAATAAGTGCTTTATTAGCGTTAGGTGATGGTGCATTTCCAGATGTTGTTGTTAACACTCTGAACCCATCGATATACATGTTATATGCATTACGTCCAAATGTAACTGCGACATGATACCATTTACTGTTATTTATCGTTTGGGTTGCAAAGACTTGATTTCTATCCCAACGGAAAAATAATCTATTTCCAATTAACGTAAGGTCGTATCCTGTATTTGAATTGTCACTGCTACGTTTAGAAAAGATAGTTCTACTGCCTGAAAGTTCGTCTGCTTTGATCCATGCTTCAAGACTAAATGAGTTAATATTTAAATCATAGTTATTTCCAAAACTGATATAATCTTCTGCTCCGTCAAATGTGATGTTAGTGCCACAATTAGCAAATGTAACAGTGATTGTATCCATTGTATTGCTGCAAGGAGACGTATTTATAGCTTCCCATTGTAAGGTGTAAGTTTCTCCACTTTCTCCAGTAAATGATGAGTTACTATCACTAGCATTAGAGAAAAAGTAGGTACTTGGATCTTGTGATGAGGTTACGGACCATTCACCTACACTGCTATTTGCCGAAAGAGATACTGTGACATCTTCACAGCTACTTAATGTATTGTCAATATTGTTTCCTGCATCTGCTATAGCATAAGTGGTAATATCAACCTCTACGTTAGCGGTTTGAGCACCACATGGTCCAGAAGGATCATTGGTTGTAAAGCTTAGGATAACACTACCTGTATCGTTGATTCCAAAATTATAAATGGCACTGGTACCGTTGCTAGATATGTTACTAAAATTACCTGAACCAGAGGAAGACCAAGTTCCTGAAGTTGCTGTACCACCTAAAGTTACGCTCAATGGAATACTGCCTTGAGAAAAACAAATAGGTGTTGTAATAGCATCTATAGTAGCAACAGGTGCTTCATTAACAACAATAACTCCATTAGTTTCTTTGACATCACAGATAGAGGATGTTGTTATGGTATAATCAAATACACCATAATCTTCTGGACTACCGCTTATCACATATTCTAAACCATTAAAGGTTGCAGATAAACCATCAGGAAAAACATTAAGACCTAAAGAGGTGGTGCTACCGTTTAAAAACCACTCAATATTTGGTAAATCTAAACCACCTCCAATATCGTAGGTGACATTTGTAATAGGTTCGTTTTGACAAATAATTTGGTTACTATCGGTTCCGTCAGGTGACGTTAATCTGATAAAGGTAGATAATGTACCAAAAGAGATATCATCTATACCATAATCGTTACCACCTTGATTTGGATTTAAATTTTCAATACTAATATCAGCAAAATTTTCAGTTGGGCCAGAGGTCCAATTTCCATAAAATCTAACCCAGTTATTATTCACATTATCTGGTCCACTCCTAGCAGGAGGTGTTATTGAAATTCCAACTTGTGTACCATTAATATTAAAGACTAATTGTGGCGGATTTCCATTGACTAAGCGCATTACCCAAGCAGAGAAATAATATGTGGTATTTGGTTGAATAGCAGTGTTATTTTGACTCCATACTTGAATACCTGAATCTCCATTAACGGCCATAAAGTTTTGAGGTCCTACAGTATTTTGGGTATGGTCAGTACCTCTAAAGAATCGGTGTACGTCGTCTCCTCTATGTGTAATGGTGTATCCTAATAAACCTGAATCATTCCATAATTCTCCACGATTCGCAGGTACTAATCCTGGTTGGTTTGGTACAAAGGTGTGACCACTTTGAAATGTATAGCCACTATCATCCATAATATCGACATTTGTAAAGTCTCCATCGATGACTAATTCTTGTGCTACACTTATTGTTCCAGATTCTGAACAACCGTCTGGTGTTAAACCAATAACTTGATAAAAATCAGCAATATCTACATAAATTGTATTTCCTGTTTGTTCAGGATCGGTTAACCATGTCCAACTGCTAATAGGAACATTAGCACTCGCTACAAGTTGAACCATGTTACTTTCATCTTGAGATGTACTTGGGTCATCGATTGGACAATAATCTGCATTTACCGTTATTTCAGGTGAAGGAAATACATCTACTGTTACCTGTGTTGTTACTGAACATCCATTACTATTTGTAACGGTTACATCATATTCAGTAGTGACTTCCGGATTAACAGTAATATTATCATTTGTGGATAACGGAGTTCCTGCATCTGCTGGAAGACCAGAATCTGCACCAGTGTTAGAAGTCCATGAATATAAATAGTCAGAACCAACAGTTGTTCCTTGTACTTGAAAATTATCTATCAAAATATTTGGACGTCTATTATTACTATTTCTTCCATCTGTAACTAATACAGCAATTTGAAGTCTACTAGGATTATTTGCTAAGGCAGGAACAGGAGCGGTTACTTGGGTCCAATTGGTAGCTGCATTGTTATTATTAATAAAAACTTGACTAAAGTAATTAAAAGGTCCTGAATTATTTACACGATAATATATGTAGATGTATTTATCCGATCCTCTTCTGTTTGTTCTTCTCGTTTGAAAATAAAGAGAAAAGTCTTCATAGGTATTTAAGTCTGAACCTTCAATGTCAAAAACCCAGTAGCCTTCATCATCACCTGCACCATCAATCTGTCTTAGAGCATTTCCAGCGGTATTATTAGTTGTAAATGCAGATCCACCTGTTGCCACACCACCTTGTCTTGAAAATGGCATGTTATTACCTTCATAAACTGTTGAGGTGATGCCAGGAGCTTCCTGCCCATTTAATGCACCATAGTTATTACCAGAATTGAAATCATAATTTATAAGAGTTTCTATATTGGTACCAGATCCTGGTACGTCTACAGATAATATACTTGGGTCACCAGCACAAACAGGGCTTTCTGATGCGCTAATTGAAGTTATTATCGGAGATTCTTGAACTTCAATAGAAACTGTAGTTCCACTACAGCCATTACTATCTGTAAAAATAAAATCGACATTACCTGCTGCTATTCCTAAAATATCACCAGTGTTTGAAATTGTAGCAATACTATTATCACTACTATTCCATGTTCCGTTAACAGAGGTACTTAATGAGTGAGACTCATTGACACAAATGGTACTACCAGAAGGTAGGTTGGTAATGATTGGTAAATCATTAATTACTAAAGAAAAGTCAGAACTACAACCGTTACCATCTGTGAAAGTAAATGTTGCTGTACCAGATGAATTTGCAGTTACAACTCCATTATTATCTATAGAAGCAATTCCAGAGTTACTAACCCAACCCGATGTTGCTGGTGTTAAGGTTGCTGTATCTCCGATACAAAAGTTTGAAGGTCCAGAAACAATGGGTAAGGGATTAACAATCATTGTGATTGTATTACTCTGTTTAGGTATAATACAAGACGATAAGCTCGATTGCATTAAAACATAAACGTCGTCACCATTATTCAAGGCTGTAAAAGGTATAAATGTGTCGCTATTTGTTCCAAAAGAAACACCATTTATAAACCATTCGTAAATAGGGACGGTACCACCATTAACTGGAGCAGCTGTAAAAATTACATTTTCATTTTCACAGATTTCATTTGTATTCACAGAAATATTTACAGATGC
The DNA here is from genome assembly GCF_045105575.1 of Winogradskyella sp. Taxonomy (GTDB): domain Bacteria; phylum Bacteroidota; class Bacteroidia; order Flavobacteriales; family Flavobacteriaceae; genus Winogradskyella. Next base: position 655 of record NZ_JBGCDQ010000017.1, on the reverse strand, counting down.
ATTTTGAGCAGGATCTTCAACTGTTACAGTTGCTGTACAAGTAGAGATATTATTTGCATTATCTCTAACTGTAAGTGTTACTGTATTTGCACCTAAATTAGAACAGTCAAAGTTCAGGGTATCTAATGTCATTGCCGCAATACCGCAATTATCGAAAGAGCCGTTATCAATATCAGATTCACTTATAGAGGTACTTCCTGATGCATCAATTGTAATTGTGATGTTTTGGCAGATTGCTGTAGGTGGAGTTGTGTCGTTGATAATAACGTTTTGGTTGACGTTTATACTGTTGCCGTTACCATCATCAAAATTCCAAGTAACAATGGTAGTACCTTGAGTTGTAATTGGAAAAGTCGAAGATGTTGTTCCTGTAATAGTACCTTCACAATTATCGGTTGTGGTTGGTGCTATTGGTGTAATTGAACACTGTGCATTTAAATCTGGTAATGTTGGTGTTACAGGAGCAGTAGTATCATCATAGTTATAAACTTGACTGGCTGTAGTTGTATTTCCGTTACCATCATCAAAAGTCCAAGTAATGGTGGTGCTTCCACCTTCAACAAAGTTAAGGGTGTCGGTTGTTGTTCCTGTGATATTTCCAGCACAAATATCAGTAGTAGTTGGAGCTGCTAATGTTCCATTACAGTCAACAGTT
>NZ_JBGCDQ010000016.1:0-63080 GCF_045105575.1 Winogradskyella sp. | reverse complement strand
TAAATACATTAGCACGTTCTACTAATTTTAAAGCAGACGGATGATTTGGTAAAAACTCAGTTTCAATATCCTCAGACTGTAATTTGAGTTGCAGATCTTCTTTAGTTGTTTTAAGCGTATTCACTCTTAATATGACATCTGCCTGCTCATTTTGCATGGCCAATTCTTTGGTCCATTCACCTTCGCCTAATTCTTTTATACCTAAGTCATCAATCCAATCTGGAATAGACTCACGGTATTTTCTAATTTTAGACAATTCATCAAAACGGCCTTTAATTTTTCGAGAAGGTGTGTCGGTAAAGTATTTCCAATCGGGTAATTTAATGCCTTTCAAAGTTGCCCAAACTGCGAAGATTCTCCAAAGGTTATCTCTATCGTAAGGTGCTTTAACATCTGCTATTTCTGCATAAAGTCTTTGGTAGCGCACAATACTATAGACTGTTTCTGCTACAAAACCTCTATCGCGACTTCCCCAACGTTTATCTCGTTTTAGTAATTGCTGAATTACTTTATCTGCATATTCGCCTTCATTGAAGATTTTATGTAAACCATCAATGACTGCAAAGCATAAATTTCTATGTAATCTCATTCTATTTCGTCTTCAGTATTTAGTTCTTCGTTTACAATTTATATTTCTGAAAAAAGAACGTGCAAAGTTACACTATTGAAAATGAATATAGATAATTCTAAAATAGAATTAAACGTTTTACATACTTTTGAGTCTAATCCATAACTAACCATCAATCAATTCATGAAAAACATCATAAAATTAGCGACCGTTATCGCTGTAATAACTTTTGTAGCTTGTTCTAGTAACGATGATAGTACATGTACGGAATCTACTTGGTATCAAGATTTTGACAATGACGATTTAGGTGATCCTAACACAAGTATTATGTCTTGTGACCAACCTGATGGCTACGTTGCAGATAATTCAGATACGGATGATTCTGGTTGCGTGTCCGATCAAGTTTTAGATGATTCAAGAGGTGCCTGCAATGAAACGTTAGCATTTTCAAATGTTTATAATCAGACGATTTCAGGAGCCAATAGAATAATTACTTCTAACAGTATTCCAGAACATATGGTTGGACGCTTCGGAATGGGACAAGGTTCATTAAATCCTAATGCCATTTCTGAACAAAACGAAACCTATACCATTACAATGAATCCTTCGGAAGCCGTCAATCTTACAGCATTATTATCAACATCAGGAATGGGACCAAATGCTGGACCTCAATATTCATTTGGTGTGTTGTTCAATGGAGTAGAATTAGATCCTGTGGCAGCCGAGCCTTTTCCGCATTTAGGAATGATGAATCCTAATGTGAATTGGAACTGGAATCTCGAAGCCTTAAATGTAAATTTAGGCTTAGATTGTAATAGCGCACATGTGCAACCTACTGGCAAATATCATTACCATGGTTCACCTATCTTATTTTTAGAAGCTTTAAATATGCCAACCGATGCGATGACACTGATTGGTTATGCTGCGGATGGTTTTCCTATATATTATAAATATGGCTACTCAGACGCATCAAACGCGAATTCTTCCGTAGATGAAATGACCTCTAGTTACCAATTAAAATCTGGAAATAGAGGTGGAGATGGAGTCTCTGCACCTTGCGGAAGTAACGATGGTGTGTATTCTAATGACTACGAATATGTTGCAGGATTAGGCACCTTAGACGAAGCTAATGGTAGAACAGGTGTAACACCAGAATATCCATCAGGAACCTATTATTATGTCATCACAGATGCGTTTCCAAGTATTCCGAGATTTTTTAGAGGCACACCTTCAAACGATTTTAAAATAGGCATGTAAGATGATAAAAGTCTTATCTATTTTTGCATTTATGTTTTTATCCGTCTGTTATGGATTTGCTCATGATGCGAATAAAGCATTTTTCACCATTCAACAAAAAGAAGATTATGTTGAAGTCCAAGCCGAATTTCCGTGGAGTATAAGAAATGCGGTTTTAGAAGCTTATCCAGAGTTGGAAAATTCAAAAGACAAAGCTGAGTTTGAAGCTGCCTTTTACCAATATGTCAATGCTAATTTTAGGATCGCTCATGGTGATTCAAGTTTAGAGTTGATTTCTGTGAAAGAAGAATTTTATGAAGGGCATTCACATCAAAATAACTTTAGCTTTCAGTTTAAAGGAGGCACGTTTGATCGAGTTTCTAACACATTAATGTTTAATAGTTATGATAATCAGAAAAATTATAACGATGTCATTTTAAAATCAGAATCATTAGAATTTATAACAACACCAGATAAAGCTTCTTTTATTGTGAAGGTTTCGTCTAACAATGATTTAGAATATAAAAAAACAATAATCTTTGGTGCCATCGCTTTTAGTGTATTCATCTTACTGATTTGGTTTAGAAATAAAAAAAGTAAACACATATGAAATACTTTAAACAGATAGCGATTGTATTAGGATTGTTAATATTTTCCTGTGGAAATGATGACACAAATGGTATGCAAGATGATTCAACACCATCACAATCGACACCAAATATTCTACTCATTATTGCAGATGACATGGGTTTAGATGCAACACCAAATTACACTATAGGAAGTGTAAAACCCAACATGCCAACACTTCAAAATTTAATAACTAATGGCATTACGTTTAATAATGTTTGGGCGAATCCGCTATGCAGCCCTACAAGAGCTAGTATTTTAACTGGTAATTATGGCACTAATAATGGTGTGACTCGCGTAGGACTTCAACTTGATAATTCAGCACATATCTTACAAAACGATATGTCTAATTATGCCACAGCGTTGATAGGAAAATGGCATTTATCCAATGATGCTAATCAGCCTTTAGCGATGGGAATTGACTATTACGCAGGCATCGTTTCTGGAGCCGTTACGGATTATGAAAGTTGGAGCTTAGTAGAAAACGGAACTACCACTACAAGTACGGACTATATTACAACAAAGTTGACGGATCTTGCTATTGATTGGGTTGCAGACCAAAACGATCCATGGTTTTTATGGATGGCTTACAATGCACCACACACGCCTTTTCATTTGCCACCAACTAATTTACACAGTCAAGGTGATTTACCTTCAGACCAGGCGAGTATTAATGCCAATCGCACAGCTTATTATTTTGCAGCTATTGAAGCAATGGATACTGAAATGGGCAGATTATTACAATCCATGTCCACTGAAGAGCGCGATAATACCATTATCATTTTTATTGGCGATAACGGTACACCAAACCAAGTGTCTCAAGATTATGGTCCTGGCAAGGCAAAAGCGTCTATTTATGAAGGTGGTATCAATGTGCCAATGATTATCTCCGGTAAAAATGTATCGCGAGGCAATGCCACAGATAATTCGTTAATTAATGCTACAGATTTATACGATACCATTGTAGAACTATCAGGAAACTCAACAGCACAGACTAATGATAGCCAAAGTTTTAAGGATGTCCTTTTTGATGGCATCACAGGAAATAGAGATTGTTTATTTTCAGAGATTAGTGCCAATGACGGAACTTCAGACTATGCTACCAGATCATTGACGCATAAGTACATTCGGTTTAAAGATAACACTGAAGGCTTTTTTAATTTAGCGAATGATCCGTTTGAAACTAATAATTTGTTAGATCAGACCTTGAGTCCTGTTAGTCTAGAGATTTACAATGATCTCAAAACAAAACTCGATGCTATTGTAAATTAAAAAATATTTGTTTTATAATTTGAAAAGCTTTGTGGTTATATCACGAAGCTTTTCTATTTTTAGGAAAAATTGAATACTATGAAAAAGTTGTTTGTAATTATAGTTTTAGCGTCTTTATGGATTACTATTGGTAGTTGCGGTACAACTAAAAAACAAGAGTCTGTCTCAAAACCAATTCAAAAAAAAATCGCTCACGTTGAAATTGAAACTTTAATACAAGATTCCACTTTAAATGTTCGTGCTTTAGAAATTGATAAAAAAGGAATAGGTAGTTTTGCTTTGTCGAATGGACAAATAGGTGGAATTGTTAAAAATCCTAGTGAACTTGATACTAGATTAACCTTTCAGTTAATGCATGATTCTATAGTGCCTAACTTCCGCTCTTTAGCAGTAACTAATAAAGCTGGTTTTGTTCTAAGCATTGCATCACCAACTTTATTATATAAAATTAACAAAGATTCACTCAAATTAGTCTACAAAGAAACTCACCCAAAAGCCTTTTACGATGCCATGGATTTCTGGAACGACCAAGAAGGTATTGCCATTGGTGATCCTACAGAAGATTGTATGAGTATTATCATTACAAGAGATGGAGGTAAGACTTGGACAAAATTATCATGTGATAACCTGCCAAAAGCCAAAGAAGGAGAAGCCGCTTTTGCAGCTAGTGATACCAACATTGCTATTGTAGGAGATAACACTTGGGTAGCAACAGGAGGAAAGGCTAGTAGAATACTGTATTCACATGACAAAGGAAAAACATGGCAAGTTTACAACACACCAATCATTCAAGGTTTGGAAACCACAGGAATGTATTCCATTGACTTTTATGATGATAAAAATGGATTTGCAATCGGTGGAGATTATACCAAGCCGAACGACACTTTAAATAACAAAATAAGAACTAATGATGGTGGGAAAACATGGCAAGTTGTGGCTAATGGCAAAGGTCCTGGCTATCGCAGTTGTGTGCAATACGTTCCAAATTCTAATGGTAAAGCATTAGTCGCTGTTGGTTTTAAAGGTATTGATTATAGTAATGATGCTGGTGATAGTTGGACACATTTAAGCGACGAAGGTTTTTATACCATTCGATTTTTAAATGATTCTATAGCTTATGCAGCAGGAAACGGGAGAATTAGTAAGTTAATGTTTAGATGATTGTTCTTTAATAAAAATGAATTCATGCCAATGCTCTAAGGCTCGAAGTTTTGTGTAATTATAGTAGCTGGATGCCTTGCTGTTTTTAGTGTTGCGTTATATTCGACTTAATAAGAATAGAAGACTAAAAGGTTTTTATTTCAGATAAATTCGGTTAATCACGATCACCTTTTCTGTCGCGTCTATTCTTTAGCTCTTGCAGTATTTGCCTTTTAAATTGTTCTTCGGCACCTTTTAAAATGATTATTTTTTTTGCAGGAATTATGGTCAATAAACTCTCTACTAAATCAGCTTTAAGGTCTTGTTGTTCTTTTTCAAACGCTAGGAAATCTTTTAAGGCTTTTCGCGCTTCACTTTCAGTGATAGTTTCGAGATTCATATTACGACGTTTTTCTCTGCCGTTAATGCGTAGCATTTCCATTTCTTGTTCGTGTGCGTTATAAATGGGCCAAAATTTTTGAGCTTCATCTTTTGTCAACTCTAATTTTTCTGTAATAAGGGCTATTTTTAAGGCTTTAATACGTTCTTTTCGTTCGCCTTTTTGGGCAAAAGTAATTGTGGTTATCGCTATAAATAATAGGGTAAAGACTATTTTTTTCATAAGTTTATTCTATAATTAAATCTTCAAGTGTTGCATGGTTTAATAAGTAATCTTCAATTGAATCTATCGATATTTGTGAATCTGTGGCGTTAAAAGCGTCGAGTTCTTCCTCAGTTAAAAGCGCTGCTAAATCATTACTTGTGTAATCTTCGACTTCTAAATAATATGCAATAGATGCCATTTCAAGATCTTCTAAGTTGATTTTTTCTGAAGTATTAAAAAACAGATGAAATCCTAAAACTAATGCAGCTGCGATCGATGCTGTATAAATTATTTTTTTTAAGCTAAATAAAGGTATCACCTTGGTATCGCTTTGAGTTGCGACTTTATTCAGTATTTGAGATTCCACCGTATCAAAATAATCTTTAGGAACGTCAAATCCGGATGCATCTATTTGGGTTCTCAAAGATAAATCATTAAGTATCTGCTCTTCGACTTGAGAAAAGTAATGGTCAGGAGTTTTAAATCCTGTGGTTTTAATATGTTGTAATTTATTTTCTTTCATCTTTAGTTTCCACGAAAGTGGTCATCTCTTATTATTCTATATCTAAGACTTCAAATACAACAAATAGTTTAATCCGAGCTTAAAAAGGCTTCTATTTTTTTAGCGGCAATATGATAGGAGGCTTTTAGAGCTCCTTCACTGGTGTCTAAAATTTCGGCCATGTCCTTATATTTAATGTCTTCAAAATACCGCATGTTAAATACCAATTGTTGTTTCTGAGGCAAAGTAGCTATCGCTTGTTGTAATTTTAGTTGAATAGCATCACCTTCAAAATAAACATCTGCGGTTAAATTATTAATGGCTCTATTTTGGTGCTCTTCATTGCTAATTTGTAAGCGTTTTGCATTTTTATTAAGATGTGTAATAGATTCATTGGTGGCAATGCGATACAACCATGAAAACAATTGACTTTCACCTTTAAATTTATCAATACTACGATGCACTTTTATAAAGGTGTTTTGCAGCACGTCGTCTGCATCTTCATGCCGAATCACAATCTTACGTATATGCCAATACAAGCGTTCCTTATAGCGTTGTAATAACTCTCTAAAGGCAGCTTCTTTTGTAGAAGGATTTTGTAAACGGGATATAAATTCTGATTCGGTATTCAAGTAAGTTACTTTGGTATTAAGACCCATCAAATTACTAAAAGTTTAATTGAAAATTTTATGCATTAAAAAAGAGTTTATTTTTTTTATTGATTATCAGTGTTTTAAGACTAATTAAATCGATTAAATACAAATTAAATCGATAAAATACATTTTTTTCTTGCGTGCTACTATTATTTGCTATATGTTTGCTGCAGCTTAACCTACTATACGTTATCAGTTTCCCAAATCTGATAACAACCAAAAAGGATGTATCTAACGATGCATCCTTTTTTTTGTTGATAACAACTTTATTTTTAGACTATGGGTTAAGTCTTAAACTCTCGAATTATTCACTGTGTTATACTTATGTTTTTCTAAAAAATAATAAGTACACATGGTTATTGATTATCAAGTGCTTACGATAAAAATACACGATAAAATGCATATAATTACGATAAAATGCATATTTTTCTTGTTTTGTAATCTTATTTATTATATGTTTGCCTCAGCTTAACCTATTATTCGTTATCAGTTCCCCAAATTTGATAACAAAGAAAAAGGATGTATTTAACTATACATCCTTTTTTGATTTATGATTTTAAGGTATTGGGTTATTAAGTTATTGGGTTATTGAGAGGTTGACTGTTTAAATAGTCGAAAGTAAATAATTACGCCATTAAACGAGCAAAATTTAGTTCAAACTATTACTCAAAACTCTGCATGTCTACTAATTTCTTATACACTCCATTTTTAGCAATAAGTTCGGTATGCGTGCCTTGTTCTGCAATCTCACCTTTATTTAAAACAATAATTTCATCTGCATTTTGAATGGTAGATAATCTGTGCGCAATAATAACAGAGGTTCTATTTTGCATCATCTTCTCTAAGGCATCTTGAACCAATCGTTCGCTTTCAGTATCTAAAGCTGAGGTTGCTTCATCTAAAATCATAATTGGTGGATTTTTGAGAACTGCTCTAGCAATACTTAAACGTTGTTTTTGGCCACCAGAAATTTTTGTACCACCATCACCAATATTATAATCTAAACCTCCTTTTAAATCTTTAACAAACTCCCATGCATTGGCAATTTTAAGCGCTTCAATAATAGCTTCATCAGAGGCATTTTCTCTGCCGATAATCATATTATTTCTAATGGTATCGTTAAACAGAATAGAATCTTGTGTTACTAATCCCATTAAACTTCTAAGGGAGTGCTTCGTAATGTCTTTAATATTTTTACCATCGATAGAAATATCACCTTCATTGACATCATAAAAACGGGTGACGAGATTAGCTATGGTACTTTTTCCACTTCCCGACTGGCCTACTAAAGCTACACTTTTACCTTTAGTGACGCTAAGTGAGAAGTTTTTTAAGACCAATTCATCTTCATATTTAAAGGATATGTTGTTGAGTTTTAATTCAGAATTAAAAGTAGCTTTAGTAAGCGCTTCTGGTTGGTCTTCTAGAGGGTTATCCGTCTCAATAATTTCTAAAACACGTTCTGCAGCTGCATTTCCTCGTTTTACACTATTATTAGCTTTACTTAATGCTTTAATAGGTGTTAATATGTTGTAGGCTAAACCCATAAAAGCGATAAAAGATGACGCCAAAAGGGTTTTGTCAACAATGACCATACGTCCACCAAACCACAATAAACAGGCAATAGTCACTATACCAAGAAATTCACTTAACGGTGTTGCGATATTTTGGCGGTTCATCATTTTATTTGAAAAAGAAAAAGAACGTTGTGTAGATTTCGTAAATTTTGAATTGAATAGTGTTTCAGAATTAAAACCTTTTATAATTTTTAGTCCGTTGAGCGTTTCTTCTAAAATAGATAAAAAGACTCCTTGTTCTTTTTGAACATCCGCAGATTGTTGTCTTAACCGCTTAGCAATAAGTGAAATAATAATACCAGCTGTGGGAATAAAAACAAAAACAAAAAGGGTGAGTTTTACACTAATGTTAAGCATAATTACAATAGAAAAAATCACACTAAGTGGTTCTCTAATAATAATTTCTAAAACGGATAAAAAAGAATTTTGTACTTCATTAACATCGTTAGAGACACGTGCAATTAAATCTCCTTTCCGCTTTTCAGAAAAGAAACTCATGGGTAATTCTACGGTTTTTTTATATAAGGTATTTCTTAAATCTTTTAAAATTCCGTTTCTTAAAAATGTTCCGAAGTAAAGCGCTAAATAATTAAAAATATTTTTAAGTAAAAACACAACGATCACTAATATAATAACGAAGGTAAGCGCTCGTAGCTGATCCTCATCGGCATAAGATTGTACCGTATAGGTCAGTGTGTCTTTGAGAAAAGATCCGATACCATCAAAATCTTCAAGTTGAGGTTTGGTATCAATACGCTCTTGATCTTCACCAAATAAAATATTTAGCATCGGCATTAACACTACAAAAGAGAGTGCCCCAAACAAAGCATATAATATATTAAAAAAGATATTTAAAAATGCGTATCGCTTATATGGTATAGCAAATACGAATATTTTTTTTAGGTAGTTCATCTATATTAGTTTCATATCCTTAAGGATGGCATCGATACGAGATTCCAACAACTGCTCCGTTTTTGCAAAGGCTGCCGAATTGTCTAGTTTTGTATTTACACTAATATAAAATTTAATCTTTGGCTCAGTACCACTCGGTCTTAGCGCAATTTTACTACCGTCTTCAGTATAATAAATTAAGACATTAGACTTCGGGATATCGATGGCTTCTTGCGTATTGTTTTCCGTATTTTTAGCAATGGATAATTGGTAATCTTCAATGCGTACCACTTTAGAACCGTTGACTATTTTTAACGGATTCTCCCTTGCATCAACCATCATTTGCTTAATTTCTTCTGCACCAGTAATTCCTTTTTTAGTCAGCGATATTAAACGTTCTTTATAGAAGCCATGTGCCACATACAAGTCGATAAGCTCTTGATACATGGTTTTACCATTGGCTTTGGCTTGTGCGGCAATTTCGCAAGCTAAAAGGGTAGAGGTTACGGCATCTTTATCTCTAACAAAGGCACCAACCATAAATCCGAAACTTTCTTCACCACCACCAATAAAATCCATACTAGGGAAGTCTTTAATCATTTTGGCAATCCACTTAAAACCTGTCAGCCCAATTTTAGACTCTACATTGTAAGCATTGGCCAAAACCGTCATCATAGGAGTTGATACAATCGTAGAACCTACAAATTGATTGCCATTAATTCTACCAGAATGTTTCCATTGTTTTAATAGAAAATCGGTCATTAATAACATGGCTTGATTACCGTTAAGGATAACGAGTTCATTTTCTAAATTCCGAACCACAACGCCTAAACGATCACAATCTGGGTCGGTACCAATAACAACATCACCACCAACGTTTTCTGCCAGTTCCATAGCCATTTTTAAAGCTTCTGGTTCTTCAGGATTTGGTGACACTACGGTAGGAAAATCTCCATTAGGTTCGCGTTGTTCTTCAACAATATTAACGTTGGTATAACCTGCACGTTTTAAAGTTTCAGGAATAGCAGTAATAGACGTACCATGTAATGAGGTAAATACAATATTTAAATCTTGTCTTGCCGCATCAGACGTGTCAAAACTACCGTTTTTTACAGATGAATCTATAAATACATCATCCACATCTTTCCCGATATATTGAATTAAACTTGAATTCGCTTCAAACTTAATTTCAGAATAATCTAAGCGGTTAATTTCTGCAATGACAGCTGAATCTTGAGGTGGTACTAATTGACCTCCATCTTGCCAATACACTTTGTAACCATTGTATTCTGGTGGATTATGAGACGCAGTTAACACAATGCCACAATGACAATTTAAGTGTTTTAACGCGAATGATAATTCTGGTGTGGCTCTTAAGTCTTCAAACAAAAATACCTTGATGCCATTTGCAGAAAACACATCGGCAACCACTTTACCAAACGATTGGCTATTATGTCTGCAATCGTAAGCAATAGCAACTTTTATAGCTTCATTAGGAAATGATTGTTTTAGGTAATTACTTAAACCTTGTGTGTTTTTTCCTAAAGTGTACTTGTTAATTCGGTTGGTACCCAATCCCATAATCCCTCGCATACCACCAGTTCCAAATTCTAGGTCTTTATAAAAACTCTCTTCTAATTCTTTTGGGTTAGAAGCGATAAGGTTTTTAATTTGTTCTTGAGCGTCTTTATCAAATGTTGGTGTTAACCAAGCATTAACGCGTTCTAAAATTTCTGGTTTAATATGTATCATAAGTAAAAGAGATTTATTAACTAAAATAGTGATGAACAAAAATAAACAATTCGCATTTTTAAAATGCTTTACGGCATTATAAATTAAAGATACTAAGAGAGCTGCAGATTTTCTTTAATAAAATAACGTTGCTGATGGCGTTTAGATCTTAAGATGAGTTCGCCTAAAAAGCCTGCTATAAAGAATTGAGAACCAATAATCATAGTAGATAGTGCGATGTAGAATTGCGGTCGATCTGTAATTAAACGACCTGTTGGGTTAAAAAATAATTTATCTAAACCCAGATAAAATGCAAATCCGAAGCCGATGATAAACATAATAACACCAATAGCACCAAAGAGATGCATAGGCCGTTTACCAAAGCGCGAAATAAACCAAATGGTAATAAGGTCTAAAAAGCCATTTACAAAACGATTCATTCCAAATTTGGTTGTCCCATATTTACGTGCTTGGTGTTGCACTACTTTTTCGCCAATGTTTGTAAATCCTGCGTTTTTTGCTAAAACAGGAATATAACGATGCATTTCGCCATACACATCAATATGTTTCACCACGACATTGCTGTAAGCTTTGAGTCCGCAATTAAAATCATTAAGCGTAACACCAGATGTTTTTCGGGCTGCCCAATTAAATAACTTGGAAGGTAAATTTTTAGAGAAATAGGAGTCGTAGCGTTTCTTTTTCCAGCCAGAAACTAAATCGAAATGATCTGTTGTAATCATTTTGAAGAGTTCTGGGATTTCTTCTGGATTATCCTGTAAATCCGCATCCATGGTAATTACCACAGCACCTTCAGCTTTTGCAAAACCAGCATGCAAAGCTTGTGATTTCCCAAAGTTTTTTAAGAACCTAATACCTTTAACGTTTTGGTTAATTTCCCCAAGTTCCGTTATAATTTGCCAAGAGCGGTCGGTACTGCCATCGTCTATAAATAGAATTTCGTAAGAAAACTGATTGGCTAACATTACTGATACAATCCAATCGTGTAATTCTTTCAAAGATTCTTCTTCATTAAGTAGTGGTATAACTACTGATATGTCCATAGCGTTTGGTCTGATTTCTTGACTTCAAAAATAGAGAATTTTTTTCAGGGACTAGCGGTCATTTTTAAGAATTGCTGCTATTATAAGCGAAACTATAAATCCAAAAAATAGGCTTCCAAGAAGCATCATAGTCGCTATAAAAAATTCTGTAGTTGTGATATCAATCATCTTCATTCCCATCTCTAGTTCTTCGCCTTGCATGTTTGGGTTTTGAGACATCATATCGGCAATTGCTTCTTCTCTTTTACCTGCAAGAAATTCAGGCATTAGAAACCCATAATGTATAATTGAATAAATTCCTGAAATTAGTCCACCTATTAAGGCAATTCCCATTCCTGTTTTTAAACCATCACCAATACTTAATATGTTTGAATTAAGTTTTTTATAGGCACTAATGCCAACATAGTAAATAGCAATTGTAGCCACTGTGCTAATAACGCTGGCAATCCAATGACTTTCTATATTAAGGGCATATAAAATTACAAGTCCGGCAATTGTCAATAGTCCTAGGTATAAACCGAAATTATATGCAATCGGTTTAACGGGTGGTTTAGCTTCTTCCATAATGAGATGTTTTTTTACTTAATCAATGAGTTAGTATTCAAAGTTACACAAATGTTATCTATATTCGCTAAATAAAAATAACCAAAAAGATTGTAGATTTATAAAAATTACTTAAATTTGCACCTCGAAAAATCGAGTACAATTAAAGCATTTAGTGATGAAAGCAGGAATACATCCAGAAAATTATAGAGTAGTAGCATTTAAAGATATGTCTAATGAAGAGGTATATTTAACTAAATCTACAGCAGATACAACTGAAACTATCGATGTTGATGGTAATGAATATCCATTAGTTAAATTGGAGATTTCTAGAACATCTCACCCATTTTACACAGGTAAATCTAAATTGGTAGATACTGCTGGTCGTATTGATAAGTTCAAAAACAAATACGCGAAGTTTAAAAAATAAACAACGCTTACCGATAATCGAAAAAGCCTTTCTATCAACAGAAAGGCTTTTTTGTTTTCTGTAATTAAATTACATTTGACCCATGACTTTTTGCAAGAATAAAGTGGCTGACTATAAAAGTCACTGAGAACTAATGTCGTTGCAATTGAAAGTATACTAAAAGTGATATTGTGCTTTTCTTAGTTAGAATTTTGAATTTAATTTTGATGCCTTATGAATTATATCTTATTTGACGGTACTTATCGTAATAATTTATTGCCATTTACCTTCACCAGACCTGTCGCAGATTTAAGAGTGGGTATTTTAACCATTCGCGAAAAATGGGAAATGCATTTAGAATATACAACCACCACTATTACCGAAGATTATTTGTCAGATAAGTATCCGATGGTAGAGCTCGAAGAAAACATTATGATTAATGCGTCATTTCTACCAAATTTAGAAGTTGTGACACTTGTTAAAGATTTAAAGCACAATCAAGCGTTGTTTAAAGGCGAAGATGTTATTGCTTTTTTTGCGATGGAAGGTGAGGAGCATTCTGATTTTTCAACGTTCGAAGCGATAGAGTATCAAGGAGATATTTTAAAAATTGAACATACTTGGGATATTTTTTCTAAAAACGGAGCAGCTATTGTTGAAGATTTTAATTTAATGACTAAGGATCGCGAATCAGAACCAATTCCTGCTACGGTTAATACTATAAATGCGGAACATATTTTTATTGAAAAAGGCGCCACACTTAATTTTGCAACTTTAAACGCAAGTGACGGTCCAATTTATATTGGTAAAGATGCTGAAGTTATGGAAGGTTCGATCGTAAGAGGTCCTTTGGCACTTTGCAACAATGCAACATTAAAATTAGGAACTAAAATTTATGGACCAACGACTATTGGTCCGCATAGCAAGGTTGGTGGCGAGGTTAATAATTCAGTGCTTTTCGGTTACTCTAACAAAGGTCACGATGGCTTTTTAGGAAATTCCGTTATTGGCGAATGGTGTAACCTTGGCGCAGATACTAACAATAGTAATTTAAAGAATAATTATGCCGAAGTAAGGCTTTGGGACTACCAAACAGAAGGCTTTGCTAAAACAGGTTTACAGTTTTGTGGACTTATGATGGGAGATCACAGTAAATGCGGAATTAATACCATGTTTAATACTGGTACAGTTGTTGGTGTAAGTGCTAATATATTTGGCAGTGGATTTCCTAGAAACTTTGTGCCAAGTTTTTCTTGGGGAGGAAGTAAAGGTTTTGTTACCTATAAAACCGCCAAAGCTTTTGAAGTTGCGGAAGTAGTTATGGCAAGACGAAAACTAGCATTCACAGAAAATGATAAAACGATTTTAGAACATATTTTTGAAGAAACAAAACAATTTAGAAGAGAATAACATGACAGTAAATCCCAAATTAAACCTACTTTTTTTATTTTTTATAAGTCTCGGATTCGCACAAGAAGTCGAAGTTAAAAGGCTTAAAATTAATAACAAACTTGATCATTTTGCAGCTAGAGTTGTAAATGATAAAGTGCTTTTTAGTTCTAATCTTACAAGAAAAAATGGTCGTGTTATTTTAGATAAATATGCACAAAACCTTTATGCTATTTATGAAGGCAAAGCAGATGAAAACGGTGAAATAGTTGACGCAAAACTCGTAAGACGTAAGGAAGTTGGCATGTCTAATATGTCGGTAGCAACATACTCTAAGGACGGAAAGTACATGTATTTTACCACCAACCATACTGAAAAAGGTGAGAATAAGTTAAAAGATATGAATACGTTTAATCTTTTAATTCAACGCGCGGAATATGAAGAAGGTAAGGGCTGGACAAATTTTACCTCCTTGCCATTTTGCGATCCCGATCACAATTTTGCGCATCCTGCTTTAAGTCCAGACGGTTCTACCTTATATTTTATTGCAGATGTAAAAGATACCAAAGGAAAATCAGATATCTATAAAGTGTCTGTTACCGACCATAAAACTTATGGTGAAGTAACGAAGTTAGCAGAGCATATTAATTCACCTCGTACTGAGACGTTTCCTTTTGTAAGTGCAGATAACAAGTTGTACTTTTCTTCAGATAGAATTGGTGGAAAAGGTGGAATTGATATTTATGAATACGATTTAAATTCTACAAATATTATTAAAGAACCAATATCTTTAGATAAGCCTATTAACAGTCGTGGAGACGATTTTTCCTTTTTTCTAAATGATGATTTAACTACGGGTTATATTTCTTCGAGACGGTCTAGAGGACAAGGTGGAGATGATTTGTATTATTTTTCTGGGTTTTAGAGTTCAGTTGGTAGGCTTCTGTTGACAGTCCATCGCCAGTCTTGGGACTTTAATTTATGGCTTTGGGCTCTTCTTTTTTACTTAAAGTGGCTAAAAATTAAAGATTTGTAATCATTAGTAATTCCTATAGCTTTCGGGAATTGTCAACTTTTCTTTGTGAATCTTGGTGCCTTCTTTGTGGAACTTTGTGTAATTATTTTTTAGGCATTAGTTTTAATCACTATCGCTTTTGTTGCGTCTTAGTACGAATTATTTAGTTTTTCGCACAGACTTCAATTCCAATAAATTAGTAGCGTTAATGCCAAGACCTTCAATAGGTTTGCGCGTAAATCGAACCACTTCATCATAAAATAAAGACACAATTGGAGCAGATGCCATTACTAAGGAGTCCATTTTAGTATAAAGTTGCGCACGCAAATCTGCATCAGTTTCTAAATACGCTGCTTCATACATATTGTCGAATGTTTCACTTTTAAAATGCGTATAATTTGGGCCATTCGGAGCAAAATTCTTACTATAAAATAATGACAAGTAATTTTCAGCATCAGGATAATCGGCAATCCAGCTTGCTCTAAAAAAATCGAGTTGACCATTAGCTTTTGCATCTTTAAGGCTTGAAGGAGGAATCACATCCACATTAACCAATAAACCTGTTTTTTGAAGTTCGCGCTGAATAAATTCACAAAAACTTAAATAATTACTAGTGGTGGTCAGCGTAATTTCAGGATTGTTAATACCTGTTTCTGCTTTAAACTCTGCAACCAATTGTTTGGCTAATTCTGGTTGATAATTAAAACCAATAGCCGCATCAAAGCCAGGTAAACCTTTGGGAATAAAACCACCATTTGCAGCAATGCCGATACCATTTCTCAAATAGGTCATCATTTTATTTCGATCAAAACCAATATTAACAGCTTTTCTCAATTTTAAAGACTGAATCGTAGCAACTTCAGTTTCCATGAAAAAAGCTAAGTATTCCGTATTGAGATAAGGGCCTCGAATCATTTTTACGTCCTCAGCATATTTTGGTTTTAAATTACCGTCAGCTAATAAAATTTCATCTTTATAAGAACCATCTAAGCCAGATACAAAATCGATGTTACCTTGCGCAAATTGTAAAAACTCACTCTGTTTGTCAGGTAGAAATGTAATCGCTACTGCTTCGAGGTAAGGTAATTGTTGATTTTCTGAATCAGTTTCAAAATAGTTTTTGTTGCGTCTGAAAACGAGTTTTAAATTTTCTTCCCAACGCTTAAATTTAAAAGGACCAGTTCCTATTGGGTGAGATCTAAAATCGTTACCATAATGTTCTACAATTTCTTTAGGAACGACAGAACAATATTTCATAGTCAACAAACCTAAAAATGCAGGAAAGGGTTGTTTTAATTTAATTTGAAATGTAGAATCGTTAACGGAATAAAAATCATCCACTTTATTTAAAACCCAACTGCCAGGAGAAGCGACAGTTTTATCTCTAAGTCGGTTGAAACTGAATTCAAAATCTGTAGCGCTAACGGTTCGCGTTGAATCTTGGTTGGTGTGGGCAGTTGCAGTACCAAACAATTCATGTTTATGAAAAAAGACATCTTTTCTAAGGTTAAAGGTGTACAGTTTTGCACTATCAGAAATCGACCAGTTTTTGGCAATACATGGCTTTACATTGAGTTGGTCATCCATTTGCACCAAACCATTAAAAAGTTGATGCGTTGCCCAGATATCGGCTAAATCTTTTGAAAAAGCAGGATCTAGAGAGCCAATATTTTTGTGTTCATTGTATTTAAAAACGAGGTGATCTTTACTTGTGTTTTCTTTTGAATTACAAGAAAAAATGATCAAAATTAATGAACCATAAACTAATCTATGGAATAAGAAAGGAGTGCGTTTTAGCATATAACTTATATGTTGTAAATTTGCAGCCACAAAAACGTGAAGCTATTATTTAGCCTTTAATTAAGGTCTAAAGGTAAATTTAAAAAGATCCTGAAACAAGTTCAGGATAATAAAGAATGAATCGAACAAAAAAAGTCGCATTTTACACATTAGGTTGTAAACTTAATTTTTCTGAAACCTCCACCATAGCAAGAGGTTTTACGGATGAAGGCTTTGAGCGTGTGGATTTTAAAGAAAAAGCTGATATTTATGTCATCAATACTTGTTCGGTAACCGAAAATGCAGACAAGCGTTTTAAAACTATTGTAAAGCAAGCGCAAAAGGTAAATCCTGAAGCATTTGTGGCAGCCATTGGCTGTTACGCACAACTAAAACCAGAAGAATTAGCCGACGTTAATGGTGTGGATTTGGTTTTGGGTGCTACTGAAAAATTTAAAATTACAGATTACTTAAACGATCTTACTAAAAATGATTTTGGCGAAGTGCATTCTTGCGAAATAAAAGACGCTGATTTTTACGTAGGTAGTTATTCTATTGGTGACAGAACGAGAGCTTTTTTAAAAGTACAAGATGGTTGCGATTATAAATGTACTTATTGCACAATTCCGTTGGCGAGAGGGATTTCTCGAAGTGATACCATGACTAATGTATTACAAAATGCCAAAGAAATTGCAGAACAAGAAATTAAAGAAATTGTACTGACAGGTGTAAATATTGGAGATTACGGAAAAGGTGAATTCGGGAATAAAAAACACGAGCATACGTTTTTAGATTTAGTAACCGAACTCGACAAGGTTGAAGGGATAGAGCGACTAAGAATTTCATCAATAGAACCTAATTTATTAAAAAACGAAACGATAGATTTAGTATCAAAATCTAGAGCTTTTGTACCACATTTTCATATTCCACTGCAGAGTGGTAGCAACGACATCCTAAAAAAGATGAAACGTCGCTATATGAAAGAATTGTACGTAGATCGTGTTTCAAAAATAAAAGAAGTGATGCCACATGCTTGTATTGGTGTCGATGTTATCGTTGGTTTTCCTGGAGAAACAGATGACTTGTTTCTTGAGACATATCACTTTTTGAATGAATTAGATATTTCCTATTTACACGTCTTTACGTATTCTGAGCGCGATAATACAGAAGCTGCAGAAATGGAAGGAGTCGTGTATAAAAATGTAAGAGCTAAACGCAGTAAAATGCTGAGAGGTTTGTCTGCGAAAAAACGACGCGCTTTTTATGAAAATCAATTAGGCACAGAACGTACTGTGTTGTTTGAAGGTGAAAATAAGGAAGGCTACATCCACGGATTTACAGAAAATTACGTTAAGGTAAAAGCACCTTGGAATCCAGAATTGGTGAATACATTGCATAAGGTAGAACTTACTAAAATTGATGAGGATGGTTTGGTGCGATTTGAATTTATTAATGAATTTGTCCGATAAATAATTACAGATGTTTACTTAAGCTAAGTGCTTTTCTAAGATTAGCCGTGAAAAAATTAAACTAGATTTTAAAAAAAAAACACATAAAAATGAAAAAACTAAATGTTATATTTTGCCTAGTAATCATGTCCCTTTTTTTAAATTCTTGTGAGGATGAGGATAATACTGCAGAAGTAAATAATTTATTGGGCACTTGGAAATTAACTAAAATAATAACTCCAGAGGCTTACGATATTAATTCTAATGGCACTTCAAGTTTGAATCTTTTAGACGAGTTGAATGAAATTGAGGGAATAAATTGTTTGAGTAATGAAACATTAACATTTGGCGTAAATAATACAGTAGAGATTGCAACAACTTCAGATTTTGATATTCAAATTTATAAAGTTGGAGATATGATGGCTTTTGATATTGATTGTGATCCTTTTAATGAGGTATATGTTACAGATTGGAGTCAGAATGGGAACAATATTATTATTGATGGCGATGAAGAATCTATCGTAAACATAGCTGGTGATGAATTGTCTTTTGTAATTGAAGATTATTTTGATATCTTAAATTTAGATACGGATGAACAGTTGTATGAAGACGCTACATTTGTGTATACAAAACAATAGTAAAAATAAAAAATCCGAAACTAAAAAGTTTCGGATTTTTTTATATTTCTAACGTCTAACGTCTAACGTCTAACGTCTAACGTCTAACATCAGATACGAATACCTACTGGCAGCATACGCTTATATTTTCTGTTGCGTCTTACAAATTTTGCAATTTCCGGACTCGTTGGCACTACACTAATGTTACGTTCCTTAATGTTACTAAACACTAAGTCGATAAAATCGAGTTCAAATTCATCTGTTCTAATAGCATCCGGAATAATCATTTTGGTCAAGAATATCTTACGTTCTTGTAATGAGTATTCAATAATAGCCATGTCGTTTTCAACCTTTAATTCAAATTGACGAAGAAAATCATTGTCAATCAATTCAGCAGTTTCTGTCATAATTTTTGTTTATTAAATTCAGCGGTTGGCGTGTAGATACTATAAATTATATAGTTTTGCTGTGCAAAGGTACAAAAAACCATCGAAATAATTCGGTTTTAGTTGTTAAAACCTTACATTGTAATTAATTAAGATGTCCCAATAAAAGTCTTTTCACACCTATGGAAACCAATTTAACACATGTTTATTTAATGCCAGGCATGGCAGCAGATCCTATTATTTTTGAGCATATTAAGTTACCTGTTGAGCGTTACAAAATACATTGGTTAGAATGGCAAATTCCTGATAAGGAAGAAACGCTTCAAGAGTATACGCAACGAATGTGCAAATTTATAGTGCATGATAATGTCGTGTTATTGGGTGTTTCGTTTGGTGGTATGTTAGTTCAAGAAATGAGTAAATTTCTAAACCTAAAAAAATTATTTGTCGTCTCTAGTGTAAAATCACATCACGAGTTACCAAAACGATTAAAGTTGCTTAAAGTGACCAAAGCCTATAAAATTTTGCCAACACAATTGGTCAGTAATATCGATTTGTTAGCAAAATATGTTTTTGGAGAAACGATAAAAAAGCGTGTTGATTTATATAAAAAGTACCTTTCTGTAAACGACAAAACGTATTTAGATTGGTCGATTAAGCAAGTGGTATGCTGGGAGCAGGAAGAACCTAACTCAAAAGCCATTTATATTCATGGTGATAATGATGCTGTTTTTCCGCATTCGTGCGGTGGTGACTGCATTGTTATTAAAGGTGGAACGCACATTATGATTATAAATAAGTACAAATGGTTTAACGAAAATTTACCAAAACTTATTGAAGGTTGAACTTGAATGGTGTTTCAAGATTCATTACATTTAGCCACAAAGCGTATTAAATAAAATAGCATGAAAATCATAAAAAATAGTTTAGCATTAATTGGTATTATCTGTGTCTCTGGCGTATTTATTTTCTCGATGCAAAAGTCTCCAGACGAGAAACTGCCATTCGATAATATCTCCTTAGAGAAAGATCCTGTTGCAAATAGTTATAATGTCTATGCGTTAGAAATGCCTGAAAACTTGAATTTTGCTGGTGAAGCAGTTCCTGTTGAAGATCCAGATATTTATGAACGTATGGATAGAGAATTACTCGTAAATACCTACTGGCAATCTAATGGTCTATTAATGTTTAAACGTGCGCAAAAGTATTTTCCGATTATAGAACCGATTCTTAAAAAGAATGGTGTGCCAGACGATTTTAAATATTTAGCAGTGATTGAAAGTGGCCTGGTGCAAACGGCAAGATCTCCAGCAGGTGCAAGTGGTGTTTGGCAAATTATGAAAGCTACTGGACGCGAAAATGGATTAGAAGTCAATGATAACGTCGATGAACGTTACAATTTAGAAAAAGCAACAGAAGTGGCTTGCGATTATTTAAAGAAAGCCAAAGCGAGTTTAGGAACTTGGACCAAAGCAGCAGCTGCTTATAACGCTGGTAATTATGGAGTGTCTAGACGTTTAAAAGAACAAGATGTTGCTAGCTACTATGATTTATTGTTAGGAGAAGAAACAGGACGTTATGTGTTTAGAATAGTGGCTTTAAAAGAGATACTATCAAATCCACAGAAATATGGATTCAATTTTAACGAATCACATCTTTACAAGGAAATTCCAACTTACAAGGTTGAAGTAGACACTGCAGTCACCAATTTTGCACAGTTTGCTAAAGGTTTCGGAATTAACTATAAAATTCTAAAGCTTCACAATCCTTGGCTAAGAGAACCGCATTTAAATAATAAATCGCGTAAATCTTATCTGATAGAAATCCCAAAAGCGGGTTCGTACAAAAAGAATTAATTCTAATTAAAAAGGCTCAAACAAATTAATGTAAGAGCCTTTTTTAGTTTTTTAAATTTCGACTTCAGTTTCGTATTCAACTTCAACTTCGACTTCAACTTCAATATCTAACGTCTACTACGACGATTCTGACGCGCAGAAGTCGGTTGACCATATTGCTGTTTCGGAATAATCGCTTGCTTCATTTGCTTCTTCATCATCTTTATTTGTTCCGCAAGCATATCTCTTTTGTCTAATTTTTCAGCCTCAGCTAATAATTTTTGAGCTTCTGTTTTTCGTCTTTTAGAAAAAGCAATGCCTGCTAAATTTAACTTAGCCATCGCTAAATCATGATCCATAGACAAACCTAAGTTAATAGATTTTTTAAAATATTTTTCGGCTTGGTTCATGTCCGTTTGCGAAACCATGATGCCATTTAAGTAATTTAAATACCCTTGTTGTTTTTTTACTAAAGCTCCTTCCGGATTTTTAATTTTATCTAACCATTTTTTAGCACCAACAAAATCTTGTTTTCTCAATTTTAAAAAAGCGAGTAAAATCATTTCGTTTTTAAAGTAAAGAAAAATAAATATGGTAGATAATAGCAGGTACATAATACCATTACCAATATACCCTTCGGTAAATTGATAGATACCAAAGCCAATAATTAAGGCTGCTATAACTAGTTTTATATTTTTATGAAACATGTTTTTTAGAATTTTTACGGAGCGCAAAGATAATAAAAACAAAGAGTTTAGAATCTATTCAAAAAAAATCTTTTGGGTCTTGCTAAAGTAAAAACTTGTTGTATATTTGCACGCAGTTTTGAGGTAGACCTCAATACATCAAATAAGAATATTAGTTTTTAAAAATATAAGACATGCCAAAAAGAACGTTTCAACCGTCAAAGAGAAAGAGAAGAAACAAACACGGTTTCAGAGAAAGAATGGCTTCTGTTAACGGAAGAAAAGTTTTAGCACGTAGAAGAGCTAAAGGAAGAAAAAAATTATCTGTGTCTACTGAATCAAGACATAAGAAATAATGATTAACAATTGTTAATATATAAAAGGCGTTACTTAGGTGTAACGCCTTTTTTTGTATCCTATTGTTAACTATTTTTGCACAGCCAAATTAATTAAACATATATTTTATACAGTCAGTATTATGCCAAAAAACACCAACATAAAATCTATTTTACTCATCGGTTCAGGTCCTATTGTTATTGGTCAGGCCTGCGAATTTGATTATTCGGGTTCTCAAGCGTTACGCTCATTACGAGAAGACGGCATTGAAACGATTTTGATCAATTCTAATCCGGCAACGATTATGACGGATCCTACAATGGCAGATCATGTGTATTTGTTGCCATTGAATACAAAATCACTTGTTCATATTTTAAAAGAACATCCTCAAATCGATGCCGTTTTACCAACTATGGGAGGACAAACCGCTTTAAATTTGTGTATTGAAGCCGATGAAAAAGGAATTTGGGAAGACTTTGGTGTCGATATTATAGGTGTAGATATTGACGCTATTAATATCACGGAAGATCGCGAAAAGTTTAGAGAATTAATGCTAAAGATTGGTGTTGGTATGGCACCACAAGCCACAGCAACATCATTCTTAAAAGGAAAGGAAATTGCACAAGAGTTTGGTTTTCCTTTAGTGATTAGAGCCTCATTTACTCTGGGTGGAGATGGTGCTGCGATTGTGCATAAAGAAGAAG
The DNA here is from genome assembly GCF_045105575.1 of Winogradskyella sp. GTDB lineage: Bacteria > Bacteroidota > Bacteroidia > Flavobacteriales > Flavobacteriaceae > Winogradskyella. The sequence goes on along the minus strand of NZ_JBGCDQ010000016.1, from coordinate 40,068 downwards.
ATTTTGATCGCTTACTAACACACGGATTGGAAGTGTCTCCAATTCATGAAGTAATGATTGATAAAGCTTTAATAGGCTGGAAAGAGTACGAGTTAGAGCTGTTAAGAGATAGAAACGACAACGTTGTTATTATTTGTACCATAGAAAATATGGATCCGATGGGAATTCACACAGGTGATTCCATAACTCTTGCACCAGCAATGACATTGTCTGACAAAACTCAGCAAAAAATGCGAGATATGGCGATTCATATGATGCGCAGTATTGGTGATTTTGCAGGTGGTTGTAATGTACAATTTGCCGTGAGTCCAGATAATGACGAAGATATTATTGCGATTGAAATTAATCCACGTGTGTCGCGTTCGTCTGCCTTAGCGAGTAAAGCCACAGGTTATCCTATTGCTAAGATTGCAGCAAAATTAGCCATTGGTTATCATTTAGATGAATTAAGTAACCAGATTACAAAATCAACATCAGCCTTATTTGAGCCGACATTAGATTACGTTGTGGTGAAGATTCCACGTTGGAATTTCGATAAATTCGAAGGTTCAGACCGAACTTTAGGCTTACAAATGAAAGCCGTAGGAGAGGTAATGTCCATTGGTCGCTCGTTTCAAGAAGCCCTTCATAAAGCCACACAATCTTTAGAAATTAAAAGAAATGGCTTAGGTGCAGATGGAAAAGGCTATACCGATTACGATACGGTTATAGAAAAATTGACCAATGCAAGTTGGGATCGTGTGTTTGTGATTTATGATGCGGTTGCGATGGGAATTCCATTGAGTCGTATTCATGAAATCACTAAAATCGACATGTGGTTTTTAAAGCAATATGAAGAATTATTTCAACTTCAAAAGGAAATTTCAACCTTTAAAATTGATACTATTGAGCGCGAATTATTACTGGAAGCCAAGCAAAAAGGCTATGGTGACAGACAAATAGCGCACATGCTAAAATGTTTAGAGAGCCAAGTCTACAATAAGAGACGTGAATTTAATATTAACCGTGTATTTAAATTAGTAGATACTTGTGCAGCCGAATTTAAAGCGCAAACGCCATATTATTATTCTACGTTTGAAAGTGAAGTTGAACAACCAGATGGAACGGTTTACGTTCAGAATGAAAGTATTGTCACAGATAAAAAGAAAATTATCGTTTTAGGTTCTGGACCAAATAGAATTGGGCAAGGTATAGAATTCGATTATTGTTGTGTACATGGTGTTTTGGCTGCTGCCGAATGTGGTTACGAAACGATTATGATTAATTGTAATCCTGAAACGGTTTCTACCGATTTCGATATCGCAGATAAACTATATTTTGAGCCTGTATTTTGGGAACATATCTATGATATTATTCAGCATGAAAAGCCAGAAGGTGTTATTGTGCAATTAGGTGGACAAACCGCTTTGAAGCTTGCTGAAAAGTTAGAAAAATGGGGAGTTAAAATTATGGGAACCAGTTTTAAATCGCTCGATTTAGCTGAGGATAGAGGTAGTTTTTCTAACATACTAAAAGAAAATAATATTCCTTATCCAGAGTTTGACGTGGCCGAAACTGCTGATGAAGCACTAGCCATTGCCGAAGTTTTAGATTTTCCAATATTGGTAAGACCATCTTATGTACTTGGAGGTCAAGGCATGAAAATTGTGATTAATAAAGACGAGTTAGAAGCGCATGTTATTGATTTATTAAAATCGATTCCTGGGAATAAATTATTATTAGATCATTATTTAGATGGTGCTATTGAAGCAGAAGCCGATGCTATTTGTGATGCAGATGGTAATGTTTACATCATCGGAATTATGGAACATATAGAGCCATGTGGTATTCACTCAGGTGATAGTAATGCCTTATTACCAGCTTTTAATTTGGGTGATTTGGTGATGCAACAAATTATAGATCATACACATACCATTGCGAGAGCTTTACATACGGTTGGTTTAATCAATATTCAATTCGCTATTAAAGATGATATTGTTTATATCATTGAAGCCAATCCTAGAGCATCTAGAACGGTTCCTTTTATAGCCAAAGCTTACAAAGAACCTTATGTCAACTATGCGACTAAGGTGATGTTAGGCGAAAAGAAAGTGACGGATTTTAATTTTGATCCGCAGTTAGAAGGCTACGCGATTAAGCAACCGGTTTTTTCATTTAATAAATTCCCTAATGTGAATAAGCAATTAGGACCAGAAATGAAAAGTACAGGAGAAAGTATTTTATTTATAGATAGTCTAAAGGATGATGCGTTTTATGATCTTTACGCCAGAAGAAAAATGTATTTAAGCAGATAAAAAATATATTTGTCAGTTGTTAAACGCAATGACATGAAGAATTTAAGCGATTTTTAAAGTGACGTTTATTTGTGATTTTAATACAGTATGAAGTTTTTCGGGAATATGGTCTGTTTGTCAGTTCGTTAAAATCAAGTCTGTGTTAGTGGGTCTAAAAGCGTAGCGGTCTTTTGTCTTTTAAAACGAAGTGATAAAATAAATGGCACAGTTTTCGATGAACTGTAAGTAGAGTTTATAAATATTTATTAACTTAGCTTAATAATCGATCATGGTTTTATGAAAAGAGCAGTACTCACTATCTTATTAATTTTTGCTTTTGGAACTACACAGCTTCGTGCTGCAGTGGATTTTTCCTCAGATAGTCCTGCGATACAATTAGAGTTGTCGAACGATAACGATTATTTTCAAGATAAAAACTTTACGATTTCACCTAATCCTTCTAAGGATAGATTGAATATTAGATTATTAAAGTCATCAGAAAACACCACGATAGAGGTGTTTGATGTTTTAGGAAAGCGTGTTCATAAAAGCAACATTACACAATTAGAATCTTCAATTGATGTGTCGCGTTGGAAAACAGGAGTGTATCTTGTTAAAATTTCAAACGAAAAAGAATCGCATACCAAACGATTTATTAAGCAATAACATAATTAGTATTACTAAAGAAATAAGCTAAAAGCTGCTTCAGTTCCGATGATTATTGGAAGAAGCGGCTTTTCTATTTAAAATCAATTTTAACGCGATAATCCTTCAGTTTTTCTAAATGGTCGTCTAAATTTTTATAAAGATTGTCTAAATCATCACTGCGTTTACTGTCACTTTCACGTCTTATAATTGACTTAATAAAACGTTTCGCATCCATTTTTGTGGTTAATCTTAAACCTGGAACGCTAACGGTTTTACCAGATTCATCAACTGCAACCATGGTGAAATAAGATGAATTACAATGTTTCTTTTTGCCTGTTCTAATATTTTCAGATTCTACACGTATACCAACTACCATAGAGGATTTTCCGACGTAATTTACGGATGCTTTCATCGTTACTAATTCGCCAACTTCAATAGGATTCATAAAGTCAACTTTGTTTACGGAAGCGGTTACGCAATAACTCTGAGAATGCTTAGCAGCGCAAGCATAAGCAATACGGTCCATTAAACTTAAGATGTAGCCTCCATGAATTTTTCCACCAAAATTGGCATTAGATGGAATCATTAATTCCGAAATCTGTATTCTTGAGTCTTCTGTGGTTTTAAACATAATTTTTAAGATTTAGGTAAATCAGGCTCGTAACAATGGCAATGCCAAAGCTAATTAATGTGCCTATTAAAATGTATTCTGTTAATTTTCGTTCTTTTGAAGCCGTGAGGTCACCAAATCTAAAAACAGATTTCGCAGTGATTAAAAATCCTACAGCTTCCCAGTGGTTGGTAACAATAAAGATAAAAACTAAAAGACGTTCTAAAACACCAATATATTTTCCGGCATCCTCTAAAGAGGCATTGTCTTTAGTGAGTTTAGAAATGTTCCACTTAGAAAAAATAGTTTTCATTATGATGGAAGTCGGTGTGGTTAAAAATGCCGCCGAAATCACCAACAACAAGAAGGTTGAATTTAAAGCGATATTTAATTCAAAAGTATCACCATATAATAAAACGATTAAACCAAAGATGGAAATAACATGTAATAATTGATCTATAAAAAAGAAAAGGCGCTTAGTTTTTTTACGCTGAAAGCTAAGTTTTGATGCATCGATAATTAGATGCAATAAACCAATACTCAAGATTAATGGAGTATAAGTAACATCCCAGACCAATAAAAACATCAGAGCAAGGTGCACTGCAACATGCACATAAAGCCAAACCGATTTTAGTTTCTTTTTTTCTTTGTCTTTTACCCATCGTTGCGGTTGCAGAAAAAAGTCGCCCATAAGATGTGCTAAAAGCAATTTTAAAATGATTGGTATCATAGTAATGTGGCTATTTTTTCACGGTATAAGGTGTCTAATTCTAAAATTTCATCTAAATAAGCCCGTTTTTGCCGTTTACTCACGGCATCTTGGCTAATACCGATGAGTTTCGCTAAATGAGATTGAATCATAAGAGGATGTTCTAAACTTAACTTTACAATTTCTGCTGAGTTAGCCGTCCAATTATCCATGGCAATTAGTGCCAATCTAAAATAAAGATTTATTTCTTTATTTAAGGCGGCATTACTCGTTTTTAATTTTAGATTTTGCTTGTTTTTTTTTAGTGTTTCAAACGTTTCTCCAGAATAGAGGAATGCTTCACCATTAGATTCACTTACGGAATTTCCATGATACGCTTTACCACCTATACCAATAGACATGCGTGCATCAATACCTTTGGTAGATTTTAAAAAGGCTTTGATATAAACGGCTGTTCTAAAGCTGTCTTCAATATTTTGAGATTCTAATTGAAAACTATCACCTCTATAAATATCATAAAATGAAGCGTCTTTAGATAACTGCGATAGGGCAGATTTTAATGGGTTAAGCCATAAATCTTCGCTGAGCGCTTTTCTCGATTTAATAATATCACCTGTAATTACACTGGTCATTTTAATACTATTTACCACAAATATATGCCTTTAAAACGGAATAAACAAAATTATGCCTTTAAAATGGAATAATTTAAAATATGCTATGTTTAGGGCATATTTTAGAAATCATCTTCAGCAGCGCGTTTTATAATACTTTCAGGTAAGGCTTTTTTAGCTTTAGCACCCATTTTTTTGATCTTTTCCACACGCGAAATCAGATTCCCTTTACCGTCAACTAACTTATTCATGGCAGCAGAATAGTCCGTTTTGGCAGCATCAATCTTTTTGCCAACTCCTGTGAGGTCGGTGACTAGACCTTCAAATTTATCGTACAATGCACCAGCTTGTTTGGCAATTTCTAATGCATTTTGTTGCTGCTTTTCGTTATTCCACATAGAATCTATGGTACGCAAAGTCGCTAAAAGGGTAGAAGGAGTAACGATGACGATATTCTGCTCAAAGGCTTTATTGTATAAGGAATTGTCTTCATTTATAGCCACAGCAAAGGCTGGTTCTATGGGAATAAACATCAATACAAAATCGGGTGATTCAATATCATATAAGTCTTGATAGTTTTTAGCCGATAACTGATCCACATGTTTTTTAATAGAATTAACGTGGGCTTTTAAGAATAAAGCCCGTTGCTCATCTTCAGAATTTACAAATTGTTCGTAAGCCGTTAGTGATACTTTCGAATCAATAATCATTTTCTTAGCATCTGGCAGATGTAACACCACATCTGGCATGACACGTGATCCGTCTTCGCGCTGAAAATTTTGCTGTACAAAATACTCACGGTCTTTTTCTAGTCCAGATTTTTCCAACACACGTTCTAGTACCAATTCGCCCCAATTCCCTTGGGTTTTACTATCACCTTTCAATGCTCTGGTAAGATTTGTGGCTTCTTTTGCCATTTGTTGGTTCAAGTCTTTTAAACCTAAGAGTTGCTCTTTTAAAGCAGAATGCATGCTGATACTTTCTTTTTGTGTATCGTCTACTTTTTTCTCAAAGAGTTGAATTTTTTCTTGAAGTGGATGGAGTATGTTTTTAATATTTTCTTTATTCTGAAGGGTGAATTTTTCAGATTTTTCATCCAAAATTTTCGATGCCATGAGTTCAAAATCCTTTCGCAATTGTTCTTGTTGTTGGCCTAATTCTTCATCACGTTTTATATTTTGTTGTTGTAGATTTTCAAATTCTGTATTACGTCTGGACAATTCTGTATTTAAAAAATCCTTTTCTCGTCGGATGTCTTCGCGTTCTGTTTCAATTTTAGAAATATTAGCTTTTAAATCGTCTAGTTGCTGATTAAAATACTGATTTTGTTTTTGGTTTTCAGCTTCAGAAAATTGCTTAAATTCAGTAAACTGCTGTTGCAAATTAGTGTTGCGTTCTTCCAGTGTACTTTTATCGCTTTTACTTTTTAATTGCGAAAATTTAAGACCTATAAATGTGCCAATTATGCCTGAAACAAGAATGGCAATGAAAAGAATTATGGTGTCGTTCATGTTAAAAATTCAAATTTCTCAAAGATAATCGATAAAGTGGAAATTGAAGTTGAAAATGAAAATGAAATTGAAGCTCAAAGCGGGTAGCTGAATTTCTAGGTGTTCATTTAAAGCCGCAAATAATGAGTAGGTAAAAAATCCGTGTCAATCCGTGAAATCTGTGTCAAACTTTTTCCTCTGTGAATCTCTGTGTAACAACCCACGTCAAGTTGCTAAGTCGCAAAGTTGTGCGTTCCGATTAGTTTAAATTAGTGGAATTGGTGTCTTTTTTTCTCAGTGAATCCTCTACGAATCTTCGTGTAATAATTCATGCCAAGCCACAAAGCCTAAACTACGCAAATAATCCGTGTAAATCCGTGAAATCCGTGTCAAACTTTTTCCTCTGTGAATCTCTGTGAATCCTCCGTGAATCTCTGTGTAACAACCCACGCCAAGATGCTAAGTCGCAAAGTTGTGCGTTCCGATTAGTTTAAATTAGTGGAATTCATGTCTTTTTTTCTCAGTGAATCCTCTGCGAATCTTCGTGTAATAATTCATGCCAAGTCACAAAGCCTAAACTACGCAAAGAATCCGTGTAAATCCGTGAAATCCGTGTCAAAAAACCTCACATCAAATTATGGTATTCTTCAATGAAAATCACCAATAAAAGCAGCTCCCTAAAAACCCTTAATGCATTACCAAAAATTCTCAACTTATCACTACCTTTGATGCTTCAAAAAAATCAAGATAAATGGCACTTTCACCACTTAATGCAATTTCACCAATTGACGGTAGATACCGTTCTAAAGTCGAAAAATTAAAAGATTACTTTTCAGAAGAAGCACTAATTAAATACCGTGTTTTAGTAGAGATTGAATATTTTATTGCGTTGTGCGAATTGCCACTACCTCAGTTAGAAGCGGTGGACCATTCTGTTTTTGAAGATTTAAGATATATCTATAACAATTTTACCGAAGTAGATGCTGCTGCCATAAAGGAAATTGAACAAGTAACCAACCACGATGTAAAAGCGGTTGAATATTATATTAAAGATAAATTTGATGCCTTAGATTTATCGGCTTATAAGGAGTTTATTCATTTCGGATTGACATCTCAGGATATCAATAATACTGCGATTCCTTTGAGTATCAAGGACGCGATGAATGATGTTTATGTACCTGAATATTTTATACTTTTAGAAAAAATAGAAGACTTGGCGAAAGATTGGGCACACATCCCAATGCTAGCCAGAACGCATGGCCAACCAGCTTCGCCAACGCGTTTAGGTAAAGAATTGTCTGTTTTTGCGGTGCGTTTAAAAGAGCAATTTAATTTACTGAACGATGTGCCAAGTGCTGCTAAATTTGGTGGTGCCACTGGTAATTTTAATGCACACAAAGTCGCTTACCCAACTATTGATTGGAAGTCGTTTGGAACAAAATTCGTTCATGAAAAATTAGGCTTACAGCATTCGTTTCCAACCACACAGATAGAACATTACGATCATGCAGCGGCTTTATTTGATGCTTTAAAGCGTATTAATAATATCATTATAGATTTAGATCGTGATATCTGGACGTATGTGTCTATGGATTATTTTAAGCAAAAAATTAAGGCTGGTGAAGTTGGCAGTTCTGCGATGCCACATAAAGTAAATCCGATTGATTTTGAAAATAGCGAAGGCAATTTAGGTATCGCAAATGCTATTTTTGAACATCTATCCGCAAAATTACCAATTTCTAGATTACAACGTGATTTAACAGATAGTACCGTTTTAAGAAATGTTGGTGTACCATTTGGTCATACCCTTATTGCATTTAAATCTACAGTAAAAGGTTTAGGGAAATTATTACTGAACGAACCTAAATTTGCGCAAGATTTAGAAAACAATTGGGCTGTAGTAGCTGAAGCCATACAGACGATTTTAAGACGAGAAAGTTATCCAAATCCTTATGAAGCTTTAAAAGGATTAACAAGAACCAACGAAGCTATTACGCAGAATTCTATTTCCAACTTCATCGATACCTTAGAAGTGTCAGACGCAATTAAAACAGAGTTAAAAGCTATTACGCCTAGTAACTATACTGGTATTTAATCCTATTGTGTTTTGAAGTTCATTCCAACCACCAAAGATAGTTTGGCTTTAACAGGTGTTGCGTTTATAGCCTTAGGCTTCTTTGTTGCTGGCTTGTTTAATATACTCGATTATTTTATGGTTAAACTACTCTTATATTTTGGATTGGCGTTTATGTTTGCTCTGGTTATCCGTTATGCCATAAAAAATGACTCAAAAAAGAATCGCTTTGAAGACGAGCGTCAAAACGATTCATATTAACATTTAAATAAAAGTCAGTTTATTTAAATTTCTTTAGTTAAAAAACGCCTTTAAATCTTTGAGTTGATCTTGGTCATAGTCTGCATCTTTTAATACAGACGCTAAGGACATCATTTTATTAGCACTCATATCATCACCTAAAACTCTGGCAATCATAAAGCCTTTGTTGTTTGAATGTCCAAAAATGATGAGCTCGTCAATATTTTCAACATCACCTAAAAACTTTATCACGAATTTCCCGTCCGTAGAATTACCACCTCGCATTAATTCTTCATACTTCGGATTGTCTAAAATGGTTTTTACCTTTTCTAATTCTGTAGTATAAATATCTACTTCAGTATCGGCTTTCATAAACGTGAGTATGTTTAACTTATCCACAGATTCGTAAGCATCTTCTTGTTTTTGAGTCATTTCAACCTTTTTAACGTCTATAAAACTCGTTGGCAAATCAAACGAAGAAAAACCTGGTTTTAATTCGTTATCGACATAATAGGTTTGTAATGTTGGCTCTTGATTACAACTGGTAACCATTGCTATTAAAAGTAATAGGACTGCTGATTTTTTGATTGATTGTATCATTTTTAGTGTTTTTTAGAGTCTATGCGCTACACTATGTATCATTTTAACAAAGGATAAGGTGTAACGCATGATTCTGTTAAGGTGTTTAGTTTTTCTTTTCCGTTGCTTTTTTCAATTGTTCACCACCAGGAATATCCATTTGATCTGTGATTTTAGAAACTTGCCTTAAATCGATATCTCCAGTTAATGTCATTACGATAGTTTCAAACTCACGCTTTTTACCATTGACTTCAATGTTTTGACCTTTAGTCATTTCTTTAAGACCAGAAATGACCATCAAGAGTTCTTTAACGTGGTTATCATCTTTACCTTCTTTCACATAAAATTTAACGGTTTGGTCACCATCTTTAATACGCATCAGCTCTTCTAAATCTGCTGATTTTAAATACTGAACTACGGTGGCATTCATGTCTGCAGATATTTTTGCGTTACCAGTGGTAAATACTTTAAAACTGGTTATGTTGTTAGCCATTTTTCCGTATTCTTTCATTTCTGGGTCGTCCATGTCAACTCCCATTGTGGCTAACATCTTAAACATTTTTTGATTAAGAATAACGGATGTGACGTCATCTAAATCTTCAAATTTGTCAAATACGCTCTGGCTAAATCCGGTTACAGAGATAAGCATTATGGCTACTAGTGTTATAATTTTTTTAGTCATGATTTTTTTGTTTTTTAAATAGTTGTTATTATTTTTTGTAGGTGTCATACGTTCTTGTTTTTAATGGTTGTTTCTAATTCTTTAATAATTTTTGTGTTGTTTTACTAAATTGTGTTACATGGCTTGCTTTTTCAATACCCATATTAAAATTTTCAGAAGCTAGATCTAATACTTTTAGACTAGACGTACCCTCATTAAAATTATCTGATAGCATGGCTAATGCCTGTTTCGTTTCTAAATACAATTGTTGTTCTTCTTGCGAATAATCTGCAAGTGTTTTTGGGCCATCATTCCAATTAGGAATAAAAATACCAAGCATTAAGAGTGTTACAGCTGCGACAGAAATCCATGAATACAATGTTGTTGTCTTCGTTTTTAATGGAACGTCCTTAGTGTATTGCTCTTTTTTCGCCTCTAAAAAGTATTGAAACATAGGTTTGTAGTGTTCTAAATGAGCTGCTACATCGTCGCTTTCAAAATAGGCTTTCAATTGTGCTTCTTCGTTTAGCGTCGTTTCTGCATTCTGATACTTTTCTAATAATGCTTCTATATTATGTAATGCCATGCTTATGCGTGCTTGTTAATTTTTCTCTTATGGTTTTTCGTGCTCTCGATAAATTCACTCTAATTGCCGTTTCATTCATATCTAGCATTTTTGCTATTTCTGCGAATTCATAAGCTTCAATATCTCTTAGTTGTACTATTATTTTTTGTTGTTCTGGTAGATCTTCCATTATTTTAGAAACCCAATCCACACTATCTCTTGTTTCAACCTGTTTTTGTAATGATGCATTGTGGTCTGTGTAATTACTATGTACAATTTTTAAATTTTGTGCTTGTTTCGATTTTAATCGATCGAGACAAAAATTCTTGGTCATCGTCATTGAAAAGGCTTCTACATTTCTATAATCTTCAATCTTTTTGTTATGTTTCCATAGTTTCAAAAGTATTTCTTGTGTGGCATCTTCGGCTTCTTCGCGCGAAACCAGTAGACGTTTTGCTAAACGGAATACTTTATCCTTAAATGGCATTACTAAGCTTACAAAATCTGCTTGCTTCATTACTGTTTTGATTGATTGTTGAAGTCGGTTGTTATGCGCCTTCATTATTACGACGATAGAGTTTATATTTTGTTACAAAGATTTTTTTATTTTACAATATTGTAAGTAAATTTAGAGTTTTACAGACTAAAAGGGAAATTGTTATATTATAAAGAAAAAATAAGCTTATGAAAAATATGAAGAATTTAATACTGGTTTGCATTGCCGCCTTTGCTTTAACAAGCTGTTTTGAGGATAGGGATGATACTGCTGTATCAGGAGGTGATATTAAAGATTTTGTTTGGAAAGGCATGAACGCGGTTTATGTGTATAAGGATAATATTGCAGATTTATCAAATGATCGTTTTGATTCTAGCGAGACTTACAGTAATTACTTAAATAGTTTTGAGTCGCCTGAGGAACTATTTGAATCATTAATTTACGAAGAGCAAACTATTGATGAATTTAGTATTATTGTTCCTGATTATATACAATTAGAGCAAGTCTTACAAGGCACAAGTTTAAGTAATGGTATGCGATTTGGTTTGGTAAGGTTGCCAAATGAAACTTCAGATATTATTGGATATGTACGCTATGTATCTCCGAATACTGATGCAGCAGCAAGTGGTGTTATTAGAGGTATGATTTTTAATAGAATTGATGATACTATTTTAACCGAAAATAATTTTAGCGATCTATTAAGTGCAACAACTTATACCATCGGTTTAGCAGATTATGATAATGGCGGCACACCTGATGAGCGTGAAGATGATGTTATTTCCTCAAATACGACTGAAATTACGCTTACAAAAGCAGAATTTACAGAAAACCCAATTTTAACCCACAATATTCTTAATATCAGCGGTAGTACAATTGGTTATTTAATGTATAATAATTTTAGAATTGGTGATGCCAATCTTAATGAATTGAATGCTATTTTTTCAGAATTTCAATCTGCAGGAGTTTCTGATTTAGTTTTAGATTTGCGTTATAATGGCGGAGGAAGTGTGAGCACAGCAATTTGGTTGTCTTCTATGATTACAGGACAATTGACAGGTGATGTTTTTTTTAAACAAAAATGGAATAGCGAGATACAAGCCTCCAGAGAACAAAATGATCCAGCATCTTTAGAAAGTCGTTTTGTAGACCAGATGATTAAAAGAGACAGTGACAATAATATTACTTACCAGCAAAATATCAACAGCTTAAATCTAAGTAAGATTTATATTATTACCACTGGAAGCAGCGCTTCTGCAAGTGAATTGGTAATTAATGGTTTAATTCCTCATATTGATGTTGTTCAAATTGGAGGAACAACTAGAGGGAAACCTCAAGCATCGATTACCATTTATGATTCTCCTAATTTAGGAAGGCAAAATGCGAACCCTAATCATAGGTATGCGATGCAACCATTAATCTATGAATCTGAAAACGCAAACGGCTTCTCCGAGTATTATGATGGTTTAGGACCAAGTTTAGGATTTAGTATCTCAGAAAATTTTGACGACCTTGGTGAACTCGGAAATGAAGAGGAACGTCTATTAGCAGAAGCAATTGCAGATATTACAGGCTTAAGTCGTGCTGCAATTACTGAGCAACGACCAGTAAAACATTTTGATCACAAACGTTTTGAGCATCCTTTTATCTATGATATGTTTGATGACAGACCATTGATTTTTAATAAGCTTAATCCATAAAATCAGATTGAAATTTTTGAATAAGAAAGCCGGTTTTACATTTAGTAAAAGCGGCTTTTATTTAAGTAGTAACTGAAATTAGGGCTAATTAAAGTAAATCCCACCAGGAATAATTCCTAATTCTGTTGAGTTAGATAGGCTATTTGTGTTTAAATCGTACGCTGAAAGTGTACCATTACTTGCAAAATCTACTGCGTCAACTCCATATAAAACTGAGTCTTTAATCTCCATTCCATAAAAATTTAATCCAGTTAATTCAGTAACTGTAGGCAATTGTGTAGCTGTACTATTCATTTTATAAACACTACCAGACATGTAATAGTATAGTATTCCATTTTCGGCTACTAAATAATTAGGATGCTCAGTAACGGCAAAATCAATAGATACAATGCTATTATCAATAGTATTAATTTTAGATAATTTACCACCTGTTTCTTCACCTGTCCATGATGGTTTTCCACCAGCTAAAACCCAAAGGTTTCCACTAGAATCTAATTGTAAAGAATTTGGCACATCTCCTACATTGATAGTCGAAGAAACTGTATCTGTGTTAGAGTTTACGATGCTAATAATATTATTTTGACTAAATCCGCCTTGATGAGCCACATAAATAGTAGAACCACTAGCAATAATTTCTTCAGGACCTTCTTCTACGACAATAGTTTGGTTAGATATGGTGTTGGTAGTTAAATCTATAATGGCTAAGTAGTCATCAGTAGCAACTCCGCCATCTCCCCAATTTGTAACATAGCCTTTGCTATTGGCAAAAGCGATATATCTTGGATTATTTAAGCCAGAATCAATTGTAGCTACAGACTCAAAAGTATATCTGTTAACCACCTCAATTTGGTTAGATCCATTAATTATAATATAGGCCAAATCACCATTAAAAGCCATACTCTGAGCGACATTCCCTAAAGTTCTATCATTCACATTAGAAAACACATTATTTTCTATAGTACTAAAATCATTAGAAACATAAGATACAGTTCCAAAGCCTCCTGAAAATTGACCTTCGTGTGAAATAAGAATGCCATTTTCATAATCGCCAAGTGGTAATGGTGACTGATTAACAGCATCGTCATTTTCGCAAGATGTCAACATAAATGTAATTGATAATAACACTAATAATGTAAGCTTTGTTGTACTCATAGTTTTAAAATTTAAGGGTAAGATTAATATTAAAATTTCGGTTTGGCATTGGTCGCAATGCTATGTTTTCGTAATAGGTATTGTAAATATTATTAATTCTGAAATCAGCGATATAGCTGACTTTTTTTGTTGCGTCTAACGTATAAGAAATGCCAAAGTTGCCAACATCAAAGCTTTCTAAATCGCCTCCAATAATCGCGACTTCTCCGTTGTAGAGGTGCTGATAAAACATGGTAAAAGCCTTATAATTATAAGATAGTGATGCATTTGCTTTGTGAATTGGGACATAGAAAAGTTGCCTTTGTTGTTCTAGATCTTCAGTTTCAGTATATGAATAGGCTGAGGCTACTGAAAAAATGTGTTTTCCAAAGTTTTGGGTAATTCCTAGTTCAGCTTCAAATCCATAATGCTCGGCATTGGCTACGTTTACAGGACTCCAATAGCCAAGCAAAGTGTTTGGTAACCATTGAATAAGATTAGAAGTTTCTATGTAAAAGGTATTCAGTTTAAAATTAAAATTTTTAAAGGTCAGCACATGGCCCAAATCAAACTGAAACGATTCTTCGGGTACTAAATCTAAATTTCCTACTGGTTGCCAGTATAAATCATTAAACGTTGGTACTCTAAAGTTTTTAGATGCATTAAAACGCAACGTATAGGGTTTTAGCACTTGGTAACTGGCATCTGCAGAGAAGACGAACGGACTTTCAAAATCAGAAACCACATCTTTTCTAACATTTAAATTGTATTCTAATGTTTTGGTTGCCCTATGATTTAAAATCGCAGTAGCGGAAAAGGCATTACGTTCAGGATCTACAAAATTATTGCCAGTTGCTTTAATCTGGCTGTAATCTGTGATGACGCTGATGCCAATAGCGTCTGAAAGCTGTCTTTCATAACGATGCTTAATTAAAAAGGTATTGGCGCTTCCTTCAGAGGTGTAATCTAAATTTTTATTTTCAAAATATCTAAACTGTTCTAAAAGATGTACTACTTTTAAACTAGAGGTATAGGTTTCAGAAATACGCGTCCATTCTAACATTGACCTGTAATCTTCATTTTCGTATTTAGTTTTAGACGATGCTAAAAGTGTACCGGAAAACTCACGATCGCTTCTAAAATTTTGATGATATAATTTAAGCACATCTTTTTCAGAGAGTACATAACCCAAATTGAAACTGACATCCAAGTTATTAAACGCACCATTTTCGTTACGTTGGTCCGTGCCTAAAAAACGATAATCGTTATCAGAATCTACAAAGGCCACACCAAAATTACCAGACCACTTGCCGTTTCCAAATGAGTTGTTGTAACTACCATTTTTAGTATTAAAGCTGCCATAACCCAAACGCAGTGTATTGGTAAAATGATTTTTAAAGTCGAGATCATTAGATAAATGCACTGTGCCACCAATGGCTCCGCTACCATATTGCACACTTCCGCCACCACTTCTTATAGTAATGTTATTATAATTGGAAGACGAAACGGTATTAAAATCAACCTGACCAGTAAGCTGAGAATTAATATTTATACCATTCCAAATCACGGCAGTTTGCGATGCATTGGTACCTCTAAACGATGCCGACGACACCATACCATATCCGTTTTCTCTAAAATAGATATTAGAGTTAAAACGCAATACGTCGGTTAAGGAGGTGGCATTTTTTCTGAGTATAGAATCGTTAAGCGTGGTAATTTTGTAGCCTCGTGAATAACGTTTCAATTTCACATCACTCAATACCACTTCATCCAGACGCTGAATTGAATCAGTGGATTGTTGTGCTGGCACAGCGCTACTAAAAAGCAGCAACAGAAAAAATAGTGTTGTCTCTTTCATTATTCAAATACTTTTCTCCCGAAAGTAGTTTTGATTACGAATAATGGCAGGTCTCCTGACTCACGTCTTGCTATTTGCCTTCCCATTCCAATTTGGAACAGTGACTTGAAGTGTAATAACAAGCATCACATTACGGTGACTAAGTTTACAGTTGCGGGAACAGTTCTGGTCTTTCACCAGATTCCCTTTTAATCGACGAAGTCGTGCTGAATTTGTTTCAGTACCTCATAATGAGTGTTTAAAACAATATTCTCGACTTAATCAAACCAAAAATTCAGCGCAAAAGTAGTGTTTTAAACTAATGCAAGGCGATAAATCCTTATTTTTTCTTATTCATTTTGAAGATGAGATAAATGAACCCGATTAAAAAATGAGCAATAATAATACCAGCCACAATATATAGTGTTAAATTTGAATCGTC
Organism: Winogradskyella sp.; assembly: GCF_045105575.1. Taxonomy (GTDB): domain Bacteria; phylum Bacteroidota; class Bacteroidia; order Flavobacteriales; family Flavobacteriaceae; genus Winogradskyella. Next base: position 24,005 of record NZ_JBGCDQ010000016.1, on the reverse strand, counting down.
TCTCATGGTTTAATTTTTATCAAAAATAATCAGAAGATTTCAATCGATACGTTACAAATGTTACCTATGAAATTTATTAAAATCATCTTACTACTTCTTGTGTTAACGGCATGCAAAAATGAGCCGAAACAAGAGATGGACTTAACGACAGCAACAAAAACCTTAGACTTAAAATATGCTGAAGGTTTTTCGGTAGATTATTACGAAAACTACACGGTTTTAACCATTTTAAAACCATGGCCAAAGTCTGAAAAAACATATCGCTATGCACTCGTTTCCAAAGAGAATAAGGCAAAAACAAGTCTTAACAAAGAAGACTATGATGCCATTATTGAGAATCCTATAGAAACGATTGTAGCGACATCAACAACACATATTCCAGCCTTAGAATTGTTAACTAGTGAAGAAAGTTTAATCGGTTTTCCAGGAACGGATTATATTTCATCTGAAAAAACAAGACAACGCATTGATAACGGATACATTAGAGAACTCGGAAAAAATGAAGGTTTAAATACGGAAGTTTTATTGGAGTTAAATCCAGACGTGGTGGTAGGTTTTGGAGTCGATGGTGCTAATAAAGCGTTTGAAATTATTAAAAAAGCAGGAATTCCTGTAATTTATAATAGCGATTGGGTAGAAGCTTCAGCCCTTGCTAAGGCAGAATGGATTAAGTTTTTTGGAGTGCTTTTTAATAAAGAGAAAGAAGCTGAGGGCATATTCAACCAAATAGAACGTGATTATAAGGCTGCCAAAGCGATTGCGAAAAATGCAAAAAGTAGACCGACTGTTTTAAGTGGTGCTATGCACAAAGAGGTTTGGTATTTGCCAAATGGCTCTAGTGCAGAGGCTCAATTTTTAAAGGATGCCAATGTCGATTATCTCTGGAGTGAAACCACAGGAAATGGCAGTCTAGCCTTGAGTTTTGAAGTGGTTTTAGATAAGGCTAAAACTGCCGAATTATGGTTAAGTCCTTCGTATTATGGAAGTTTAAAACAGTTAGAGGATGCCAATCCGCTTTATACTAATTTTGAAGCCTTCAACACTAAAAACTTGTATAGCTTTGTCAATAAAACAGGCGAAACTGGTGGAGTCTTATATTATGAATTAGGTACAGCAAGACCAGATTTGGTTTTAAAAGATATAATCAAAATTGCACATCCTGAATTATTAGGCGATTATGAACCTTATTTTTTTGAAAAATTAAAATAGATATCTGCAGACCTCACAGGTTTTTAAAACCTGTGAGGTCTTTTACTAATGAAAACAAATCACACATATTCATTTATACTACTATCAGTAATCTTGCTGTTTTGTTTTATACTTAACATTAGTTTAGGGTCAATCAGTATTCCGTTTTCGGAAGTTTTAAAAAGTCTTTTTGGAACATCAGAAAATAGCACTTGGCAAATTATTGTGACAGACCTCAGGCTTCCAAAAGCCATAACAGCGATTATGGTAGGTTCTGGTTTAGGAATTTCAGGATTACTAATGCAAACTTTATTTAGAAATCCGCTTGCAGGTCCTTTTGTTTTAGGGATTACCTCTGGTGCAAGTTTGGGTGTGGCTTTGGTGATATTAGGATCAGGATTGTTTGGAGGTTTTTTTGCAACTGCCTTAATTTCAAAATGGAGTATTGTGATTGCAGCAAGTTTAGGAAGCTTATTAGTATTATTGGCAGTGTTAGCAGTTTCTAGCAAAGTGAGAGATACTATGGCGATATTAATTATAGGTTTAATGTTTGGCAGTATTACTGCTGCAGTCGTAAGTGTGTTGTCTTATTTTAGTTCTGCAGAACAACTACAACAGTATATTTTTTGGGGATTTGGGAGTTTAAGCAACTTGTCTTGGGATGAAATCTTAATTTTCTTCGGTATTTATAGTATAGGCATTTTATTAAGCATTTTTTCAATTAAAGGCTTGAATGCCTTGTTATTAGGCGATAACTATGCAAAAAGTTTAGGTTTAAGTTTGAAAATGAGCAGATTCGTCATTATATTAGCCACGAGTTTAATGGCAGGAACCATAACCGCATTCGCTGGTCCAATAGCATTTATAGGTTTGGCAATTCCGCATTTAACTCGGCAAATATTTAAGACCTCTAACCATAAAATATTATTGCCTGCTGTGTTTTTGTTTGGTGCTATTGTGATGTTAATTTGCGATGGTATTGCGCAAGTTCCTAATAGTGACTTTATCTTACCTATTAACGCTATTACGGCTTTAGTTGGCGCACCTGTGGTGATTTGGTTATTAGTAAAGCAACGGAAGATGATGTTTTGAATTATTTAAAACATGACTTTAGAAACCCTTAATTTCTGGAAGCCAAGACGATTCGCGTATTCTATATTTATCTTATCATTTTTAATGTTAGGCTGTAAATCTCAGAAAACCACCTTCGAGCTACAATCTGTTTTTAATCAAGAAGAACTCAAGGATCTCGAAACCATGAGAACTTTTTTTATTGAGGATATATTAGATCTCAATGATGAAAATTTTTACAAAGAATTTAGACAACGTATTGTTAAGCTAGAAGCAGAGGGTTTTAAATCTGTGGTTCCTAAAAAGATAGATAGGCTGCTTAATTCTATCTCAAAATCTACGTTTAATGAAATTTGGGAAATAAAGACACAAAAGCGGAGTAGAACTGGTAATGAAACTTACACGTATTTTGCACCTCGCTTAAATAGTAAATATCAAGAATTTCTGAGCCAAACCACCAAGCATAATTCTATGGTGATGAAATATTATAATAATATGATTCAAACAGAAGCTTTTAGCCATGGATCGATGTTAGATTATATTTCAGATAACAATTTAGATTTCGATTTAAAGAACACAAATGTTCAAATTGTAATGGCAATTCATTATATTTCAATTTGTTATGATAATAACAATATCAATCAATTTATAAATTAGTGAAAAACCAAACAGCGAATCCCATATTAAGTGCACATCAGCTCACTATTGGTTATAAAACCAAAAAGAAGGCTATTGTTGTCGTATCAGATATCAATTTCGAATTACAAAAAGGACAGCTCATCGGTTTGGTAGGTGCAAATGGTATCGGTAAATCCACCTTATTAAGAACCTTAATTAAAGTGCAGCCAGAACTAACTGGCGACATTTTATTAAACGGAAAAGCATTAAATAGCACCTCTACCTTAGAGCTCGCTAAAGAATTAAGTATTGTTCTTACAGAACCGCTAATCTCTAAAAATCTTTCAGTTTATGAGTTGGTGGCATTAGGACGACATCCTTATACCAATTGGATTGGAAACTTATCTGACGAAGACACAGCAATAGTAACGAATGCGTTAAGCCTTGTTAATATTATAGAATTAAAAGACAAAAGATGTTATGAGCTGAGTGACGGTCAATTACAAAAGGTAATGATAGCGCGTGCTTTGGCTCAAGACACAGCTATTATTGTTTTAGACGAGCCAACGACGCATCTTGATATGTATCATAAAGCTTATATTTTAAAATTACTTCAACGCTTAACGAAAGAAACAGGGAAAACGATTTTATTTTCTTCGCACGAAATTGATTTAGCCATTCAACTTTGCGATACGATGATTGTAATGCAAAAAGACAAAGTGGTTTGCGATCAACCATGCAATTTAATAACAGAAGGTGTATTCAATAGGCTGTTTCCAAAGGATTTAATTTCGTTTGACAGTACTACAGGAAGTTTTAGAGTTTCAAAATAAGTTTTCTCGTGAAGTTGTTAAGTTGTGAAGTTGTTAAGTCGTGAAGTTGTTAAGTTGCAAATAAGCTAAGTTAAATGAAATTGGGAGTAAAAATTAACAATGCATACGCTTAGTAAATTCTTTTTTTTTTGTGTGAATCTCCGTGCCTTCTCCGTGAAACTTTGTGTAATTTTTAGTCTTCCATCTTCCATCTTCCATCTTCCATCTTCCATCTTCCATCTTCCATCTTCCATCTTCCATCTTCCATCTTCGCGCTTCCCACTACCATCACCTCTTAATTTTCTTCAAAATATGACGAGCACGAGCTTTAAAACCAGCACTCTGTATTTCATAATCACGTTCTAAAATAATGGCTAATTCAGGGTGAATCCAATCATAGTCTCTGCCTAATAAAAATAAACTGTGCATGGCATACGCTTTGGGCGCAATTTTTTCATCAGTAATCATCCAATCAAAACAGGCTTCTATAATCTTTTCTTTATGTGGTTGGGTAAGATGTGTTTTTATTTTGTTGTCTGTTTTAGAATAATTCGCTTTAATAAGATACTCGCAAAGTTTGGCTACAGGTCTTACGGCAGAATCTAAATGAACTTTAGCCATATGACTTGTAAATACATCAAGGTGCGGAATAAGAGCCTCTAATTGTTCTCCACACATAAACTCTAATACCCAAGCTGCTCGGCACGATATTTTATCATCCACATCAAAAACAATGTCTAGGAGCGGAGTAATCAATTCTGGATTGTCAATAACAAGATGAGCATATTTCAATCGCTTTTCGCCCGAATGATTGACGAAATTTAGTTCTTTGTAAAGTTGATCTTTGGTCAAAGTAAATGTGATGCTTTTTAAGGTCTCTACTATTTGAAACGCTAGCTTTAAAGGTCTAAAATAGTAAAAATTTCAACTTAGTAATTGAGTATTACAAAGCTTACCCTATTTTTATTTAGAATTTATCTAAATAATTTTTATTTCCAAGGTTTCGTGTGTAATTTTACAATCTCAAATTAATTTTAAACCTATAAGATAAAGCATTTGAGTTTACATAAAACTATTTTATTGGCTTTTGTAATTATGATGTTAGGTACAGGATTAGACTTGTATCTTCTAAGTCATTATGAAGATAGATTGCAGTTCATTCCCATACTTTGTATAAGCTTGCTTATGTTAATGATGATTGTGTTGTTTTTTTTAAGAACAACATTAGTCAAAAATGTATTTAAGTTCGTGCTAATCATCACAGCGTTGAGTGGCGTTTATGGCTCATATTTGCATCTGATTGCTAATTATGAGTTCGAAATAGAGATGCAGCCCACAGCAAATAATTTGGATTTATTTTTTGAAAGCTTATCTGGTGCATTGCCAGCCCTCGCGCCACTTAGTATGGTAGTTTTAGCATTAATTGGTTATTCATATTTAATACTTATAAATAAAAAACAATGAAAAGTATATCAAAATTACTAGTAGTATTCGTTTTAGCCTCTATGGTATTTGTATCTTGTAAAGATGCAGCAAGTGAGAAACAAGAGCCAAGTGTTGCGGTTGAAACAGAAGCTAAGGATGAAAAAATAAGTGAACCAGAAGCAGCGGTTAAGGTTGTTTTAAATGCGAACTTAGCTACGGAAGATGATTTAAATGCCTTAGGACTTTCCGCGGATATTGTTTCTCAGATTTTAGAGCAACGACCATTTTTAAACATGAAAGATTTTAGTACTATTCTTCAAAGTGAAGGTACTGAGGAACTTTATAAAAAAGTTTTCGTTCCATTGAATTTAAACACCACAGCGGAAGCTGATTTTAAGATGATTCCTGGTGTGGGTGACCGAATGGCTCATGAGTTTGAAGAGTACAGACCATACATAAGTGTAAAACAATTTAAGAGAGAAATTGGCAAGTATGTCGATGAAAATGAAGTCGAACGCTATTTAAATTATGTGTTTGTGCCTGTAGAATTAAATACAGCTTCGGATGAAGATATTCTGGCATTACCAGGTGTTGGAAAGAAAATGGCACATGAATTTGATGAATACCGACCTTACGTAAATCTAAAACAATTTAGAAAAGAAATAGGCAAATATGTAGATGATAAAGAGCTTAAGCGTTTAGAGCGTTTCGTCTATTTAAAAAGTAATTAAAATCAAAAAATGCCACATTCATTTTATTATTTTGGCATTATAAATCTGCAATTAAAAGGTTGTTATGTCTCATAGCAGCCTTTTAATTATTGGTTTTGTTTGGCCAGAACCTCAAAGTTCTGCGGCAGGCAGTCGTATGCTTCAATTGATTCAACAATTTCAAAGTCAAGGGTACGAGGTAACGTTTTCTTCTGCAGCTAAAACCTCTGAGAACACGTTCGATTTAAATGCTATAAATGTCAATACCAAACCCATTCTTTTAAATGATACATCGTTTGATGTTTTCGTAAGCGAACTGAATCCTGAAATCGTTCTGTTCGATCGTTTTATGACCGAAGAACAATATGGTTGGCGCGTTGCGGAGCAATGTCCGGATGCCATAAGAATTTTAGACACTGAAGATTTTCATGGTTTACGAAAGGCTAGGGAAGAGGCTCACAAACAAAATACAGCAGTGTCTATTGGCTATCTTCAAAATGATACCACCAAGCGCGAAATTGCCAGTATCTATCGCTGCGATTTAAGTTTAATTATTTCTGAAGCTGAAATGGATTTATTAATCCAGCAGTTTAAAATTGATAAACGTTTACTGTATTATCTTCCTTTTTTATTAGAACCAATTTTAGAGGAAAAAATCAGCCAATTACCAAGGTTTGAAGCACGAGCACATTTCATTACGATTGGTAACTTTTTACACGCACCCAATTATGATGCTGTTTTATATTTGAAACAGACGATTTGGCCTTTAATAAAACAACAATTGCCTCCGACAGCTATTGGGACTGAATTACATGTTTATGGATCTTATGCATCACAAAAAGTCACACAGCTGAACAACACAAAAGAAGGTTTTATCATTAAAAGATTTGCAGAAGATGCTAATGAGGTGATGCAAAATGCCAAAGCTTGTTTGGCGTCGTTACGTTTTGGAGCAGGTCTTAAAGGCAAGCTTATTGATGCCATGCAAAACGGAACACCTTCTGTAATGACTGCCATTGCAGCAGAAGGTATGTTTGGTGATTTTGAAGTCAATGGTTTTGTAGAAGACCATCCTGAGGCCTTTGCAGAAAAAGCCGTTTCGCTTTATACCAATTCTTTAATATGGAAACAAAAGCAACAAAATGGTTTTGAAGTTTTAAATGAACGTTTTAATCGTTTGCATTTTGAGGGTACGTTCTATTCGCATTTAAAAACACTTTCAGAAAACTTACAAAAACATAGACAACAGAATTTTATGGGTCAGTTGTTTATGCATCAAACCATGCAAAGTATAAAGTATATGAGTAAGTGGATAGAAGCGAAAAACCTGTAGGTTTGATAAGGTTTTTTTTATAATTTATTAAGAAATTCTATAAGTTGTTGTACAGCCTTTCCACGATGGCCAATTCTATTTTTTTCTTCCAAAGACATCTCAGCAAAGGTTTTTATAGAACCTTCGGGTTTAAATATTGGGTCGTAACCGAAACCTCCTTCACCGTGTTTTTTCTCCGTAATTGTGCCTTTGCAAATTCCTGTAAACGTATGTAATTTATCATTAAGCTGTAAAGCGATGACGGTTTTAAACTGCGCATTTCTGTTCGGTTTATCTTTGAGTTCGGCTAGTAATTTATTGGTGTTGTCTTTTGCATTGCGCTGAGGTCCTGCATAGCGTGCGGAATAGACTCCAGGTGCACCATTTAAAGCTTCAACTTCTAAACCTGTATCGTCAGCAAAGCAATTGTAGTTGTAATGTGTTTTAAGGAATTCCGCTTTTTGTATGGCATTGCCTTCAATAGTGTCTTGTGTTTCAGGAATATCTTCTGTACATCTAATTGTTGCCAAACTAAGTAGCTCAATAGGTTTAGGCATTAGTACTTGGACTTCTTTGAGTTTATTTAAATTATTAGTAGCGAAAACAAGTTGCATAGTATCTTTTTATTAATGTAATTTAGCTGTTGTAAAAATAGAGACTAATTACGTATCATTTGTTAAAACAGGATAATTTTAAAAAGACCTTAATTCAAAGGCTTTGGCTAATTTTAGTAGCTTGTTTTTGCTGTATTGTGCTTAATGCACAAGATTTAAATGATTTAGATTCGCTGCTGATTGATAGAAATATCGAAAATTACTCCATACGGATATTTGCTAATTATAAAGATAATCGATTTAGAGTTCAAAATGAAAATGCTAGAGTACGTTTTGTACCCAATAATAGAAATGGTTTGGGAGTTGGTTTTGCCAATGAAAAAATGATTGTAGATGTGGCTTTTAATATTAGAGGGCGCAATAAAGAGGAAACCACACGATTTGATCTTCAAGGCATGACGATTGTAAATGAGCGTCATTTTGTAAATGTTTACGCACAAACCTATAAAGGATTTAGATCAAAAAATAATGTTGATGCACCAACCATCTTTATAAATGATTTGCGTTCTGTAAGTTTAGGGTTTAATTATTTACGCACTTTAGATGACATTGCTTTTTCTTATGCGCTGTTAAAAGCGGGTTTAGATAAGGACGAGCATAAGCGTGTTTTTATTACTGCAGGTTTGGGTGCGTTTGGTAGTTTTGATTATTTTTCTACACAACCTGGTATTTTATCAGAAACAACGGCTGCTTTTTTTAATGAACGTGCCAATATTAGACGTTATCAGGCAGTTTCAATAGGAGTGTTGGCAGGTGTGGTTTCTTATTTTAAATTACCAGAGAATATTACGGCTACAATTAACGTAATGCCAGGTTTGGGTTTAATGAATAAAAAAATCACGTTACCGAATGCGACTTACCGACCATCGAATCCGCTGCTTTACAAGTTAGATTTTCATGCAGGATTAAATTATAGTTTAAATCAGTATTATGTAAGTTTAACCTACAGCAACGGTTTATATGCTACTGATTTCGATTTTGGTAATAAGTATCGATTAAACCTTACTAATGCTAAGTTAGCCATTGGTTACAGGTTTAAGACCAAGAAAAAGCGATAACCACAATTAATAACTGAAATATTTGTGTCAGTTAGATCAGGATGGCTTACATTTTATAAACTACTTTTTTTATCATTCTTCAAAAAAATTAGTTCAATTTTATGATATTTATCAGTCTTAAAATTAACTAAATCTCGTATCTTAGTGAAAAGAAATATTCATTAAAATAAGATAGATTATGACGGTAAATTTTCAATATGTAAACATCGATGCAAGTAGTTCACTTTCGGCATTAACACTAGAGAAGTTAGAAAAATTAGCTAGTAAATTTGAGTTTCTTATATCAGCTCAGGTTTATTTTAAGAATGACGAAAAAGATCACAATGCTGGTAAAATATGTAATATAGAACTTAGTTTACCTGGACCACGAATTTTTGCCACCTCTAACGAAAAAACTTACGAAGCTGCAATGCACGAAACTATTAGCGATTTAACGAGACAACTTAAAAAAAGAAAAGAAGTATATAAAACACATTAATTAAATTCGACGTTTAATTTCAGAGGGTTTATAGTTTTTAGCGATGATGATAAGGTTCATTTCTAAGAATTGTAAACCCTCTGTACAGTTGTTCTATAAAAAATAAACGCACCATTTGGTGAGAAAAGGTCATTTTCGATAAGCCTAATTTACCATTGGCTCTTTTGTAAACCGCTTCTGAAAACCCATAAGGACCACCAATCACAAAAATTAAAGTTTTAATACCAGAATTCATGTGTTTTTGTAAGTAGCCAGAAAACGAAACGGAATCTAATTGTTTGCCGTTTTCATCGAGAAGAATGAGCACATCAGATGTTGTGGTTTTAGACAGAATGAGGTCTCCTTCCTTTTCCTTTTGTTGAGCTTCAGATAAATGTTTAACCTTCTTTAAATCTGGAATAATTTCAATTTCAAATTTAACGTAAAAGCCAAGACGTTTGGTGTAATCTGCAATTAAGGCTTGGAGGTTTTTGTTATCGGTTTTGCCAATGGCGATGAGTTTTATTTGCATGGTTCAAATTTACGACTTACGATTTACAATTCATGATTTCCTGATTTTTTCGATTTGTAATTCGTAATTCTAAAATCGGATATCGTAAATCTATTTCCTATTTTTACATCAAATTACAAGACAAATGATTTCAAAAGCACAATTCGATACAGAAATAGAATTAATAATTTCTAATGCGATACGAGAAGATGTTGGTGATGGAGACCACAGCTCATTGGCATGTATTCCTGCTACAGCTCAAGGCAAAGCCAAGTTGTTGGTAAAAGATGAAGGTATTATTGCAGGTGTAGAATTTGCCAAGCAAGTATTCGCTTATGTTGATAAAGACATGAGGGTTGAAACCTTAATTGAAGATGGTGAAAAAGTGAAATATGGCGACATTGTATTTTATGTAGAAGGTGCGTCACAATCCATATTGAAAGCAGAACGTTTGGTGTTAAATGCTATGCAACGTATGAGTGCTATAGCAACCAAAACTAGAACGTTTGTTGATCTATTAGAAGGTACAAAAACAAAAATTTTAGACACTCGGAAAACCACACCAGGTATTCGTGCTTTAGAAAAATGGGCTGTCAAAATTGGAGGAGGAGAAAACCATAGGTTTGCCTTGTATGATATGATAATGTTAAAAGATAATCATATCGATTTTGCAGGTGGAGTAGCGAAAGCTATAAATTTAACCAAGCAGTATTTGAAAGATACCAATCGTGATTTAAAAATTATCGTCGAAGCCAGAAACCTTGAAGAGATACAAGAAATTTTAGATTGTGGTGGAGTGTACCGCATTCTTATCGACAATTTTAATTATGACGATACACGCAAAGCCGTAAAACTTATTGGAAATCAATGCTTAACTGAATCTTCTGGTGGTATCAACGAAAATACACTCAGAAAATATGCGGAATGTGGTGTGGACTATATTTCGTCTGGTGCATTAACCCATTCAGTCTATAATAAAGATTTAAGTTTAAAAGCGGTTTGAATTAGTTTTTTTTTTTTTTTTACAAGTAACAAGTAAAATACTTAATAATGATAAGCCAAAGGCAAAGGGCCAAAAGCAAAAAGCCATAAAATGAGTCAACCCATAGAAGATAAATTAGATAAGATTCCGGTGTTGAATTTAGTCGTGCGTTTTTTTAAGCAGATTAAATTGCCTGGTTTTGAAGGTTTATCGGTTTATGATCTCATAGAACTGTATATTAAAGGTATTGTTAAAGGTGCCCTAACGACTAGAGCTAGTGCTATTGCTTTTAGTTTTTTTACAGCCATTTTCCCGTTTTTGTTGTTTGTGATTATCTTAATTCCACATATTCCAATATCTGATTTTCAAACTGATTTTTTAGATTTTTTAAATTCATTTTTACCACCACAGACCTCTGAGTTTTTCTTTTCTAATATTTTTGAAAATATCAGCGGAGGTTCTGGTTCAGGGTTGTTATCATCTGTATTTTTATTGTCAATGTTACTTATGGCGAATGGTGTAAATGCTGTTTTTTCAGGTTTTGAAAATTCATATCATGAGCAATTGACGCGCAATGTTTTTAGACAATATTTATACGCATTTGGTATTGCGCTAATCTTAGCCATATTGGTTTTATTGACCGTTGCTGTTTTTGGATATTTTCAGATTTATGTGATTGAGCCTTTGTACCAAAGTATTAATCACGAATCCGCATCAGAATCAAATTCTGGTATTGGTTGGATTATTTTTGCCAAGTATATGTTCTTTGTATTAATGGTATATCTGGCAACGGCTACGCTCTATTATTTTGGTACTCGCGAAGGCAGGAATACGCGCTTCTTTTCAATAGGTGCTTTACTCACCACTTTGCTTATTATTCTAACATCATATCTATTTGGTATTTATATCAACAACTTTTCTCAGTATAATGAACTTTATGGTTCTATTGGTGGTTTGTTAATTTTGTTATTGTATTTATGGCTTAACTCTAATATTTTACTTTTGGGTTATGAGTTGAATGCGTCGCTTCAGTTTTTGAGGAAGTATCCTCAGGCTAAAAACGATATTAATTAAAAAGTTTTAAAAAAGCTTCTTTTCTTCTGGTTGACACATCGATATGACTGTTATTGGACATAGTGACATAGCCTCCTTTTCCCTTAGTATATTTTTTTATATGATCTATATTAACAAGGTGTGAATTATGAATTCTAAAAAAATTCAAATCTTCTAATAGTTCTTGGTAAAATTTAATGGGTTTTGATACAAGTAGTTTGTTAGTCGTAGTTTGTATATGAGTATAGCTGGTATCGGCTTCGCAATGAATAATATTTTCAACTTCTAATATTTCAAATCCATTTGCAGTAGGAATAGTAATGGTTTTTTTCTTCTCATCGCTTTTTAGATTTTTAATAAGGGCATGTATGCGAAGGTCTGAATTTTCTGAAACTCTCTTTTTGTTTAGCCGTTTCATTGCGTTTATAAAATCCTCACTATCAATGGGTTTTAATAGATAGTCCATAGCACTATATTTGAAGGCTTTAATCGCGTAGTTATCAAAAGCAGTTGTAAAAATTAGATTAAAATTGTAAGACTTCAATTGTTCTAAATACTCAAAGCCAGTTTTGTCGTGAATTTCAATATCAAGAAAAACTAAATCAGGAAAAAGAGTTTTCGTTTTTATCAATGCATCTTCAACGGTATGACATGTTCCTATAATTTCTAAGTTTTCTCCATGGTCTGCAATCAATTTTTTAATACGTTCTCTGCAATGTTCTTCGTCGTCTATTATGAGAGTTTTAATCATCTTTAAAAAGCTAATGTTAGTGGAAGTTTAACTTCAATTCTGGTGCCGTTTGGTTTATCTATAATGGTGACATCTCCCTTTGTATTCTTAATTTTATTGAGAATTTCTATTCTACTTTTTGTAATGCTAACACCTAAAGATTGTTTTTTAGATGTTGTTTTAGATAGAGAGGACTTTGCTCTCCCGACTCCATTGTCTTCAATACTGCAAACCATCATTTCCTTTTCTTTTTTATAATTAATATGAATAATTCCATCTTGCTTAAAATCTCTTAAGCCATGGATAATACTATTTTCTACAAATGGTTGAAGAATCATCGGAGGAATTAAGGCATTTTCAGGATCAATAGCGTCATCAACCATAATTTTATATTTAAAGCTATTATTAGAACGCTTGTTCTCGATATCCATATAAGTTTTTAAGATATGAATGTCTTCGTTAAGCGTAATTTCTTTTTGTGCAGACTTTTCTAACGTTTCACGCATTAATTTGGAGAATTTAGTCAGATAATTTGTTGCATTTTCTGTATCATTTTTTGCTATATATGAGTTAATCGAATTTAAGGAGTTAAAAATAAAATGCGGATTCATTTGAGCTCGTAAAGCTTTAAGTTCTGTGTCAGAAACTTTGAGATTAAATTCTGCTTCTTTCGCCTTTACTTTTGCTTCTTGTTTTCGTCGATAGAGAATAAAACTAATGATAGCTGCGATGGCTAAAACACTAACGCCTATGATTGATGATTTTATCATTAATTTGTGTTGCGTAAGTTCTACTTCTTTTAAAGCTTGTTCTTTATCATGAATGGCATTAAGTGCAACCTCCTTCTTTTCATATTCGTACTTTGCCTCGAGTTTAGCAATTTCTTCTTTCTTTTCAGAAGACATAACACTGTCTTTTAATTTTTCTGCTTCATTTTTATGAAGATAGGCAGATTTAAAGTCGTTCAGTTGATAATTTACTTGAGCTAATTTTTCAAATGCGCTAGCTTTTCTTACGATACTATTAATTTCTGTTGCATACATCAGGGCTTTTTCAAAATTAAGCTTGGCTTTAGTAAGTAGGCTTTTTTTAGTGGTACTTTCTGCTGCGTTTTCAAAATGTGCGGTTCCAATACTTTCATAGGTTATCGCTAAACTATTAGTATTGTTAAGTGCTTTGAATAAAGGTATTGTCCTAGTTAGATATGATAAAGCTTTATCATAGTTTTTTAAGCTGATATAGGCAATTCCAGTATTAGCGAGGGCACTGGCAATACCAAAATCGTCGTTAATACGTTTCATAATATCAAAAGATTGTTGATAATAATCTATAGCTTTTTGTGGTTGGTCAATACCATCATATAAGTTGCCAATATTGGTATAAAGATTTGCAATTTCATACTCTGCATTGAGTTTTTTGCTGATTTCGAGACTTTTATTGTAATAATTAAGTGCACGGTCATATTTTTCTAGTCGCACATATAGAATACCAATATTGGTTAAGATTGCAGCATGGCGATTAGTTTCAGTTTTGTTTGTAAGTTCGTTGAGGGTAGACGCTTTGAGAAAGTTTTCAATAGCTTCTGGATATAAAGACAAATACATTTCATTAATACCAATACTATTAAGCACTACCGACATTAAAAAACTATCTTTTTCTCTTTCAAAAATTTCATATGCTTTACGGTTACAGGTGTTTGCTTGGTTGTAATAGGACTGACCATGTAATAACAAGCCCTTATTGTAGGTTGCTTTTGCGACTTCGCTCCATTTTTTACGTTCGGTTTGAATTTTAATAATACGATCATAGGTAGCGATAGCTAATGAGTCTTTAGATAAGGCTGTGTAATTGTATGCTTTGTATTTATAAGCTAAAATTTCTTCGTCTTTTAATTTAAGAGTTTTAGCAAGTTCTATGGCATTTTCCGCATAACCTAAGCCCAGTTCGGGATTAGTGTACTGATAAGAATTTGCTAACTGATTAAGGATTTTAAGTTTACTTATAGTTTCTCCATTTTGAACTTCTAATTCAAGAATAAGAGAATCAATTTTTTGTTGTTGAGCAAAACAGAGCAATGAACCTAATATAATAAAGAGGTTAAGGTAGAACTTCATATGTTTAATTAATAGCTAGTTAAAAGTAATTTAATTTTTTTTATTTGCCATTCTTTTGTCGCGAAAATAAAGTCAAAGTGCGCACTTATAAATTAAGGATAGGAAATATATGGAGTCTGTTGTTTCTTTGATTTAAATAATTAATCTAATTGTTATGAAAATCCTTCAAAGTAAATATCAAAAAAATGTCATCATTTTATTAATAATAGGTCTTATATCAACATCTATTTGGTCTCAAGATATACGTGTTAAACCACCTAAAAATAAATCTAAAATTACTAGTGTAGATAATTTTGTAAAGCATTCTTTCGAGTTATACCATAAAGTATTTGTGTACGATAGTTTAGTAAAAGCCGGAGTAGATATACCAGCAGACCTTGAAGATGAATTAATGGAGCGTGCTCAAAGTGATGTAGATAGCCTTTGGCAAGAAATACCCAATATTGCGGAAGATATTAGTGATGCTTCGTTTATGAGACAGGCTAAAGCGACCTTCAACTTAAACCGCTCTAAGAAAGCACTAAAGTTTTGTATGCTTTCTGTTAAAGCATATGTTTTAGGTACAGAGGAAGACGATGACAATTAGCAACAACTTAAAACTTAGAGATATGAAAATTTGTATGTTAGTTATAGCTCTAATACTAGGAGCGCCATCTGTAAATGCACAAACTTATAAAACTGAGTTCAGAGCAGATATGTGCGCATGTTTAGAACAAGAAAGTTTAAAACGTACACTCACTAATAATGCCATCAAAATTTGTTTAAGAGAAACGCTACCTGAGTATGCAACACAAATTGATGCTCAAATTATAGAGCCAGATCTCAATAAAAAATTTCAGAAAGGACAAATAGCTAGAAAGGACTTATTAATAGCGATGTATTCTGAACTAATTTATACATGCGATGTTTATTATCAACATATAGACTTTCAGAGAACGAGTAAAAAGCTTATTGCGCAAGAAAATACAAAAGAAAACGATTTAGACAAATATGATCAAGTGGTGGCATTAAGACCAAATGCAGCCGCTTATTTTATGAGAGCTGAGGTTCATTTTAAATTAGGAAATATTAAGGCAGCTGAGGCAGATCTTATCAAAAGCTTAGAGCTTAACCCTAAAAGAGAGAATGCTAAAGCAACCAGAAATGAATTATTGTCTTTGGCATGGGTATATGAAGAGCAAAAACGCTACACGGAAGCTATTGCACTCTATGATAAAATCTATTTTGGTGATTTAGACACAAAAGTAGCGCAGTTGCGAGCACTTGCTGATAAAAAGGCAGGAAACACAATTACCAATAAGACTAGGCTGGGAGAAGTTGAATTACAAAATGAAATACAAAAGATGTCCAGTGCGCAGACTAGAAGAAAAGGAACTTTAGATAAAACAGTTAAAAAACCTTCTAAAAAGAAGAACACGAATAATTCAAAAGTGAAAAAAAATAAGGATACAACAGCATTACGTAAATTATTTAAAATAGGAAACGGATAAATCTTAACAATTAATGATTCAATTATAAATTAAAAACCAGATACTCATGAAAAAAATACTGTTATGTTTAATTGCAATCGGCTTAACAAGTTGTAATCTTGAAGATGAAATTATCGATCAGCTTGGATTTGATTCGGAAGGAACACTAAGCGCAAAGATAAATGGACAGACAAAAGATTTCGATTCAGGTTTAGATGGTGCTGGTGCTGCACTTATCAGTGCCGAGGTTGGTACAGAAACAGTTTATGGATTTTCAGTTGGAGCTATAGCTTTGGATGATATTTTTGATGAGACTGAAACAACACAGTTAGGGTTGACGTTAGTAATGGAAGACCCAAATGTTATTGTTGCTGGGGCAAATTTTAACTACCCAGAAGATAATTTGTTAGGGCTGTACTTTTTTGAAGGAAGCAACGATGTTTATATTGATGCGGATGAAACCATAAGTGCAACATTAGCAATTTCAGCAATTGATACCTCTAACGAGACCATTTCAGGAAGCTTTAGCTATATTGTAAAAGAACCCTTTATAGAAGTGACTTATGCGATATCTAACGGAGTCTTTAGCAATGTGCCTTATAATATAGACTTATGAAACCGTTACATTCATGTATATAGTTTTTAATACATAGGTGTTAAATATTGAATTTTTAAATTGAAAATCTGTAAGTTTATTTTGACGATAATATATGCTTTTTAACGTGATTGTTTGCTGTTTCTTTTGAATTGAATGTTCTTTACTTACCTCATTATTAATTTATTATGTGTTTTGTACTTAGATCAAAACACATAAAAATATTATTATTAATCAATCCATTTTATTATGAAAACTAATTACCTTTTTACCCTATTGTTTAGTTTTATGTTTTTTGCAAACGTACAAGCGCAAGTCATGGCAGAGCCTGGTGCAGCAGCTGTAGGTTTAGTGTCTTCTTACCCAGCTTATGGTGTAAGTCTAAAATATAACATTACAGAAACTCATGGAGCTCAAGTTATTGCTGGTTTTGGAGCCTATGGTTTTGGTAGTGCTTCTTTTGCTGCTTCCGGACGTTATATTTATAATTTTGATGTTGGTGGTATTAGTGATGATGAGATTTTTTACAAACCATACGCTTATGCGCAGTTGGGTTATTTTTCAGTTAGAGATGATTTTTTCGGTATCTCTCAATCATCAAATACGGTTTCTTTTGGTCTCGGTGGAGGAGTAGAATTGGAAATTCCAGAATTTGTTGAAGGTTTTACCTTTAGTGCCGAACTCGGTTATGTTGGTGGTAGATTCAATTCTGTTTTTGGCTCTTTTGCAGGGCTTTCTTATGGAGCAGGAATTCACTATTATTTTGATTTTTAGTATCTCCTAAAACTGCTATCAACTAATTTATTACCCTTAATTTTAATAAAAACTTTAGTGTCTCTGTTGCATTTACCTTAAAAAGGATAGTGCGATAAGATGCCATATTTATTTAGCTATTAATTAATTCTTAAAACCAAAAACAAAATGAAACAAATTACAACCCTCAGTTTGATGTTTTTAATATCATCATTTTTTATAAACGCTCAAACAATAATTACCGTAGATAATTCGGTGGGTGCAAATGCCGAGTATAGTGATTTGCAGCTGGCCATAGATGAAGCAGCTTCAGGTGACATTATTTATGTGCATCCTTCAGAATTGACTTATGGAGAGATTATAGTCAATAAATCAATTAATCTTATTGGTTTTGGCCATAGTAATACTTTGAGGAATACAATTATCGAAGAAATTGTTCTTGAAGATAATGCATCTAATTCCAGATTTACAGGTTTGTACATAACAGATCGTATTGATTGTCAAAATTCTATATTACAAATTCAAGATATAATTATTGAAAACTGTAGAGTTAATAATAGAATCGATTTTGGAAGTTTTACTCAAGATGAGGGTGTTAATAATGTAATCATTAGAGGGTCAGTTACAGGAACTATAATGGGAAATGCAACAGACCTAATTATAACGAATAATATCATAAGGAGTAGAATTATAGTTGACGAAAACTATAATTCAATTACAATAAGAAATAATATCTTTTTTAGAGCAACTTCTGGCGTTCAGGTTCCCGCAACAAATGCAGGTAATGCAAACGGTTCTATCATATTGCAGAACTGTATTTTTTATGATGACCGTGGTCCATCAGACACCAATAATAATAGTCCAGGCGTAATTTTTGAAAATTGTTTATCATATAATCAAGGCACTGGTAACGTTGATTTAATGGAAGGTTCAAATAATTTAGATAATGTCGACCCCTTATTTGTTAATGTAAATAATGATGATTTTGAAGCGGCTTTAGACGATTATAATCTACAAGCGGGCTCACCAGCAATAGGCTCAGGAGCTGGCGGTTTAGATATGGGTCTTTATGACAACATTAATTTCGTTTTTAATAATTCTGGTTTTACGGCAGGTATTCCATCAGTTAGCATAACAGCTATTACAGAGCAGGTAGCACCAGGCGGTACTATCGAAGTTACAATTGAATCTTCATCAAACTAAAAAATTATGAAAAGTATAATATTAGTCTTTTCAATGCTACTTAGTTCCATTGCATATGCCCAAAGCATAGATTCTGCGGAATATTTTTTTGACTCAGATCCTGGAGTTGGTAATGGTACAAGTTTAACAGTAAACGCAAACTCTGGCGAACTTAGTCAAACTTATACCATTGAGATTTCAAGTTTGTCAGATGGGTTTCACGATTTATATATTAGGACTTTTAATAGTGATAATAATTGGAGTCATTATGATAGGCAGATTATTTATATAAAAGATTTTCAAATAGACCAATTAGATGTGGTAACCGCAGAATATTTTATAGATAGTGATCCTGGTATTGGTTTCGGCGAACCTCTTGATATCTCTAGTTCTCCACAAATTATTAATATTGGTACTGATGGACTTTCAGAAGGTGATCATTTCTTTTGTATCCGAGTGCAAAATTCTTTTGATGAATGGTCATTCTATGAATGTGAAATATTTACAATAAATCCAAATCTAGGGATAGAGGATAGTTTATATAAAATAGTTCAAATCAGCCCAAATTCATTTACAGACATTATTAACATTGAAGTATCAGAGTCTCTAACCTTTGAAAAAATAGTCATCTATGATATCACAGGTAAAGAAGTTTATCATACAACAAAAGACTTAAGAAAACTTGAATTAGAAAATTTAGAATCAGGAATTTACATTTTAAGTCTTGAAACGGAAACTCAAAAGGCAACGTTCAAAATAGTAAAAGAATAATTATATTTTTTTTCAAGTGTTAACAAACCATCTCAAATCGAGATGGTTTTTTTAATTAAACCGCTTATTTTTGAAGTATCACTAAAATACACTAGCTTATGATTAAGAATATAATGATTTTAATTTTTACGTGCCTTACTGGCTATGCCGTTTCTGCACAATCGATTTTTGGTACTTGGAAAACCATTGATGACGAAACTGGCGAAGAAAAATCGATTGTAGAAATCTATGAGGTCGATGGAAAAGTTTACGGTAAAATTATCAAACTATTAAATCCGAAAAAAAAGAATTCAAAATGCACCGAGTGCGAAGATGAAAATAAAGATCAACCTATTTTGGGTATGGTTATTATTGACGGTTTAACAAAAGATGATGACGTCTACGAAGATGGCAGTATTCTCAATCCTAGTAACGGTAAAGAATACTCATGCAGACTGAAATTAGAAGACAATCCTGATACTTTAGAAGTACGAGGTTACATTGCTTTTTTCTACAAAACACAATACTGGAAACGTGTAAAATAATGCTGCATTTTATAGATGTTATTTTACCAATTCCGCTTCAAAAAGCGTTTACATACCATATTACAGAAGCAGAAGCAAAGTTTCTTTCAGTTGGCATGCGCGTGGCTGTGCCTTTTGGTAAAAGTAAAATTTATACGGCTTTAGTTTATAGCATTCATCAAAATCCACCAACAGCTTATGATGCCAAAACCATTCATCAAATATTAGATGATACTCCAGTAATTACAGAAAACCAATTGCAACATTGGGAGTGGATTTCTCAATATTACATGTGCAGTCTAGGTGAAGTAATGCGTGCTGCAATGCCAAATGCATTTTTGTTAGAAAGTGAAACCCTTATTTCAAAAAATGAAAACATAACTATTAATGATTCTGAATTAAAAGATGAAGAATTTTTAATTTATGAAGCCTTACAACACCAATCCTCCTTAAAAATTAATGAGGTGGTTTCCATATTAGATAAAAAGCGCGTGTTGCCAATTATCAATAATTTGGTTAAAAAAGGGGTTTTAAATTTACAGGAAGAACTTTACGAAAAGTACACACCAAAATTAGTGCGATATGTAAAGTTGCATCACAATCATAAATCGCAAGAAAAACTACAAGAATTATTAGAAGAATTAAGTCGTGCTCCAAAACAGCGCGAAGTAGTGTTGACTTTATTTACCATGGAAGCATCGTTAAAGCAACCCATAAAAGTTTCGGAATTAACATCACGCAGTGGCACATCAACTTCCATCGTAAAAGCATTAATTGATAAACAAATCTTAGAAGAATACCATATTAAAACCGATCGTATTCAGTTTGAAGGCGAAGGAGATGCGGATGCTAAACGTTTAAGTGAAGCGCAACAAAAAGCCTATGATGAGGTTGAAACGTTTTTTAAAGAAAAGTCTGTGGTATTGTTGCATGGTGTCACGTCTTCTGGTAAAACTGAGATTTATGTGCAGCTCATTCAAAAACAGCTCGATATAGGAAAACAAGTGTTATATCTCTTGCCTGAAATAGCCTTGACGACACAATTGGTAGGTCGTCTTCAAGATTATTTTGGCGAAAAGGTAGCTGTGTTTCATTCCAGATATTCAGGAAATGAAAGGGTAGAGGTTTGGCAAAATATGTTGAATAATTCCGAAAAAGCCCAAGTCATCATCGGAGCACGTTCGGCTTTATTATTACCTTTTCATAATTTAGGATTAATCATTGTTGACGAAGAACATGAATCGTCTTACAAACAATTCGATCCTGCACCACGTTATCATGCTAGAGATGCTGCCATAGTTTTGGCTAATTTATTTAAAGCAAAAACGCTTTTAGGTTCGGCAACACCAAGTTTAGAAAGTTATTATAATGCCAGCCAAGGTAAGTATGGTTTGGTAGAATTAAATACGCGTTTCAACAACGTCATGATGCCAGATATTGAATTGGTCGATCTAGCAGATAAGTACAAACGAAAACGCATGAAAGGGCATTTTAGCGATCGCCTCATTCAAGAAATGACGGAAACACTAGAAGAAGGTTTTCAAATTATCTTATTTCAGAATAGACGTGGATTTTCACCAATTATAGAATGTACCACTTGCGGAATCTCTCCGCAATGTCCTAATTGCGATGTGAGTTTAACGTATCACCAATACAGAGATCAGTTGCGTTGTCATTATTGTGGTTATAATTCGGCCATGCTAAAAAGTTGTCAAGGTTGTGGCAATTCAACTTTAGACACCAAAGGGTTTGGAACCGAACAAATAGAAGAAGAAGTCAAAGTACTATTTCCTGAAAAGAAAGTGGCACGGATGGATTTAGATACCACAAGAGGCAAATATGGTTTCGAGAAAATAATAAATAGTTTTGAACAGCGTGAAGTTGATATTTTGGTCGGTACCCAAATGCTGACTAAAGGTCTCGATTTTAGATTCGTAAAGTTAGTTGGTATTATGAATGCAGATAATCTACTCAACTTTCCTGATTTTAGAGCTCACGAGCGCAGTTATCAATTAATGGCACAAGTTTCTGGTAGAGCCGGACGGACTGATTTAAGGGGAAAAGTATTAATTCAGACTTATAATCCGCATCATAATATTTTACAACAAGTGTCTACCAATTCTTATAAGGAAATGTTTGCGGAACAGATGAATGAACGTTACAATTATAAATATCCACCGATCTTTAGATTGATTAAAATTACGTTTAAGCACAAAGATTACAATCGTGTCAATTTAGCGGCAGATTGGTATGCTAAATCATTAAAACAAATTTTTAAAGCGAATGTTTTAGGACCAGAATTTCCACCAGTATCGCGAATCCGTAATTTATATCATAAAAATATTTTAGTTAAAATACCTCAAAACCAATCTTTAGGCAAAACAAAAGCAGCCATTATGAAGATTGAGAATAGTTTTAATGCGGTTAAGGATTTTAGGTCTGTTAGAGTTATTCTTAATGTGGATAATTACTAATGCTACTAAGACCTAGCAGGTTTTTCAAACCTCGCAGGTCTGAAGTCTTAGGCTATGAGTTAGACATAATTTGTAAGTTGAACCAATTCCGCTGAAAAAGTGAATCGCCTAGTATTTCAAACAATAGTCAAATATGGTCTTGCTTTATCTTACGTCTTTATCTACTACTATAAATATATACTTAAAAAAATCTATATAGTCTAAAATTTCAAAAACATCCCTAAAGTCCTCTCAAGGGAACTTTAGTGAAGTAAACTAAAAAATCCCAAGCAAAAGCTCAGGATTTTTTAAAACTTATAATGTAATTCTCTAAATAAGAGATGTAAAAATTCTACATATTATTTAACGCATCTACTAATTGGGTCTTTTTATTTCGACTCAATGGAATTTCATAAGCACCAACTTCAACATTTTTACTGTTAAATCGGTCAATTTTGTCTAGATTCACAATATAGGATTTGTGAATTCTCAAGAATTTACCCTCTGGTAATTCTTGTTCAAAGGCCTTCATAGTTGACAAAACAACGAGGCTGTTTTCTTCTGTAACCACTTTTACGTAATCACCAAGGGCTTCAATCCATTTAATATCCTTAATATAAACTTTACGTTTTTTAAGATTACTTTTTACAAAGATATGTTCACCATCAGTCTCATTAAAATCGAGTTTTAATTTGTGCTGCTCAATAGCTTTTTCTACGGCAACGTTAAAACGTTCTTTTGTAATTGGTTTCTGAAGATAATCAGTAGCATCGTAATTAAATGCTTTAAAAGCATACTCGGTTTTACCGGTAACAAAAATAATTTGGGGTTTGTTGTTGAGCACATCTAGCAACTCAAAACCGTTTAATACTGGCATCTCTATATCTAAGAAGATAAGATCAACCTTATGGGTATTAAGACCGTTTTTTGTTTCTAACGCACTGCTGTACTCTGCAATAAGATTAAGTGAGGAATGATTCTCAATTAACTTTACTATAGAGAGGCGCTGAATCGCAGAATCATCAACAACTACACAGTTTAAAGTCATAACATTATTTATTTTAGGTTAAGATATCGACAATAGTACGATAAATTCGGTTAAAAAACAAATATTACCGACAAAGCGTCGTGATTAACATATTTTTTAGAGGATTTTAGCCTTAAAATAGGACGTAGAAAAGTAGTTGTAAAATGAATAGGCAAATATAGAATAAATGTGTATTTTTGCAGCCGTTTTAACAATAAACAAAATTATTTATTATGAATCATTATGAAACTGTTTTCATCTTAAATCCCGTTTTATCTGAAGATCAGATAAAGGAGACAGTAAAGAAATATGAGGATTTCCTCGTTTCTAAAGGTGCTAAGATGATATCCAAAGAAGATTGGGGCTTAAAAAAGCTAGCGTATCCAATCCAAAACAAAAAAAGTGGCTTTTATCACTTATTTGAATTTACTGTAGATGGACAAGCAATTGAGCCACTAGAGGTAGAATTTAGACGTGATGAGCGTTTTATGCGTTACTTAACTGTGAGTTTAGACAAACATGCTATTTCATGGGCTGAGAGAAGAAGAGAAAAAATGAAAGTTAAAGCAAAAGCAAAAGCGTAATTATGTCATCAAT
>NZ_JBGCDQ010000015.1:0-81998 GCF_045105575.1 Winogradskyella sp. | reverse complement strand
CAATGTAACTTTAGGCGCCCCAGCTATAGACGGAGCACAAGTCAGTGCAAAAGTCTTGAAGCACCTTAAAGGTGACAAAGTAATAGTTTTCAAAAAGAAAAGACGTAAAGGTTACCGTGTTAAAAATGGACACAGACAATCTTTAACTGAAATTGTAATTGAGAGTATTGCTACTTCTGGAGCTAAAAAAGCAGCTCCGAAAAAAGAAGCTAAGAAAGCTGAACCAAAAGTAGAAGCGAAAGCTGCTGCTCCTAAGGTTGAAAAAGCGGCGCCAAAGGCAGCGGCTAAATCAACTGGTAAAGCTGATGATTTAAAGAAAATTGAAGGGATTGGACCAAAAATTGCATCTACTTTAGTAGAAGCAGGTATCGCTACTTTTTCTGATTTAGCTAAGGCTACACCAGAAGCAATTGCTGAAATCATTGCAAATGTTCGTGGTAACCATGTTACTGATACTTGGCCAGCACAAGCCCAAATGGCTGCTGATGGTAAGTGGGACGAGCTTAAAAAATGGCAAGACGAATTAGATGGTGGTAAAGCTTAATTGCTTACTACTTAAGTATAACAAAAAAACCTTAAGACAATGGCTCATAAAAAAGGAGTTGGTAGTTCGAAGAATGGTAGAGAATCAGAATCGAAACGTTTAGGCGTTAAGATATTTGGTGGACAAGCTGCTATTGCTGGAAATATCATATTAAGACAACGTGGTAATACGCATCACCCAGCTGAAAACGTATACCAAGGAAAAGATCACACTTTACATGCTAAAGTAGATGGTTTAGTGAAGTTTACTAAGAAGAAAGACAATAAGTCTTATGTTTCTATCGAAGCTTTTGAAGCTTAGGAAATTATTTTCTTAAAAATTATAAGAGCCCTTTCTAGAAATAGAGAGGGTTTTTTGTTTTCTTGTCATTCTGAGCATAGCGAAGAATCTTTAATTCCGATTATATGGATATTAGATGAGATTCTTCGCTATGCTCAGAATGACATTTCACTATACAATCTCCATCTTCTTCAAAAGAAAACTAGCATTCATGTTTTGGCAAACCCCTTGTTTTAGCTTGTAGTCAAAATAGAGTTCGTCGTTTATGATTTCTGCGTCAAAATAATAATTTTTTACAGCTTCTAATTCGGTTTCAATTTCTGTGAGGCTTAAATCGTGTGTGGCTATGATACCTGTAGCGTTGAGTTTTACTAACTTTTCTACAAACTTTCTTGAGCCAATGGCTTTATCTGTACTGTTAGTTCCTTTTAGGATTTCATCTAATATAATAAAGTATGAGGTGTCTTTTTCAACAGTATCTACCACAAATTTAAGTCGTGTTAATTCGCTAAAAAAGTATGAGCTATCATCCGTTAAAGAATCTGTAGTGCGCATGCTTGTAATTAGCTTAATAGGCTTGTATTTGCTTTGTTTAGCACAAATGGGCAATCCAACATTAGCCATAACGATATGAAGTGCTACGGTTCTTAAAAATGTACTTTTTCCTGCCATATTTGCACCTGTGACAATGAAAAATTGTTCTTCTTCTAGCTTTAAATCGCTATCCACGCGTTTTTCAGGATTTAATAATGGATGCCCTAAATCTTCTGCTAAAATAGTAACAGGTTCATCTGTAAGAATAGGATAAGAAAAGTTTTGATGGTTAAATGCATAATTACCAAAGCTATTGAAAGCATCAAAAAAGGTAACGACTTCAAACCAATCATCAACTTTATGTCCGTAGTTTGTAATCCACTGTTCTACTCGGTATGTTTTTCGGATATCAGACAGTAAAAGACCATTACCAAATATCGCTGCAATCAAGTTATTTCTATTATCTAAAGCATCTAAAGCCTTTGAAAATTTTGAAAATATTTCTGAAGCTTTTAAACCCTCAGATTGAATTTTTTGTTGTTGATCTTTAAGCAGCTGTGAAGTAAACTCTTGGTTTTCGATACGCTGTAATAACAAAGCGTATTGCCGAAATGTATCTTTTGCTTTCCCTGTATTTTCAGCTACATGGTTGATTCGTTTTAAAAATATTGCTGTTAATCCCAGCCCTATTATTAACCATAACAGCAAACGATAACCTGTTGTTTCTAAGCCCACAACATCGACGAATCCCAATGCTAAAATTACTAATGACACCAAACTAAACCCAATACTCAACCAATATTTCATTGGATTTAAAAAGGACTTATACGTTTTAAGCCAGGTTATAATGGATTTAGCAGAATGCTCTATAGCCGCACCTTGCGCCACAGCTGTATAATTTTGTCGCCACTCTGGTAATGCAGCCAACTCTTTTATAGCTGCCTGTCGTTCTTTGATAGCAGTGATATCATTTGCCAATACATGTTGGGTAAGCTTTTCTGTACCCTCTTTTACTGCGGTTCTATTTATAAATTGAAAAAAAGAACCCTTTCCAAATAAATCGATATCTAAACTAAAAAAATGCTTCGGATCTTGAAATTCTGAGCCATCTGGTCTCTCATAAAAATTACCTTTTGCAATCTCTAGTTCATCTTCATTAATCGTAACCAATCTTTTATGCAACGCTCGTTTCGATTTTAAATCGGTATATCGCGATAATAAAAACAAGAAAATAGCCAAGCCCAAAACAGCAATAGCAGCGACAATTTTCCACTGCGGTGCACTGAGATATATACCAAAAGCTGCTAATAAGAAAACTGAAAGTCTCAGAATACTCAACAAACTCATTTGTTTGTAAATACGTTTGGCTTCTGATTGGTTGCTTTGTAATTGTGCTTTATAAAATGATTCTGAATTTTGCATAAAATTATAAACCTAAATGATCAATAGTCTCAAAGATAGCGAGAATAATATGTATCGCATTTTTATAGAACTGCGGTGTAATAGCCTCAAAATCGTCTGTGGGTTTGTGATAAGCCGCATGATCTTCATTCCCAAAATACAAAAATGGGATTTCAGCTAAATGAAAAGGTGCATGATCTGACGCCATAGTCCAATCTTGTTTTCCGTCTGTACCATCATGACCTTGAAGTAGCTTCGTTGTGGTTGTATTCTTAAAACCCTCTAATATGGTTGTTAGTTTTTCGTTATAGCGTGCACCAACGGCATACAATTCGTCTTTAGCGCTTCTGCCAATCATGTCCATATTAAGGTTTACCATGACCTCAATACTATCTAATTGTTTTACAAAATCTTTTGCACCTCTCAGACCCAATTCTTCTGCATCAAACGCTGCCAAGATTACAGAATGCTTCGGTGGATGGTTTACGAAATATTCGGCAAAACTTATTAAAGCAGAAAGACCTGAAGCGTCATCATCTGCGCCATTATAAATTTTTCCATCTATAATACCTAAATGATCGTGATGTGCACTAATAACAATATACGTTTCAGGATACTCAGTTCCTTTTATTTCTGCTAGAATATTGTTAGCCTTATAGACTTTGTTACCTTGTTTAAATTGAAAAGGATGCTCAAACTTACCGTTGTATCCAGAAACATTTAGCTTTTGAAATTCCTTGATGATAAAAGCTCTAGCTGAATCATTGCCTTTTTCGCCCGTTTTTCGACCTTCAAATTTATCAGAACTTAAGATCTCTAAGCGTTCTAAAAGCTGAGTTTCGTTAAACTTTTTAGTCTTATTTTGGTTTTGAGCGCAACTCAATGTTACAACACTGCATACCATTAGCAACGTAAAAAAGAGGTGTTTCATTTTAGTGATTTGATTTCAAATAAAAGAAAAAATCCCAAGTTATAATTAATACTTGGGATTTTAATTTATAGAATTTCTGCTTTCGCAGGAAATGATTAACCTTTAAAACTTGCCGATAAATACTCACGATTCATACGTGCAATATTTTCTAAAGAAATTCCTTTAGGACATTCCACTTCGCAAGCTCCTGTGTTGGTACAGTTACCAAAACCTTCTTCGTCCATTTGTTTTACCATGTTCATCACACGATCCGCAGCTTCAACCTGTCCTTGTGGTAATAAGGCAAACTGAGATACTTTAGCGGAAACAAATAACATAGCACTAGAGTTTTTACAACTCGCTACACAAGCTCCACAACCAATACATGTTGCCGCATCAAATGCCATATCTGCATTGTGTTTTTCAATAGGAATAGCATTTGCATCTTGTGTATTACCAGAGGTATTTACCGAAATAAATCCACCTGCATGTTGAATGCGATCAAACGCAGATCTATCTACAATTAAATCCTTAATTACAGGGAATGCCGTTGCTCTCCATGGCTCAATATAAATAGTATCGCCATCGTTAAAGCTTCTCATGTGCAATTGACAAACCGTAATCATAGAATCTGGACCATGTGCTTGTCCGTTAACGAACATGGAACAAGAACCACAAATACCCTCACGACAATCATGATCGAAAGCTACTGGTTCTTCTCCTTTTTCAATAAGATCTTGGTTTAAAACATCGAGCATTTCTAAAAATGACATATCAGGTGATACATCGCCAATAGCGTAATCGATTATTTTTCCTTTGTCATTAGCGCCTTTTTGACGCCATATTTTTAACGTTAAATTCATACTATTAGTTTTTGGTTTTTAGTTGCATGTTGTTAGTTAGGCTGTCCATAAACTAACAACCATCAACCATAAACTATTTTATTTATAACTTCTCTCTTTCACTTCTATATTTTCATACACCAAATCTTCTTTATGAAGCACAGCATCCTTTGGCTCACCTTTGTACTCCCAAGCAGAAACAAATTGAAACTCTTTACGTCGCATGGCTTCACCTTCTGGTGTTTGGTATTCTTCTCTAAAATGACCTCCTGCAGATTCTTCTCTTACAAGCGCATCTTTAGCAAATAATTCACCTAATTCTAAGAAATCTGCAACACGACCAGCTTTTGCTAACTCTTCATTATATTCATTCGCCTCTCCTGGTACTTTTACATCTTTCCAAAACTCTGCTCTTAATTCTGCTATTTCAACAATTGCTTCTTTAAGATCTTTTGCGTTTCTTGCCATTCCACATTTATTCCACATAATTTTACCTAAACGTTTGTGGAAATGGTCGACTGACTTAGACCCATTATTATTTGCTAATTTATTAATGATTTCAGTAGCGCTCTGCTCTGCTTCATCAAACTCTTTGGTATCAGTTGGAATTGGTCCTGTTCTAATATCATGTGCCAAATAATCACCGATTGTATATGGTAAAACAAAGTAACCATCCGCTAAACCTTGCATTAATGCTGAAGCGCCTAAACGGTTAGCACCATGATCTGAGAAGTTGGCTTCTCCAATTGCATACATACCAGGAACTGTTGTCATTAAATTATAATCTACCCAAATACCTCCCATGGTGTAATGAACTGCAGGATAAATCATCATTGGTGTTTCATATGGATTCTGATCTACGATTTTCTCATACATCTGGAATAAATTTCCATATTTATTCTTTACAATTTCCTGACCTAGTTTTCTCACTAGCGCGTCATCGTCTTCATTTAAACCTTTAACATGCGCTTGCTCTTTTCCATAACGCATAAATGCAGATGCAAAATCTAAGTAAACCGCTTCACCAGTTTTATTAACTCCGTAACCAGCATCACAACGCTCTTTTGCAGCTCTAGATGCTACATCTCGTGGTACTAAATTACCGAAAGCAGGATAACGACGCTCTAAATAATAATCTCTATCTTCTTCAGCTAATTGTGTTGGTTTTAAAGTTCCGTTTCTAATTGCTTCAACATCCTTTTTATGTTTTGGCACCCAAATACGTCCATCATTTCTTAGAGATTCAGACATCAATGTTAATTTCGATTGATGATCTCCTGACACAGGAATACATGTTGGGTGAATTTGCGTGTAACATGGATTTGCAAAATAAGCACCTCGTTTGTGCGCTTTCCAAGCCGCAGTTACATTAGAACCCATAGCATAAGTAGACAGGTAAAATGCATTTCCATAACCTCCTGTTCCTAAAACAACGGCATGAGCTGAATGTCTTTCTATTTCACCAGTCACTAAGTTACGAGCAATAATTCCTCTTGCTTTTCCATCTACAATGACAACGTCTAACATTTCGTGCCTTGTGTACATTTTTATTTTACCACGACCAATTTGACGGTTCATGGCAGAATAAGCACCTAATAATAATTGCTGACCTGTTTGTCCTTTAGCATAAAATGTACGTGATACTAATACACCACCAAATGAACGGTTATCTAATAATCCACCATAATCACGAGCAAAAGGCACACCTTGCGCCACACATTGATCAATAATATTAGTAGATACCTCAGCCAAACGATGCACGTTAGATTCGCGCGAACGGTAATCACCACCTTTTACAGTATCGTAAAATAAACGGTAGGTAGAATCACCATCACCTTGATAATTTTTAGCTGCATTGATGCCACCTTGTGCCGCAATTGAGTGTGCACGTCTTGGCGAATCTTGAAAACAGAATGCTTTTACGTTATAACCCAATTCTGCAAGTGTTGCTGCTGCTGAGCCACCAGCTAGTCCTGTACCTACAACAATTACATCGATAAGACGTTTGTTCGCTGGATTAACCAGATTAATTTTATTTTTATGATTAGTCCACTTATCTGCAAGTGGTCCTTCTGGTATTTTTGAATCTAAAGCCATATGAGATTTATTTTTTTAGTGGTTAAGGTGATGAAACAATGCAATAAACACGAATCCTAATGGAAGACCAATTGCATATACTTTACTAAATCCTTTTAACCCTTTAGTATATTTATTATTTGCACCTACAGATTGAAACGCTGAACTAAATCCATGTAATAGGTGAAGACTTAGCAACACAAAAGATAGGCAGTATGCTGCAACACGTATTGGGTTTTCAAATTTATGAACCAATTCTTCATAATATCTGAAACCGCTATCAGCAACATTAGGGTCCATTAAACCAGACATATCCCCTTGAATATATTTTATATTGATTTCTGGAATCCAAAAATCTATAAAGTGCAGTACCATAAATGCCAATACAACAGCTCCAGTTAATAACATGTTTCGGCTCATCCATGATGAATTTGCACCACCATTGCTCTTAGCATAACTGACGCGTCTCGCTTTGTTGTTTTTGATTTCTAACACAAAACCCATAACGAAGTGAAAAACCACTCCAAAAATTAATACAGGTTGCAATAAATATTGCACTGCCCAAAAGGTTCCCATAAAATGAGACGCTTCATTAAAGGTGTCTGGGCTAAAAACTGATAATATGTTTATTACAAAATGTTGTAATAAAAAAACCATTAGGAAGAGTGCCGAAAGTGCCATGGCAAATTTTCTTCCAATCGAAGAATTTAGAATTCCGCTCATTGTAGATATAATCTTATTAGTTAATCAAACAAAGATACAGCGCAATTGGCGTAATCCCAACTGCGCTGTATGATAAATTATTATTTAGAATGAATTTAATTAGATTTTAGCTACTTAATTTCAAAAGTGGTCTTTTCACCATCTATTTCAATGGTATATTCGCCTTTTGGTAAATAATTTTTCTTATTTCCTGTTTCTTTAAAATCGAGTTCTTTATCGGCTTTCATTAGTGCTTTCTTTCCTTTGTTGGTGAGCTCTAAATTATAATCGACATAATTAAACCCGTTAACAATAGCCACACTCATGCTATTTAATTCTGCTCCTTTTTCAGATAAAATCTTAATCGTTTTTTGACCTGTTGTATTACTAAAAAACTGAATATTTAGTTTTGGCTCAAAAGCATCAGACCATTGACTCCATGAACTTCCCCAACGACTAGAGTGTTTTACAGAATTTATATCGAAAAACATGATGGGTTTTGACATCATACCAGTATTCATTTTTTGCAATGAAGCAATATTGGCTTTGTAAATACTTCGACCATGTGTACCTAATAATAAGTCTTTGGCTTCAGGTTGAATCACCATATCATGAACAGCCACGTTTGGAACTCCGTTTGAAAATACGTTCCAAGAATTACCCATATCAAAAGACACATAAGCACCATTATCGGTTCCTAAATACAAGATATTTTCATTTGAAGGATCTTCTCTAATCACATTTACTGGTGATGCAGGAATATTGCTACTAATAGATTTCCAAGTTTGCCCATAATCATCACTCATATAAGCATACACTTTAAAATCGTCCCATCGATAACCATTTAGAGTGACGTAAACGCGTTCTTTTTTATGTTGTGATGCAATAATTCTGCTCACCCATAAATCTTTTGGTAAGTTTCCTGTGATGTCTGTCCAACTTCCTCCTGCGTTTTTTGTGACATGAATTAAACCATCATCACTTCCTGCATAAATTAAGCCGAATTGAAATGGACTTTCGCTAATAGATGCCAACGTACCATAGGCTACATTTCCTTTTTTTCCGCCTTTGGTTAAATCTAAACTAATGGCTTCCCAATCGGTTCCTTGATTCATAGAACGCATCAATTTATTCCCTCCTAAATATAAAATATCCTGATTGTGAGATGATAATACTATTGGTGTTTGCCAATTGAAACGATAAGGTGTTTCGCCTAATGTATGTTTTGGCTGAATGTAGGTTTGTTCTTCTGTTTCGAGATTTAATCTAAAATAATTTCCAAATTGATACCCTGTATAAACGATATTAGAATTTCTACTATCAATCTGAATCTGCATACCATCACCTCCCATTATGCCTTTCCAAGGATATTGCCCTCTTTGATGCCATGCTTTATCTTCTCTTGCATTATTTGCGCCAACCCAAACGCCATTGTCTTGCAAACCACCATACACATTATACGGTTTTTCATTATCTACATTAATCGCATAAAATTGCCCAACTGATGGTGAGTTGTTTTTAATCCAGTTTTTACCATCGTCATAAGTAATATTGACTCCTCCATCATTTCCATTGACCAAGTGATTTGGGTTTTTAGGATTTATCCAAAGCGCGTGATGATCTGCATGCACATTTTCTGCACTAATAGATTCAAACGTCTTTCCACTATCCTTAGATTTTAAAATAGGTACACCATAAATATAGATATCATTTTCATCTGCAGGTGAAACATGAATATGCCCAAAATAATAACCATAACTGTAGTAAATTCCGTCTAAATAATCTTCATGTGTTTTTTTCCAAATTTTTCCTCCGTCTTCACTTTTATAAACCTCAGCACCAACCACAGGTGTATCAAACAACATGGAATTAGCATCTTCTAAATATTTAGCCAAATCAATAGGTTTTACATTTCCAAAGCGTACCATTTGCTTTACGTTTTCCGCTCTATATTTTTCTTGAAAACCATTTGTTTTTAAAAAGCCATTCAACTTTTTATCTTCTAAGGCTAAGAAATCTGCATTAGACATGGTTTTAAAATTGTCTTTGGTTAAATCACTTTTATTATCTTTCTTTTTATCATTAGGGCGTCTAAACTGACTATCGTGTATTGCATAAACTACATCATCATTAAAAACTGCAATACCAATACGACCAACTCCTTCTCCTGTTGGAAAGCCACTTTTCTCAGTAGATACTTTGGTCCAAGTTTCGCCTGCATCTGTACTTTTATAGATACCTGAATTATTTCCGTTACCAGAAAAATTCCATGCTTTACGATCTTTTGTCCAAGAGGTTGCAAACATCATATTGTAGTTATTAGGATTTACCTGCAAATCAATAATACCACTCATACTATCGACAAATAAGGTTTGTTTCCAAGTCTTTCCTCCGTCAGTAGTTTTGTAAACGCCACGCTCATCATTTGCAGAATATAAGTGTCCTGTAGCACCAACAACAACCACATCTGGATTATCTGGATGAATTAAAATTGGTGCAAAATGATGTGCGTCCATAAGTCCCAAATTAGTCCATGACTTGCCATTATCCGTAGATTTTAAAATGCCAATACCTGCGTAAGAGGATCGTGATGCATTGTTTTCTCCTGTACCAACATAAATTGTTCGCGTTGGCCAGTGTACTGCGATATCACCCACATTTTGAGTATCTGAACTGTCTAAAATTGGTGTAAATGTGGTACCATTATTTGTAGTATGCCAAACTCCGCCAGAAGCGTAGCCCACATAAAATTCTGAGGGTTCATTAGGATTTACATCTACATCTACCACACGACCACTCATAATTGTTGGTCCAATATTTTCAAAAGGAACATTTTTAACCAAAGATGATTTGGTCATGGCATTTTTTTGCTTTAGAGCTGCTTTTACCGTTTCCGCAGATGTTGCTGGTTGCTGAGAAAATGCAAAAAATGATGTTAGAATACATAAGCACGTTAAACATTTAGAATAAAACATGATGGGTTGGTTTTAAGTGAACGAAAATTAACTATTCTCAAAGCTACTTCAAAATTTGCTAACAAAGTTTAACAGATTGTCGTCTTTCCCGTTTGCTTACGATTTTAGTTTGTTTATTTTTGGGAATATCACTTAAATACATCCCATGAAATACAATTTAATAGACCGCAACCTCTTTATAAAAAACCGCAAAAACTTTATGGCGCAGATGAAGCCCAGCAGTTTAGCCGTTTTTAACTCTAATGATATTTATCCAATTAGTGCAGATAGCACCATGCCTTTTCAGCAGCACAGAGATATTTTTTATTTAAGTGGTGTGGATCAGGAAGAAAGTATTTTAGTTTTATTTCCAGATTGTCCAAAAGAAAAACATCGTGAAATTCTATTCTTAAAAGAAACGAACGACCATATTGCTGTTTGGGAAGGTGAAAAATTAACTAAAGACAAAGCTTTTGAAACCTCAGGTATAAAAACTGTGTATTGGTTACAGGATATGGAAAAAATCATGTTTGAAATCATGACACAATGTGATACCGTTTATATTAACACTAACGAACATTACAGAGCCAATGTAGAGACTGAAACGCGCGAAGATCGTTTTACAAAATGGTTAACTAACAAATATCCTGCGCATAGCGTGGCTAAGAGTAATCCGATTTTACAAGGTCTGC
Organism: Winogradskyella sp.; assembly: GCF_045105575.1. Classification (GTDB taxonomy): domain Bacteria; phylum Bacteroidota; class Bacteroidia; order Flavobacteriales; family Flavobacteriaceae; genus Winogradskyella. Next base: position 71,064 of record NZ_JBGCDQ010000015.1, on the reverse strand, counting down.
GTTCTGTTAAAGACCCTATTGAATTAAACCTAATTCAAAAAGCCTGCGATATTACCGAAAAAGGATTTAGACGTGTGCTTAATTTTGTAAAGCCAAATGTTTGGGAATATAATATCGAAGCCGAGTTTATGCATGAGTTCCTCAACAACCGTTCTAAAGGTTTTGCTTATACTCCAATTGTTGGCTCAGGAAATAATGCCAACGTATTACACTATATCGAAAACAACCAACAATGTAAAGCTGGTGATTTAATTCTTATAGATGCTGGTGCTGAGTATGCCAATTACGCCAGTGATATGACGCGTACCATACCAGTTTCTGGTCGCTATAACGACAGACAAAAAGCGGTTTACAATGCGGTAAACAGAGTGAAAAACGAAGCCACCAAAATGCTAGTTCCTGGAACCCTTTGGGAACAGTACCATATTGAAGTTGGTAAACTTATGACCTCCGAACTTTTAGGTTTAGGACTTCTTGATAAAGCCGATGTACAAAACGAAAACAAAGATTGGCCAGCCTATAAAAAGTATTTTATGCATGGTACGTCTCACCACATGGGATTAGACACTCACGATTATGGCTTACTACACAAACCAATGCAAGCCAATATGGTATTTACTGTAGAACCTGGTATTTATATCCCAGATGAAGGTTTTGGGATTCGATTAGAGGATGATGTAGTGATACAAGACTCTGGCGAACCTTTTAACTTGATGCGGAATATTCCTATTGAAGTTGAGGAGATTGAGGAGATTATGAATTCTTAGAATGTTTTGAAAATCATCCCAGTTACTTGCGCAATCATCCATTTTGAGGATAAAATTCTCGCTGTTCAAAGAAGTAAAACAATGAAACTTCCTTTAAAGTGGGAATTCCCAGGCGGAAAAATTGAAGCTAGAGAATCTGAAATTGATTGCATTAAACGAGAAATATTTGAGGAATTAAATATTCATATTGAAATAAACGAAAGACTAACACCTGTAATTCATGAATATCCTAATTTCAAAATTGAATTAATTCCATTTACTGCTGAGTATCTTGAGGGTGAATTAAAACTTCGTGAACATTCTGATTTTGTTATAGTTAATAAAAAAGAATTAATTATTTTAGATTGGGCTGAAGCCGATTTACCTATTTTAAAAGAATATTTATTATTATGAATCAAGGAATTTACGAAGAATTAATAACCCAATTAGTATCTGATAATTTAAATAAACTTGATAAAGATAAATTCTACTTAAAGAAAAAAATAATTGATAAAGAGGAAGCTTCAAATGTTTTATCCAAACATTTAGCTAAAACTTTAAAACATGCTTTTCAGCTCATAAAAGGTAAGGCTGAATTACAAATTGAAATTGCTAATAAAATAATCAAATTACTTAGAGACGAATTAAACAAACAAGAGTTTGATGATGATTTAGTTAGTATCGAAGGGGAAATATTAAAGGCAGTATTTTCTATAACTGACGCGCATTTTTCAAATTTAGATTTAAGGCTAAAAGAAATAACACCTTATACAAGATTAACGCAAAGTGAATTATTTACAGGTGGAAATGGCGGTTTATCGCTAGAAAGTGAACTTAAAAAAGAAATTCTTTCATCCAATGAAATATACCTATTAGTCTCTTTTATTAAATTTAAAGGAATTATAATTCTTGAAAAAGAATTGAGAGAATTTACAGAACGAGGAGGAAAATTAAAAGTAATTACAACTACTTATATTGGAGCAACTGACTATAAAGCAATTCAATTACTTTCTAAACTTCAAAATACTGAGGTTAAAATATCATATAATACTGGAAACGAAAGATTGCACGCCAAAGCTTATCTTTTTTATAGAAATACAGGATTTCATACTGCTTACATTGGCTCTTCAAACTTTTCAAGGTCTGCATTAACGGATGGTCTAGAATGGAATTTAAAAGTAACAACTAAAGAAGTAAGTCATATCATTGATAAATTTCAGAAAACATTTGATGCTTATTGGCAAAGTAATGATTTCGAGTTGTTTGATGATTCTATTCATAAGGAAAAGCTTCAAAGTGCATTAAAACAAAGTAAGTTTAGTAAACCTTATGAAAATATTACAGCTTTATTCGATATCAAACCATTTCCATATCAAAATGAAGTATTAGAAAAACTAGAGGTAGAAAGAACAGTGCATAATAGATTTAGAAATCTCGTTGTTGCAGCAACTGGAACAGGGAAAACAGTTATTTCTGCATTTGATTATAAACGTTTTAGAAAAAACAATAAGTCTTCAAAACTACTATTTCTAGCTCATAGAAAAGAAATAATTCAAAAATCACTTTCTACCTTTCAAGGTGTTTTAAGAAACAATAATATTGGAGAATTGTGGGTCGACGGAATGGTTCCTGACAATTTTGAATTCGTTTTTGCATCTGTTCAATCTGTTAACAATCAACTTAAAAACCACAATCTTACTCCTGAATTTTATGATTACATCATAATAGATGAATGTCATCATCAAACCGCAAATAGTTATAGAAAAGTAATTAATTATTTCAAACCAAAAATCCTCTTAGGTCTTACCGCAACACCAGAACGAATGGATGGTGAAGATATTTTGGAAGATTTTGATAATAAAATTGCAGCTGAAATTAGATTACCGGAAGCAATGAACAGAAAGTTGCTTTGTCCTTTTCAATATTTTGGGATTACAGACAGTATTGACCTAACAAATGTAAAATGGGTAAGAGGAAAATATATGGCTAGTGAGTTAACTAGTCTATATACTGAAAGTGATAGAAGAGTTAGAGAAATAATCGATGCTTTGACTAAATACACCAAAGACATAAAAGACGTTAGAGCTTTAGGTTATTGCGTTTCTATGGAACACGCAAAATTTATGGCTGAAAAATTTACTTTAGTAGGATTAAAAGCAGATTACCTTACAAGTAAAAACAGTAAAGACAGAGTATCCATTCGTCAAAAACTAGAAAAGAAAGAAATCAATTACCTATTTGTTGTCGACATGTTTAATGAAGGTATAGATATTCCAGAGATTGACACAGTATTATTTTTAAGACCTACAGAAAGTCTAACTGTATTCTTACAACAATTAGGAAGAGGCTTGAGGTTACATGATTCTAAAGATTGCTTAACTGTTCTAGATTTTGTTGGAAACTCTAAACCTGAATACAATTTCGAAAGCAAATTTAGAGCCTTAATAGGTAAAACAAATACAACAGTTTTAAAAGAAATTGAAGACGATTTTCCTCATCTTCCTTTAGGATGCTCAATAATACTAGAAAAAAAGACAAAAGAAACTATTCTTAAAAACATTGCTTCGGCAACATCTTTAAATACTAAAAATTTAATTAATAAAATTAAAGGCTTTCAACATGATACTAATTTACCATTAACTATTGGTAACTTTAGTAAGTTTTATAATATTCCCTTACAATCCATTTACAAAAGAGGAAGTTGGAAACGCTTATCTCAATTAGCAGGAAAAATAGATAATTTTGATTCTGAAAATGAAAAAGCTATCGTTTCCGCTATTTCAAATAAATGGCTTTCAACAAATTCATTGAGCTATTTTTCATTTATCTTAAAAATTGCAAAGCAAAACTTTAAAGTGAAAATTCAGGAATTAAACGAAAATGAAAAAACGATGCTTTTAATGTTGCATCATGATGTCTGGCATAAGGTGAGTGATTTTGATTCATTAGAAAAAAGTATTCATCAAATTGGAGTAAATAGCGTTTTAGTTGATGAAATAAAAGAGGTTTTAGAATTTTTAATTGAAAAAATAGATTTTAAAGAACTTCTTATTAAACTTCCATATGAACAACCTTTAAAATTACATGCGCGCTATACAAGAGATCAAATTCTATGTGCATTCAGAAAAAGTAATTTTGAAAAAAAATATCTAAGCATGGAAGGTACTGTTGAAAACAAAGATTTAAAAACAGAATTACTATTTATCAACCTTGTGAAATCTGAAGAAAACTTTTCACCAACAACGATGTATAATGATTACGCTGTAACAGATTCTTTATTTCATTGGCAAACTCAAAATTCTGCTAGACCAGATTTAGGAAAAGGTTTAGCATACATAAAACATAAAGAGGAAGAAAAACGAATCTTACTTTTTGTACGTGAAAAACCACAGGATGAATTTGGTAATACTGCAGGTTATGTTTTTATCGGAGAAGGCTATTTAAAGAGCTATTCTGGTTCCAAACCAATGAGTATTAACTGGAAACTAAGTGAGCCTATGCCTCATTATTTATGGAAAGATGCAGCAAAACTATCTATTGGATAAATTAAATTTATTTTCATCCTCCAAAAACAAACAACCGTTGCAAAGCAACCTTAACAAACCTCACCAAATCCACAAACACTAAGTTCTCATTCAAACAGCTTAAAAACTACAAACCACACAGATAATCCGCAAACCTAATTACTACCACTATAACTAAGCTTTAAAAAAACAAAACCTTGTTTTAGAAATTAATTTACCCTTACTTTTTACAGATTTAATTAATTTTACCCTTGTTTTGTTACATAAATATAAAAGTTTTACCCTTGTTTTGTTACAAATATTTAATATATTTACCCTTGTTTTGTTACAAATATGATAAAATTAGAACTATTGAATCATAAGAGACACATCTATAAAGCCCTTAGGCAATGGAAAGCCAATCCTAAACGTAAACCTCTTGTTCTTAGAGGAGCGAGGCAAGTTGGTAAAACTACAGCTGTTAATCATTTTTCTAAAACTTACGATCACTTTGTGGCTCTTAATTTAGAGCATGCTTTTGATTTTAAATATTTTCAAGATTATAAAGATGTAAAAACATTAGTGGATGCGTTACTTTTAGAACATAACATCTCTGCAAAAGACATATCAAAAACACTACTTTTTATTGATGAAATACAAGAATCGCCAGAAGCGATAGCATTATTACGCTATTTTTATGAAGATCTGCCTCAACTACATGTTATTGCAGCAGGCTCTTTGCTAGAACACGTTATGGATAAGGTGAAAAGTTTTCCGGTTGGTCGTGTCTCTTATTTATATGTGCATCCTTTAAATTTTTTAGAATATGTGGAAGCCAAAGGTCAAAATCAGGCTTTAGAAGCGCTTCATCAAATTCCATTACAAGATTTCGCGCATACCACCTTAAAAAAGTTATTTCATGAGTATGCCATTATCGGTGGAATGCCAGAAGTAGTAAACACGTATTTAGAACAAAATACATTAACCGCTTTACCTGAAGTCTATGAAAGTATATGGCTAACCTATAAAGATGATGTAAAAAAATATGCACACAACAGTACAGATGCAGTAATTATAAAACACATAATGGATACGGCTCATTTGTATATGGATGAGCGTATAAAATTTCAAAACTTTGGGAACTCCAATTATAAATCTCGAGAAGTCGGTGAAGCGATGCGCAACTTAAATGACACACGTATTATTCAATTAATTTATCCGACAACAACCATAGAGCCACCTGTAAAACCAGATTTAAAAAAATCTCCGCGATTGCAATTTTTAGATACTGGTTTGGTAAATTATGAATTAAATATTCAAGTAAATATGCTGGTGTTGGACGATTTAAGTACGGCTTATAAAGGTGCTATAATTCCACATTTAATTACGCAAGAGTTAATTTCTTTGAACACTTTAAGCTATAAAAAGCCTAACTTTTGGGTGAGAGAAAAAACACAATCATCTTCTGAAGTTGATTTAGTAGTACAATACAAAGACAAAATAATTCCGATAGAAATAAAATCTGGTAAAGAAGGGAAGCTAAAATCACTACATCAATTTGTAGATCGTAGTAATCATCCTTATGCTGCACGCATGTATTCAGGGAAATTTAATATTGAAGAGCATACAACTCCAATGGGCAAAAAACCGTATTTGCTTATGAATTTACCTTATTACTTAGGTACAAAACTTGAAGATTATATATCGTATTTTGTGACTACTTTTTAAATAAAGATTCACCCTCCAAAAACAAACAACCGTTCAACACTAACCTTAGCATCAGAATGCTCAGCGTGCCAAGAAAACGTAGTTTTCGCATCCTTCTCCCAAATACATGTAAAGTCCTCTGGTGCATTGTATTCACTTATAAAAACTTGATGACCAGCTTTACTCTGTTGGCGACACCAATCCCAAAATTGGGCATGGTCAAAACTATCACGATATTTGGTAGTGGATTCATAAGGCGGATCGCAATAAATGATACTGTTTTTAGGAATCTCTAAATCGAGATACGATTTACAAGATAACTCTATGCCTTCAAGCTTTGGGACTTGCTTGGTGATATTACGATAATGTTCGCCCCAATAATCGCGTTTTCCTTCTTTATCACGTCTATAACCTGCAAACCATTTGCCACCAAAAGAATTAAACCCAACATAACCGACTAGATGTTTTGGATATTCTGATTGGTTGTATTTTATGTGCTTGTATTTTTCTTCGCTTACAGTTTGTGGAGGATTCCAATTCTCATAAACCAAGGCTTGCCACATGGCCATGAGTTCTTGGTGTTGGTCGTTGGCAATGCGAATGCCATCAACCTTGTCAATTATATTCATGCCACCAGCAAAAGGTTCCAGATAGGCTTGTTTTGGCTTTCGCTCCTTTAAAATAATTGGCAATAACTCTTTGGCAAAGCGTGCCTTGCTTCCCATGTATTTCATGCCTAATCTATAGTTTTAGGTTGAATAAATGAGGTAATCACAAAAGCTACTAAAGCTGGTAAAACCCAACCTAAACTGTATTGTGAAAATGGAATAAACTCAGTTATAGATTTTAAACCTTCTGAAGGTGAAATAAACCCAACCACATCTGGAATACTACATATAAAAGTGACCATCACAACGGCTCTAAACACTAATGGTGTTGCCACTTTTTCTGGTAACACATTTAATAGAATCAACACAATAGTAATTGGATACACACATAATAATACCGGAATCGCAACGACGACAATTGAATTAAAATCGAGTTGCCCAACACCAACGCCTGCAATACAAGCAATGATGGCGGTAACCACATAAGCTGAATTCGATTTATGAAACACTCCTCTAAAATAATCTGCTGTGCCAGCTACAATACCAATAGCTGTAGTAAAACAAGCTAAAGAAATAAGAATACTTAAAACCGTATTCCCAAATTCGCCTAAGGACGCAATACTTATCCCTCGTAATAAATTAGCACGTTGCATATCGCTACTTAATTGTGAGTTCACTTCAATTTCAGAACCATAATACGCTCCGACCGAAATTAAACCTGCATAAATAATAAAGAGACCTGTACCTGCTATAAATCCTGATTGTCGTATGAGTTTGCGTTTCGATTCAAACTGACTCACTTTCATGTTTTTAAAATTCAAGGAGATAATAATTACAGCTCCAACGACAACGGCTCCAATAGCATCGAAGGTTTGGTAACCTTCTAAAATTCCTGTGGCAATTGGAGTTTCAAACTGAGAAATTCCTGTTGTAAATGAGGAAGAGGATAAACCAATACCAATAACAGCCAAAAGCATAATGACAATGAAAGGCGTTAAAAATTTTCCGATAAGATTCAGAATTTTTGAACGGTTCAATACAAACACCAAAACGAGTGCAAAGTAAATGGCACTGGTTAATAAGGGAGAAGTTCCAAAGGCAGGATGAATGGCAATTTCATGCGTTGCAGCAGCTGTTCTGGGAGACGGAATTGCCACAGCAATCACATAAATAATAATGCAATAAATTAAACTAAACGTTGGTGATACCTTTTTACCAAAATCGTATAAGGTGCCTTGCAATCTGGCATGTGCCAAAATGCCAAAAATAGGAATCACAACCGCAGTGATCATAAAACCGACGGTGACCCAAAACCAATTTTCTCCTGCATTATAACCTAATAATGGTGGTAGCAATAAGTTTCCTGCTCCAAAAAACAATGAAAATAAAGCAAAACTTGTGACTAAAAGTTCTTTACGTTGAATATTCAATTAGTTGGTTTTTTAAGTTCTAAATCATGAAAATCGAAACTGAAATCTGTAATTGGTGCAATATATTTCATGCTTGCTGAAACAGCTTCTTCGTTTTCATTAAAAGTGAATTGCATAAACACATCGGCATCGTAACTTCTATCATTCCATTTCACCACAAAAGTAGTGGCATTGTAGGGCAGTAATTCGCCAAATAATCTTGGTGAACGTTTACATTTAATGCTATATGTTTTACCATCGTGCGATATGATAATATCACCAAACCAATCGTCTGTGTACGTCCCAACGATTTGCTCTGGTTTTGGCACATTTGGATTTAATTTAGCTTTAGTAACCTTGGTAAAAACGGCAGCCTTTAGACTGTCGTTATATTTAAGATAATTTGCATTTCTTGTGCCATATTTTAGTAGCCAATCTCTATCTTCATAACCTAAATACGCATCTTTAATCGTATTGGTAATGGTATTAAATGCATTGCCATTCATTTGATTGGTTAACACTACAATCGCTAAATCTAAATCGGGAATCATAGTGAACTGAGTCACCGTTCCTATTAAACCACCTGTATGATAAACTTGTTTGTGCCCACCTTTTACATCTGTTAAAAACCAACCTAAACCATAGCCTTTAAAATTAGAGTTGTACCAATCGCCTGGTCGAACAGAAAGTGGAGTTTGTAGTTGCCATAATTCATGAAACAAATTTTTATCTAACAAACGCTCGGCATTTTCCGTAACAGCATCATTCATTAAAAATTGTGCCCAAGTCATCATATCATGCACATTACTCACAATGCCTCCTGCTGGGTTTGCCGTTTCGCTCCAGTCGTGTGGAATCTGAATAACCTTACCATCAGCTCTCGTATGTGCATCGATGATATTCGATTTATCTGTAACTCTATTATATGAGGCTTTGCTATTCTTCATTCCGACAGGTTGCATAATTTTAGTTTCAATAAAATCTTCCCAAGATAAACCACTCACGCGTTTTAAAACTTCGCCTGCAATAATGTACATATTATTATTGTAAGCGAATTTGCTTCTAAAAGATGATTCTGGCTCTAAATATTTTACACCATTTATAATAGCATCCACATCAAAACCATTGCCTTCGGGAAAAAACATTAAATCGCCTGCTCCCAAACCCATACCGCTGCGATGTGTAACTAAATCTCTAACCGTAAAATGTTCGGTTACCCAAGGGTCTTGTAATTGAAATTCTGGAATGTGCTTTCTCACAGGATCATCCCATTGTAATTTCCCAGCATCAACCATCATCGCTAAGGCAAAACAAGTGAATCCTTTACTATTGGAAGCGACACCAACTAAGGTATTGTCGTTCATCTCTTTTTTAGAAGTTAATGAACGTACACCATGTCCTTTAGCATACATAACTTTACCGTCTTTAAAAACACCAACGGAAATTCCTGGCACATCAAAAGTGGTTAAGGTCTCTTTAATAAGTTGATCTAGTTTTTTTTCTTCAATTTGTGCATTTAAACAAATAGCACTTACGGTAAAGACGACAACTAAAAGGCGCTTTAAATACATCTGAAACATAATTTAGTTTGAATAGATTCAAATATACTAAAATGTTAGTGATGATTTCAGCATGAATCTGCATTCAAAATTTATCTTTGCAGTCATGCTTTTAGACTATAAAAACATAAAAATTCATTATACGGTTTCAGGCGAAGGTGATGCTGTTGTCTTACTGCACGGTTTCTTAGAAACAGTTGCGATGTGGACGGATTTCATTCCAACATTTTCAAAAAACCATAAAATTATCTGTATTGATTTACTCGGTCATGGACAAACGGAATGTTTGGGTTATGTGCATACTATGACAGATATGGCTGATGCCGTTTTAGCTGTCTTACAACATTTGACTATTAAAGAGGCTAAGTTTGTTGGCCATTCTATGGGAGGTTATGTTGCCTTAGCGCTTGCTGAAAACCGACCTCAGCTTTTTAATGGTCTTTGCCTAATGAATTCTACTTATGAAGCTGATGATAACGCACGAAACAAATTAAGGTTGCGCGCCAATGAAATGGCAAAAACGCATTTTGAAAGTTTGGTACAAATGTCTTTTACAAACTTGTTTGCTCCAGAAAGTAAAGCAAAGTTTCAAGAGAAATTTGATGCTGCATTGGAAATGGCAGTGCAAACACCACTGCAAGGTTACATGGCAGGCCAAGAAGGGATGCGCCTTAGGCCAAATCGTTTTGATGTTTTCAAAAACATAAAAGGGAAAAAATTAATTATAATTGGAAAAAAGGATAGTGTGGTTGATGGGAATAAACTCATAAAAGAAATTGAACATACAGGTATTGACTATGTAGAATTTTCGGAGGGACATATGAGTCATATTGAGAATAAATCAGAATTAACTTACAAATTAATTCATTTTATCGAAAAATAAATCACTTAAACGTTTTATTATTCTTTTTTTTATAAGTTTACATTGTAAATCAAAAAAGAAATTGTCCAACACCCTGACATGAAACCTACAAAAGTATATTGCGATTTATTTGGTCATAATTATCAAATAAGTAAAAAAGTCACCAACCATGTTAAAGAATACACTTGTAAATGTTGTAAAAAACAATTGACAACAGACAGTAATGGAAGACTAACAGAACTAACCGAAGAACACCAAGATATAAATTCGACCTTGGAGCGTATTTACAATTACAGAACGATGCGTTCAAAGCAAAAAACCATCAGTTCATCGATTTGTTAAATGTTAATAACTTTTTAGTAACTAATTTTCTTATATTTCGATCCCTATAAATTCAGCGAATCTCTCTAAGAAAACTAATTAATGAAAAACGTTTATTGCTCATTGTTTGGACACGATTATAAAGTGTCAAAAAATGTTACTTATCACGTCAGAGAATATAAGTGTAAAAATTGTAAGTCTGAAATGACTATTGATGGTGATGGCAAATTTATTCCCTTAACACCAAAATTTAAAGAAATTAATTCCGTATTGCATCGTGTGCACATGAAACGTTTGGAAAAAAGTCAACGCTTTTTTATTCTTGATGTTTAAGCGCATTCCATCCTTTAGCAATAATTTCAATTTTTTCGTCTGCTCTTGTAACTAAGTGCATTCCTCTATCTTGTTCCGTCATATATCCTATAACCGTTAAATTTGGATTGCCTTTTATTTTCGGAAAATCTTCTTGGGATATCGTCATTAATAATTCATAATCTTCACCACCACTTAACGCGATTGTAGTACTATCTATATTAAATTCTTCGCAAGTTGAAATCACCTGAGGGTCTAATGGAATCTTATCTTCATAAAGATCAACTCCAACATTACTTTGTTTACACAAGTGAATGACTTCAGAAGATAAACCATCACTAATATCAATCATACTGGTTGGTTTCACCTCTAGTTCTTTCAATAATTCTATCATATCTTTTCGCGCTTCAGGTTTTAATTGTCGCTCAATAATATAAGTGTACATCGATAAATCTGGTTGGCTGTTTGGGTTCACTTTAAATACTTCTTTTTCACGTTCCAAAACTTGTAATCCCATAAAAGCTGCACCAATATCGCCAGATAATACTAGTAAATCATTTGGTTTCGCACCAGACCTCAATACTTCATTTCCTTTTTCTACTTCACCAATAGCAGTTACCGAAATAATTAATCCAGACGTTGAAGATGTTGTATCTCCGCCAACCACATCTACGTTGTAATATTTTGAAGCAGTCGTAATGCCAGCATACAATTCTTCAAGTGCCTCTAAAGGGAACCGATTAGATACAGCAATAGATACTGTAACTTGCGTTGCCATAGCATTCATAGCATAAATATCTGAAAGGTTAACCACAATGGCTTTATAACCCAAATGTTTTAAAGGTGCATAACTCAAATCAAAATGTACTCCCTCAACTAATAAGTCTGTAGAAACCACAATTTGTTTTTTACCAAAGTTGAGTACCGCAGCATCATCGCCAATACTTTTTATAGTCGATTTCTGAGTCACTTTAAAATGTTGAGTTAAATGTTCAATCAATTTAAACTCACCTAATTCACCTAATGGTGTTCGTTTTGGATTTTTATCTTCAATCATAATACAGAAATGTGATGCTTTTATCAAATACAAAGGTAATATGTACGTTAATTATAACAGGATTTTATTCCAGAAATAATATTTACTGTAAATTGCTAAAAAAAAGACTATGAAATTACATATGCTATGGGCTTTAGCCCTTATTATGTTACTGAGTTGTGATAATGACGACGACACTAATAATAACAGCAACCCAATTCCCGAATCACAATTTCCATGTATAAACGGTATGGCAGGCGCATACCCTTGTAGTGGTTTTGATTTAATGAGCCATGTCCCTATTGAAAACTTAGGCGGAAGTGGTTCTCAAGGTAACGATTCTTGGGGATGGACAGATCCTGATACTGGTAAAGAATATGCTTTGGTTTGTACCTCTACCAACTCTGCTTTCTTAGATATAACTGATGCTGCTAATCCATTACTATTAGGCACATTACCAACTACAACAGACGTTAGCATTTGGCGCGATTTAAAAGTTTATAACAACCACGCCTTTATTGTTAGCGAAGCTCCTGGACATGGTATGCAAGTTTTTGATTTAACCCGATTACGAAATGTTTCAAATCCTCCCCAAACATTTACGGCAGATGCTATTTACAACGGTTTTGGTAGCGCGCACAATATTGTCATTAATGAAACAAGCGGTTTTGCCTATGCTGTTGGGTCAGATACTTTTGATGGAGGTCCACATTTTGTGAATATTCAAAATCCAACAAGTCCTGTTGCTGCTGGTGGCTATGCAGATGATGCTTATGCTCACGATGCGCAAGTAATTACTTATAACGGTCCAGACACAGACTATACAGGAAGAGAAATCTTAATTGGTAGTAATGAAAATGAAGTCGTTATTGTTGATGTTACGGACAAACAAAATCCTACTCAAATTTCAAACATCGATTACAGTAACATTGGCTATACACACCAAGGCTGGTTTACAGAAGACTTAACTTATTTTCTATTAGGTGATGAATTAGATGAAATTAACTTTGGTTCTAATTCTAGAACTTTAGTCTTCGACTTTACAGATTTAGATAATCCTGTGTATCATATGGAATATTTAGGTCCAACAGCTGCTATAGATCATAATGGTTATGTGGTGGGAAATACGTTTTATATTGCCAATTATACAGCTGGTATAAGAGCGGTGGACATTTCAAATATTGCCTCTGGAGTGATGGTGGAAACAGGTTTTATAGATACTTTCCCTGAAAATGACAACACCGCTTTTAGTGGAGCTTGGAATATCTATCCATTTTTCAATAGTGGTAATATCATAGTGAGCGATATTGAAGGTGGTATGTTTATAGTAAGACCCACAGAATAAAATGTATATGAAGTCTCGTTCCTATATAATTTTCTTTTTAATACTCATTATCTTAACGGGTTGCAAAAAAGATGATGATATATCTTTAGCCGTAAATGTTAGTACAAATCTTGTTAAAACCTTGGGTGGTACAAAAAATGACAGTGGACAATCTGTTGTAGCAACTTCAGATGGAGGTTATGCTATTCTAGGATTTACCCAAAGTATGGATGGAGATATCGTCAATAAGACCAACGAAAGTTTTGATTATTGGGTTCTTAAATACAATGCCGAAAATGAATTACAATGGCAGAAAACCTTTGGTGGTTCTGCCGATGAACGTGGCAGTTCTATGATACAGACACAAGATGGAGGTTATGCTATTTTAGGCTCTAGTTTTAGTACTGACGGAGATGTTACTAATAATGCTGGGCTACAAGATTACTGGTTGGTAAAACTAGATGTCAGTGGTAATATCTCTTGGCAAAAATCATTTGGTTACCAAGGAGCTGACAATGGAATTTCTGTAATTGAAACCAACGACCAAGGCTATCTTATTACAGGTACTTTAGATGTAACCGCTTCAGGTGGAGAAGGCAACTTTTCGCGAAGCACTAACAGACATGCAGGTGGAGATTATTGGGCTTTAAAACTAGATGCAACAGGAACCCTACAATGGAGTCAATATTTTGGTGGAAATTTTACAGATGCACCAACGGATGTGATACAAACGGAAGACAATGGTTTTATCATTGTAGGAAGTTCAGACAGTAATGATACCGATATCTCTAGCAACATTGGTACCTATGATTTTTGGATTTTGAAAATTTCCGCAGCCGGAGATTTAGTTTGGGAAAAATCATTTGGAGGTGACCAAATCGATGAAGCTAGAAGCATTGTAAAATCTAATGATGGTAATTATATCATTGCTGGTGATACAAGAAGTAATGATAATGACATTTCTAATAATAAAGGTGCAGCAGATTTATGGCTCATTAAAATAACACCAAATGGCGACTTACTTTGGGAAAAAACCATAGGTGGTTCTAATTTTGATGTGGCGCGTTCTATAATAAAAGCCGAAACTAATGGTTTTATTTTAGCAGGAAGTTCAAGAAGTAGTGATAAAGACGTTTCCGCAAACAATGGTCAAAATGATGCGTGGATCCTTAAAGTAGATGACAATGGAAATTTGCTCTGGGAAACTACAGTTGGTGGTGCTAATATTGATTTTGCATATAGCGTAGCACAACTAAATGAAGGTTCTATCATTGGTGTTGGAGATAGCACAAGTAATGATGGAGATATTTTAGAAAACAAAGGTTTTACGGATGTGTTAATTATACGAATTGATGAAACGAATTAATAGCAGCAGAAATAAATTGAGTCTTATTTTTATGAGATTTTCGACCGCACTTCAATTGATGTTTTTTAGACACACTTAAAATACTATGAAATCAAAAATTTTAATGCTAAGCCTGTTAGCCCTTTTAAGCTTCTTGTCTTGTGGCGAAGATGCCGACGATAATTTAATACCATCGACCCAAACAAATTTGAAGTTCACACATTACTGGGATAACACTATGGTAACCAACGCAGATTTTAACACTTTGCAGTTCACCAACGAAAATGAAGATCTTTTAAGTATGGAACGCCTTCGTTATGTTATCTCAGACATTACCTTCACTAATAGTGCTAATCAGCGTTTTGTTTTAGACCAGCATCATTTAGTAGATCTTGCTATTGACAACAGTTTAAATTTTACTTCCGAAACTCAAATTCCGACTGGGTCTTATAACTTGTCTTTTACTTTTGGATTAAACAATGAAACCAACTCCGAAAATCTTCTCGATTTAAATACAGTATCCTTTAATGTACCTGAAATGCTAGGTGGTGGCTACCATTATATGCAATTCGACGGCAAATTTATCAATGCCAACAATGAAGAACAAGGCTTTAATTACCATGCTATAAGAGCTGTTGATAATTCTGGGCCAAACCCAACATTTCCGCAAGACACCTTTTTTACAGTCAATTTAGGTATGGTTACTGTTACGCCAAATGCAGAAATAGAAATACAAATGAATATTGCCGAATGGTTTAAAAATCCAATCCTTTGGGATTTAAATGAATTTAACCAAATGCTTATGCCAAATTCTGAAGCACAAATTATGATGTTTGAAAATGGGCAGACAGTTTTTGATTTGGAAGAGTAACTGAAATTATTAATGACTCAATGCACTTAAAACGTCTTTTTATTTGTTCCATACTACTTTTGATTCTAAACTGCTCAGAAGAAGACGCAGTCTATGAGCCTGTGCCACAACCTTTAGTCATTCCAAAACTATTTTCCGATAATATTATTCCACCGATCATCCCAACCGATAATCCGCAAACCGTTGAAGGAGTAGCACTTGGTAAAAAATTGTTTTTTGATACTATTTTGTCTGCCAATAGCACACAAGCTTGCGCGAGTTGCCACGCACCACAAAACACATTTACAGACCATACTCCAACAAGTGAAGGTGCAGATGGCATATTCGGCACACGAAATTCCATGCCCTTATTCAATCTCGCTTGGACGTATAACGAACGTTTTAATTGGGATGGATCTGCACTTAGCTTAGAAAGACAAGCGGAAGAACCAATAGAAAATCCAATAGAACTGCATAGCAATTGGGAAGATGTTGTTTCAAGATTACAAAATCATCCAGATTATCCCGAACTGTTTCAATTGGCTTTTAAAACGACCACAATCACTAAGGAATTAACCACCAAAGCCATTGCACAATTTGAACGGACACTGATTTCAGCCAATTCAAAATTTGATAAGTATAGTTTAGGAGAGGTAGATTTAACAGCTCAAGAATTAAATGGTTTAGACGTATTTTTAAGAGAAGATAAAGGAGATTGTTTTCATTGTCATGGCAATCCTAATAATCCTTTATGGACTAACAACGATTTTCATAATAATGGTTTAGATGCCGTATTCTCAGATTTAGGCTTGGGTGGAGTTACAGGAGACCCTAATGACAATGGGAAATTTAAAACACCATCTCTTCGCAATCTTTTATATTCTGCTCCTTATATGCACGATGGTCGCTTCAACACGCTAGACGACGTTATAAATCACTACAGTGAAGGCCTTCAAAACTCACCAACCATAGATCCATTAATGAAGCAAATAAACCAAGGAGGTGTGCAACTTTCTGAGACAGATAAGGCAGATCTTAAAGCCTTTTTATTAACACTATCTGATCCTTCATTCATCAATAACTCCCAATTTCAGAATAATTAAGTTCGAAGTATTTTGATATTTTATGTATTTCATCGAAAAATTAAGTATTTTAACTTGTTTTCAGTTCGATTTTATAAATTAGTAGTCCCTAAATCCTACTAACATGAAAACGAACACAACTAAAATATTGCCATGCGCAGTATTTGGCCATAATTACAAAAGATCCAAAACCAACCTGGATCACACTATTGAACTTACTTGCTCGCATTGCGATGCTGTTGTTGTTACGGATCATCATGGAAATTTTGACAATATTACTGTGGCTAATACGCAAATTAAGGACACACTTCAAGAGTTGTATCGTCTCACACGTCGCATTCAAAAAACAAAAGTTTACGTGTAATAAAATCCTTCGTTAAATTTTTTTCTTCATAACTAATTCCTATCAAATCATATGCTAATATAATGTTAGCAGATATGGTTAAATCTTGGTTATATCGTATATTTGCATTCTATTTAGAATTAATCTAGTTAAACGATATGATTAAAGTATCTGATCACGCAAAAAAGAAAGTCATGGAACTCATGACTGACGATGGCTTTGACCCAAGCACAGACTTCGTTAGAGTAGGTGTTAAAAGTGGTGGCTGTTCTGGTTTGTCTTACGATTTAAATTTCGACAAAGCACAAACAGAGGGTGACAAAGTTTTTGAAGATAATGATGTGAAAATCATTGTTGACAAAAAAAGCTTTCTCTACCTTATTGGCACAACACTAGAATATTCTGGTGGCTTAAACGGAACTGGTTTTGTATTCAATAACCCAAATGCAAATCGTACTTGTGGTTGTGGAGAATCATTTTCATTATAACAAAAAATTCTTCAGACTAGTAAACGGAACCATCCTTCCTAAAACAAAAGGGTTTAAAAAAAATGTAAAAGAGTTATGTCAAAATATACAGAAGACGATTTAAGAGAAGAGTTAAAAACCAAAGAATATGAATACGGTTTTTTTACAGATATAGAGTCTGAAACATTTCCTATTGGATTAAATGAAGATATCGTTCGTGCTATTTCTAATAAAAAAGAAGAGCCTGAATGGATGACACAATGGAGACTAGACGCTTATAAAGTTTGGAAAGAAATGACTGAGCCAGATTGGGCAAATGTCAATTACGAAAAACCAGATTTTCAAGCTATTGCTTACTACTCTGCTCCAGTTGCTATAGATCCTAATAAAACATTAGATGACGTAGATCCGGATTTATTAGCCATGTATAAAAAATTAGGCATCTCTGTAGATGAGCAGAAAAAAATGAACAATATCGCTATGGATATTGTTGTAGATTCTGTTTCTGTAGCTACAACATTCAAAAAAACCCTTTCTGAAAAAGGCATCATTTTTATGAGTATTTCGGAAGCGATAAAAGAGCATCCAGAACTTGTAAAAAAATATATGGGTACCATTGTGCCAACAACTGACAACTATTATGCAGCTTTAAATTCAGCTGTATTTAGTGATGGCTCTTTTTGTTACATTCCTAAAGGAGTAAAATGCCCAATGGAACTGTCTACCTATTTTAGAATTAACCAAGGTGGTACTGGTCAATTTGAACGCACACTTCTTATTGCAGACGAAGGTAGTTACGTGAGTTATTTGGAAGGTTGTACTGCGCCAAGTAGAGATGAAAATCAACTACACGCAGCCGTTGTAGAACTTATTGCTATGGACGATGCAGAAATTAAATACTCTACAGTACAAAACTGGTATCCTGGTAATGCAGAAGGAAAAGGTGGAGTTTACAATTTTGTAACTAAAAGAGGCCTTTGCGAGAAAAACGCAAAAATTTCTTGGACCCAAGTAGAAACTGGTTCTGCGGTAACTTGGAAATATCCATCATGTATTCTAAAAGGTGATAATTCTGTAGGTGAATTTTATTCTATTGCAGTTACTAACAATTATCAGCAAGCGGATACCGGAACTAAAATGATCCACTTAGGGAAAAACACAAAATCGACAATTATCTCAAAAGGTATTTCGGCTGGTAAATCTCAAAACTCATATCGTGGATTGGTACAAATTGGATCTCGTGCAAGCAATGCACGTAACTTTTCGCAATGTGATAGTTTACTAATGGGTAATGATTGTGGTGCACATACCTTCCCATATATAGAAGCTAAAAATAAAAGTGCTATGATTGAGCACGAAGCAACAACTAGTAAAATCGGTGAAGACCAAATATTTTATTGTAACCAACGCGGTATTGATACTGAAAAAGCCATTGCCTTAATCGTAAATGGATTTAGTAAAGATGTATTAAACAAACTGCCAATGGAATTTGCTGTTGAAGCTCAAAAATTATTAGAAATAAGTTTAGAAGGTTCTGTAGGATAGTAAAATAATGAAATTCGTGTCGTTTTTTAAAAGGTGTCGTTAAAAATGAAAAAAACAATACTCTTATTAGCTACCATACTAGCATTTACAGGATGTAAAGATGCTAAAGAAGACGTTAAAGCAGATGTTAAGGAAACTCAAATTGAAGCTGCCAAAACGTTTGAAGACGTTGGCGTGAAATTATATGCCTTAGATGGAGGAACAGTCGTGGCAAATCAATTAGAGATTTTCTCACAAGGTGATATGTACCATGGAGAATCAAAAGTTTTTGCAGATCCTTATTACATCATTGAGCATAAAAATGGTAGACTGCTTTGGGATGCTGGTTTAGCCGAAAACTTAATTGGTAAAGAACCTGTAACAACACCAAATGGTGCTTTTACAGTGTCGAGAAAAGCGTCTGTAGTTGAACAACTTAAACTCCTAAATCTTACACCTAAAGATTTCGACTTTATTGCTTTATCTCATACACATTTTGATCATACTGGTTCGGCTTCAGAATTTGCAGAAGCAACATGGCTTGTTCAAGAAACAGAACATCATTATATCACCAGTGATGAACAGAAAAAAGGAGATAATTATATGGCTATTGCAGCGTTAACGAATGTAAGAAAACTAAATGGAGATCATGATGTTTTTGGTGATGGCACAGTAGTTATAAAATCAATGCCTGGACATACACCAGGACACCAAGTTTTGTTTTTAAAATTAGAAAACGCGGGTAATCTCCTATTAACAGGAGATTTATATCATTTTCAAGAAAACAGAGACAATAGAGGCGTTCCTAGTTTTAATTACGATGTCGATGAAACGCTTAACAGTATGTTGAAATTTGAAACCTATGCTAAAAATAAAAATGCAGATGTTTATATTCAGCATAGTCCAGATGACTTTAACCGCTTACCAAAATATCCTAAATATTTAGACTAATGCTTAAACATTCATTACTAACTATCCTATGCCTAGCATTATTTGTTTCGTGTAAAAATGAAGCAAAACAAACTGTAGATCTTGAAGAAAATCGCGCAAAATCTTATAATCAAGATGATGGTTTTGTGACTTTAAAAGGTGACTTCATCTATTATGGAGATGCAGCAGTTTTACAAACTGCCAGTGAAATTTATGGTGTAGTGATCGACGAAAACTTACACCTTTTAGAGAAAGAGGTAAAACCGTTTAAAAAAGAAGCTACAGATATGGTTCCTGTGACGGTTCGTGTTAGAAAATTTGAAAAAGGTAAAGACGAAGAAGGCTGGCAATATCGAGTAGAAATAAAAGAAATATTAAAGGTGGAAGCACCAGATCCAGAATCAAAAGACGTTATAAAATTAGCAAATTAAGACTATGTTAAAAATAAATAATTTACACGCAAGTATAGACGACAAAGCCATATTAAAAGGCATCAATCTCGAGGTTAAGCCTGGTGAAGTACATGCCATCATGGGCCCAAACGGTTCTGGAAAAAGCACCTTGGCCTCGGTAATAGCTGGTAAGGAAGAATACGAAGTTACTGATGGTTCTATCTTATTAGAAGGTGAAGATATCGACGAATTAGGAGCTGAGGAGCGTGCCCACAAAGGTGTATTCTTGTCGTTTCAATATCCTGTAGAAATTCCTGGAGTTAGTGTGACTAACTTTATGAAAACAGCGATTAATGAAACACGTAAAGCTAAAGGATTAGAAGACATGCCAGCAAAAGATATGTTGAAAATGATTCGTGAAAAATCAGAACTTTTAGAAATTGATCGTAAATTTTTATCACGTTCTTTAAACGAAGGCTTTTCTGGTGGTGAGAAAAAACGAAATGAGATTTTTCAAATGGCCATGTTAGAACCTAAATTAGCCATTTTAGATGAAACTGATTCTGGTTTAGATATTGATGCACTTCGTATTGTAGCTAATGGAGTTAATAAATTAAAATCTAAGGACAACGCAGTCATCGTTATTACGCATTATCAACGTTTATTAGATCATATTGTACCTGATTTTGTACACGTATTACACAACGGAAAAATTGTAAAATCTGGTGGTAAAGAATTAGCACACGAATTAGAAGCTAAAGGTTACGATTGGATTAAGGAAGAAGTTAACGCATAGCGTCAGTCGCAGTTCTCAGTCTCAGTTTGCAATTGCTTACTCAATACTGATTACTCAAGCGTATAATTTTTTTAAAATATTAATAGGATATAGGTTTTTATCGTACTATCTCATAACTGAATACTGCGACTGAAAACTGAAAACTGAGTAAAAATGAGTTTAAAAGAAAAATTAGTATCGTCATTTATGGCATTTGAAGACACTCTAGATGTGGATTCACCTGTACATGATATAAGAACGGAAGCCATAAAGCATTTTGAAACCATAGGGTTTCCGACCAAGCGCGAAGAAGATTGGAAATATACATCGCTTAATTCTGTTTTAAAGCACGATTATAGTGTGTTTCCGAAACACGAAAATGCTTTAGAATTTAAAGATGTAAAGAAGTATTTTATTCATGATATTGACTCTTACAAGATCATTTTTATTGACGGAAAATATTCTTCGCATTTATCGCAAACCACGCATGATGGTATCGATGTTTGCTTAATGTCTTCAGCTTTAAACAAACCAAAATACAGGTTGATTATTGAAAATTATTTCAATAAAATCGCACCGAAGACAGGTTTGTCATCTTTGAATACCGCCTTCTCTGCGGAAGGAGCTTATATTCATATTCCTAAAAATAAACTGGTAGAGAAGCCTATTCAAATTATTCATTTTTCTACTGGTAATGAAGCCGCTTTAATGCTTCAACCACGAAATTTAATTGTGGTTGATGAAAATTCGCATGTTCAAATTATTGAGCGTCATCAGAGTTTAACTGACAATCCAGTACTGACTAATAGTGTCACTGAAATTTTCGCTAATAAGCGTGCTATTGTAGATTATTACAAAATTCAGAATGATAACGAAAATGCGTCCTTAATAGACAACACCTTTGTCAATCAAAAACGCGAAAGCCATGCCAAAGTACATACGTTTTCTTTTGGCGGAAAATTAATTAGAAACAACTTGCAATTCTATCAAAATGGTGAGCGTATCGATTCTACAATGAAAGGTATTACTATTATTGGAGATAAACAACATGTAGATCATAACACCTTAGTACATCATATAGAGCCAAATTGCGAAAGCCACCAAGATTACAAAGGTATTTTTGCGGATAGCTCAACTGGTGTTTTTAATGGTAAAGTCGTCGTTGAAAAATTGGCACAAAAAACGAATGCGTTTCAAGCTAATAATAACATCTTAATGAGCGACAAAGCAAGCATCAACACCAAACCACAACTAGAGATTTTTGCAGATGATGTAAAATGTTCTCATGGTTGTACAATCGGTCAGTTAGATGATAGCGCGATGTTCTATTTACGTTCAAGAGGTATTCCTGAAAAAGAAGCTAGAGCTTTGTTAATGTTTGCCTTCAGTAATAATGTATTAGATTCTGTGAAGATTCCTGAAATCAAAAATAGAATTACTAAAATTATTGCGAAGAAGTTAGGTGTTAATATTGGATTTGATCTTTAATTCTTATTAAGTTAGAAACCTCATAATTTTAGACCTAGTAGTTTTTTAAAAAACTACTAGGTCTTTTGTAATTCTAAGCCCTATTACAAAACCTCAAAGTTTTTCAAAACCTTTGAGGTTTTGTGATAGCTACAACTTGGTGACTGTGCTAAGTTGAATAGGATTAACTTCAAAAAAACATAAACTGTTTTTTAATAGACTCTTAAGCTTCTTATTATATTTAATTTATCACTCTTAAACCCTTGTTATAAGTTTTACTTTAAGAGCAATGCTTTGTATCTTTGTATATGGAATTAGAAGTTATGCTAGACGTACAAAAAATAAGAAAAGACTTTCCTATACTGAATAGAACAGTAAACGGAAAACCACTCATATATTTCGATAATGCTGCGACCTCACAAACACCACAGCACGTTATAGACGCTATTGTAGATTATTATAGTAATTACAATGCTAATATTCACAGAGGAGTACATAGCCTGAGCCAAGAAGCGACAGATGCTTACGAGCAAGCGCGCATAAAAATTCAAACCCATTTTAATGCGAAGCATAAGCACGAAATCATATACACAGCTGGTACAACGCATGGTATAAATTTGGTGGCTAGTGGTTTTTCTTCACTATTAAAAAAAGGAGATGAAATTTTAGTCTCAGCTTTAGAGCATCATAGTAATATTGTGCCTTGGCAAATGCTTTGCGAACGTACGGGAGCCATTTTAAAAGTGATTCCTATGAATTTAGAAGGAGACTTAGTGATGTCAGAGTTTGATGCCCTTTTAAATGATAAAACAAAATTGGTGTTTGTTAATCATATTTCAAATGCTTTAGGCACTATAAACCCTATTGAATACATTATTAAAGAAGCGCATAATGTTGGAGCTGCTGTATTAGTTGATGGAGCGCAATCTTGTCCGCATTTAAAACCCGATGTTCAGGCTTTAGACGTTGATTTTTATGTCTGTTCTGCACACAAAATTTGTGGGCCAACAGGAGTTGGTATGCTTTATGGAAAAGAAGCATGGCTCAATAAATTACCACCTTACCAAGGAGGAGGAGAAATGATTGCTGAAGTTTCGTTTGAAAAAACAACCTACGCTGATTTGCCGCATAAATTTGAAGCTGGCACACCAAACATCTGCGGAGGCATCGCCTTTGGTGCCGCTTTAGATTATATGAATGGTATTGGTTTTGAAAATATTGCCAAATACGAGAATGAACTTTTAGACTATGGTACTAAAGAACTTCTAAAAATCGAAGGCCTAAAAATATATGGTACTGCTAAAGAAAAAACATCTGTCATTTCATTTAATGTTAGGGCAATTCATCCTTACGATATTGGAACTATTCTAGATAAAATGGGAGTTGCAGTACGTACAGGACATCACTGTGCGCAACCTATTATGGATTTTTATCAAATTCCTGGTACAATAAGGGCATCCTTTATGTTTTACAATACTAAGGAAGAAATTGATACATTTGTTATTGCACTAAAAAAAGCAATACTAATGCTGTCATAAAATTTGGCACTAAAAGTGTATATTAAAACCATATAAACTATTGATATATGAAATTTTTAATCTCTTTAATCACCCTTTTAGTACTAACAAATTCTTGTGATTCATCTAAAAAGGCAATTGAAAAAAGCCCTAAAATGACAGAAACACTTTCAGGAACTTACTACATCACTCAACTTGGAAACGCTGATGTATCGTCCAACAAACTTGTTATGACTTTTGATGAAACTACCAATAAAGTTTCAGGTTTTGCAGGCTGTAATACGTTTTTTGGGAGTTATAAAATAGAAAACAACACTCTCAACTTCAGTGATATTGCGGCTTCAAAAAAATTATGTCTTCAAGATGTGTTTAGTGTAGAGACCCAATTTTTTAAATCTCTAAAATCGGTAAATGCATTTGCCATAGTTGACAATGCTATTTCATTTTCAGAAAATGACACCATATTATTTAATGGTTCAAAAAAGTCTGCGCCACTTAATAAAAGTGATGTAGTCAACTATACAGATAATACCGCTGTAAAATACCAAGCATCATCTCAACAGGATTTTAACTTTATACTCATTTCCAAATCTCGCATCTTAATTTCGAAAGATAAAGGGCTTCAAGACATGAATACTTACCAAATTAAACCCGAAGATTGGAATGCACTTTATAAGCTTATTGAAAGTATTGACGTAGAAACCATACATCAATTAACACCTCCTTCCACAAAACATCAATTTGACGGAGCACCTCATACCACGCTAGCCATAATAAAAGGCGATGTTGAATACATGACACCAACTTTCGATGAAGGAAATCCACCACAACAGATTGAGGCTTTAGTTAATAAAGTGTTATCCATTACAAAAAACATGACTAAACAATAACGATTTTGTAATTTTGAAAAAAAGAAAGAGACTATGACTATCGAAGAAGTACAAAACGAAATTATTGAAGAATTCTCCATGTTTGAAGACTGGGAGGAGCGTTACCAATACATGATTGATTTAGGTAAAGATTTACCAATAATAGAAGATGTTTACAAAACCGACGATAACATTATAAAAGGCTGCCAAAGTAAGGTTTGGGTACATGCCGATTTAGATGATAATAAAATTCACTTTACCGCAGATAGCGATGCTATTATTACTAAAGGTATTATTGCTATATTAATACGTGCCTTTTCTAATCAGCATCCGAAAGCAATTTTAGAGGCGAATACAGAATTTATAGATAAAATAGGACTAAAAGAACACTTATCACCTACCAGAGCCAATGGTTTGGTAAGTATGATAAAACAATTAAAGTTGTATGCAATTGCATACCAAACACAAATAAGTTAAGTGTATTACGGTAAAGTCGTTTCATCGACAACTGAACAACTAACAACTTAACAACTTAACAACTAAAACATATAATATGAGCGACGCAACTATAGATACCACAGTATTAGGAGAAAAAATTCTAAGAGTTATAAAAACCATTTATGATCCGGAAATTCCAGTAGACATCTACGAACTCGGATTAATCTATGACGTTTTTGTGAATGAAGATTTAGAAGTAAAAATATTAATGACATTAACGACACCTAATTGTCCTGTAGCAGAAACATTACCATTAGAAGTTGAAGAAAAAGTAAAATCGATTAACGAAGTTAAAAATGCTGAAGTAGAAATTACATTCGATCCGCCTTGGTCTCAAGATTTAATGAGTGAAGAGGCAAAATTAGAATTAGGCATGCTTTAAAATGCGCTAATAGATTTTAGTATTTAGTACAACTAGCTTTTAGGACATACCAAAATTTAAAGACAATCAAAAAAAATCTACCTTAGGATTTAGGTAAAATGGAAAACGAAATTATAAACAGAGTTGCAAACAGTAAACTCAAAGTTATTGACTTAGAAGATTTCTATCCTGATGGAAAACGCATTCTATTTGACATCAAAGATTGGTTGTTAGAAGGCTTGGTGCTTCGTGAAAAAGACTTTAGAGCTTTTGTTACCACTCACAACTGGGAACAATACCAAGATTGTTATGTAGCATTGTATTGCTCAACAGACGCCATTGTGCCAGATTGGGCTTATATGCTTATTTCTATTGAGCTTCAACCCTATTGCAAATTAGCAGCAATAGGTACCTTGGAACATTTAGAATCCCTCTTATATGTAGATATCATTTCAAGTTTAGACGTATCAGAATATAAAGATGCGCCCGTAATTATAAAAGGCTGTTCGCACAAACCAGTGCCATCAAATGCGCTTATTTTACTTTCTCAAAAATTAAAACCTATAGCTAAATCCATTATGTTTGGAGAGGCTTGTTCTTCCGTACCCTTGTACAAAAAAAAATAATTTTAAAACTAAATGTGACTTTCTTATCACTTTTAGGTCTTACTATTAGAAGTACATTTAATGACTTAGTTAAATGCTTTTAAAAAATACTTATATTTGCAAAATATTAACACTAAATTTTTTTTTTTAACCTTAATCCATTATGAACAAAAAATTACTTTTATCAATTCTCTTATTGGTCGTGGCAACCCTCAGTTTTGCACAAACAAAAGAAGAATTAGAAGCTCAAAAAGCTGAAAAACAAGCAGAGGCAAGCAAGTTTCAAGGAGAAGCTGATGCCATACAGGCACAAATCGATGCCTTACCAGGCTGGCGTGTTGGAGCTTTTGGTACTATTGGTGGTAGCTTATCTAAATTTAACGAATGGTACGGCCAAGCAACACCAGATCTTACTTCTGGAAACATTGGAGTTACTGTAAATGCATTTGCTAATAGAATTGAAGATAAATACTTTTGGAGAAATACGCTTAATGCCAATTTAGGTTGGTTAAAGTTTGATGACAAAAATGACCCAACTGATGATGATAGTTTTAGATCAGCAGCAGATGTTTTCAATATCTCTTCTTTATATGGAAGAAACTTGAGCAAAACTTGGGCACTTTCTGGTTTAGCAGAATATAGAACTACCCTTTTAGATAATTTTAATAACCCTGGGTTTTTAGATCTTGGTATCGGTGCTACTTGGACACCAATCGAAAATTTAATTGTGGTGATTCACCCATTAAACTACAACTTTGTTTTTGCTGACAATGATGCTGCTTTTGCATCTTCTGCAGGTGCTAAGATTGTTGCTGATTATGGAAGACAAATTGGAGCTGTTAGCTTTAAAACCAACTTCTCTACATTTCAGAGTTACGAAGACAGCGATTTATCTAACTGGACATGGACCAACTCATTTAGCTACAGATTATGGAAAATGATTGGTGTAGGTTTTGATTTTGCCTTAAGAAGCAACCAACAAGAAGCTGCAAATGTACAAGGTGTAAATTTAGCTGATGCTGATAATAAGTTACAATCGTTTTATACGGTTGGGTTAACTTACAAATTCTAAGAACAACTTTTACATTAGGAATATAAAAAAAGAGGTCGCATTGCGAACCTCTTTTTTTGTTTAATAAAGTTTGTATTTTATTCAATATCTATAATATCTGGATATAGAAAATGATTGTAAGGAAAGCGCGTCACGTGGATTTCCCTCACTTCTCGGTAAACACGTTTTCTAAATTCTTCTAAGTTCTCTTTATTTAAAGCAGAAATAAATAACGCATTATCACCTACGCGCGCCATCCAAGTGCGTTTCCATTCTTCAATAGTGTAATTAGCTGGTGTTTTTACGTCTACCAAATCGTCTTCATCAAAAGGTTCTGCTTCGTAAGCGTCAATTTTATTAAAAACCATTATGGTTGGTTTGTCTTTACTTCCTATTTCATCTAAAATCTGATTTACAGACTCTATATGTTCTTCAAAATTAGAATGAGAAATATCAACCACATGTAATAGCAAATCAGCCTCCCTTACTTCATCTAAAGTACTTTTAAAAGAATCTACCAATTGTGTAGGTAATTTTCTAATAAACCCAACCGTATCACTGACTAAAAATGGTAAATTCCCGATCACTACTTTTCTAACTGTAGTGTCTAAGGTTGCAAACAACTTATTTTCTGCAAACACATCACTTTTACTAATGACATTCATCAACGTAGACTTACCAACATTGGTATAACCCACCAAAGCAACTCGCACCATCTTACCACGATTACCACGTTGTACAGCCATTTGTTTGTCAATCGTTTTAATCTTCGCTTTGAGTAAAGTAATTTTATCGCGCACAATACGTCTGTCAGTCTCAATTTCTGTTTCACCAGGACCACGCATACCAATACCACCTTTTTGGCGCTCAAGGTGTGTCCACATGCCTTTTAGTCTTGGAAGTAGGTACTCGCATTGTGCTAATTCTACCTGAGTTCTCGCATAACTGGTTTGTGCACGTTGGGCAAAAATGTCTAATATTAAATTGGTTCTGTCTAAAATTTTACAGTTTAAAATCTTACTAATATTTCGCTCTTGAGCCGCGGATAATTCGTCATCAAAAATAACTGTGCCAATGTCGTTCTCTTTTACAAACTTGGCTACTTCTTCCATTTTCCCAGTACCTATGAAGGTTTTAGGATTAGGGACATTCATTTTCTGGGTATAACGTTTAATAACCTCACCACCTGCTGTGTAAGTCAAAAACTCTAGTTCATCCAAGTATTCTTTAGACTTTTCCTCATCCTGATCTTGCGTAACAACACCAATGAGCACAGCTTTTTCGAGATCTATATCTTTTTTTTCTATCATAATCAATTAAAGTACAAAGTTAAGTAAATGGATTATTCCAATTAATATTTTTAAAAGCTATATTTATTGCCATGAATAATACTCCTAAAGAATATACTATTGCATTTTATAATATCGAAAATTTATTCGACATAAAAAATGATCCTTCAAGAAATGACGATAGTTTTTTACCAACCTCAGAAAAACGTTGGACTCCTAAACGTTATCAAAAGAAACTCATAAAACTAGGCAGTGTTATTTCTAAAATAGGTGAACCCGATGCTACAACCGGACCAGCAATTGTTGGTTTAGCTGAAGTTGAAAATAAAAATGTATTATCTGATTTAGTAAACAGCAAAAACCTTAGCGAAGAAAACTACAGTTTTATACATTATGATTCACCAGACGAACGTGGTATCGACGTTGCGCTGATCTATAAACCCGATGTTTTTAAAGTTGAAAATTCTGAAACGTTTTCTGTCTATCTAAAAACGGAATCTGGTGCTCAAGATTATACCAGAGATATTCTTTTAGTTCAGGGTAAATTAAACGATGAATCTATTCATATTATCGTCAACCACTGGTCGTCTCGTCGTGAAGGCACAAAAGAAACTGAATTTAAGCGTATTGCAGGAGCAAATGTGGTTAACAAAATTATTAGGTCGTTACGAAACGAACATATGGATCCTAAAATTATTGTTATGGGCGATTTTAACGATAACCCTAATAACAAAAGTATATTACTTATGGAGCAAGAAAGTCAACTTTATAACCCTTTCAAAACGGTTTGGTCTAGAGATAATGGAAGTCTTAATCATAGGTTTCAATGGCATTTATTTGATCAAATTATGTGCTCAACTAATTTTTTTGATGTCAATAATTCTAATTTAGTTTATAGTGACGCACAAGTATTTAATAGTAAGTTTCTTACGCAATACGAAGGCAAATACAAAGGACAACCATTTAGAACCTATGCAGGCAAGAAATACAAGGGCGGATACAGCGATCATTTCCCTGTTTATATGCAATTAAAGTCGTAATAAAAATTAGCTAAACCATTTGTCGATTATTACGGTAGTTAATCTATTATAACAATGTTAACATCTTGTTAATAGCCATTTTTTATATATTCGGGAACGCATAGTAAATACGTCCAACCAACGCCAAACTTGCGGAATACATCACATCCTTTTAAAATTACCAACAAAAACCCTTACAATCAAACGATTATAAGGAGGAAATAATTTTTAATAAACCGATTACTAATGAAAAAGATTACTCTATTTTTAATTATGTTAGGGTCTTTCCTCGCAGCTAGTGCACAATACAATTTTGCACCAATTGCAGGCCCAACAACAGTGGCTCAGGGAACACCTGTTACCATTAATCTAAATGATGTAGCTAATGTTGCTGGTGTGCCAGCATCGACTAGTGGCTCATACGATTCATTTTCAATTACAGTAGATTGGGCCGCAGTAGCTGGCGGACCATTTTCTAATGAATCTGATTTAACTTTAACCACAACTGCTGGTTCTGTATTAATAGATCCACCTACTGCTGGTGCTGCTGGTTCTGGTACAGCTACAACACTAACTTTTGCAGGTGATTTTACAGCAATATACAACCCTACGGTAGACGGTTACATTGACCTTATACTCAATCAAAGTTGGGCTGGGTCTAGTGCAGATTGGTCTAATATAGTGGTAACACTTTTTGAAAGTCCAACATGTGTAGCTCCAACAGCGATGGCAACAACAAGTTTAACAACTACAGCAGTAGATTTAATTTGGACTGCTGGTGATGCTGAAACAGCTTGGAACGTAGAATATAATGGTGGTGCAGATTTTGTGCCAGGTAATGGTGAAGAAGAAGCTTCAGCAAACGTTACAGGCACACCAACAACAGCATTTTCTGGTCTTACACCAAGCACAAATTATTTTGTGTATTACCAAGCGGATTGTGGTGGTGCAGATGGTACTAGCGAATGGGTTGGCCCATTTACTTTTTTCACATCTTATTGTGAGTCTATACCAACATCAAATGATGGTCAAGGTATCGCTCAAGTACAATTAGGATCGGAAACCTTCACTTCTGGTGGTGATTTAACATTTGAAGATTTCACTTCACCAACAGTTGATTTAGCTGCTGCAATTACTTCAAATTTAGAAATCACATTTACTACTGGATTCACATATGGTACCAATGTTTGGATAGATTTCAATAACGATTTAGTATTTGATAGTACTACTGAATTAGTATATCAAGGCGAAAGTACAAATGCAAATCCTACAACATTAGACGCATCATTTCCTATGCCTGATGTCCCTTTAGGTATTTATAATATGAGAATCGGTACAGCTGACTCTGGTCAGACAACTCCAAACCCTTGTTATAGTGGTACTTGGGGAGTTACAATGGATTTAACTATAAATATTACAGCAGCACCAGATTGTATTCCACCTTCTAGTTTAGCTGCTACAACAATAACTGAAGATTCTGCTGAATTAACTTGGAATGGTGGTGGAACAGGAGTGTCATGGGACTTAGAATGGGGACCAACAGGGTTTACACCTGGCACTGGTACTTTAGTCACAGGACTTACGGCACAAACTTATCCACTTCCAGGTCTAACTGCTGGTACAGGTTATGATTTTTACGTAGTAAGTAATTGTGCTGGAGCAGTAACTTCATCGGTCTCTGGTCCATCAACCTTTATAACTGCTATCCCTGGAGAAACTTGTGCGAATGCATTTCCAATGACTGTAGAAGTTGATTGTGACACTGCAACACCAATAACTTTTGACTTTGCTAATGGTGCAGATATCGATGCAAATAACGAAAATCCGTCGTGTGATGGTTTTGGTAATTTCGGATACTGGGTAAGCTTTACAGCACCAGCAATTGGTTCTGTAATTTTTAATTTTGATGGTGCCGCTGATAATATAGGAATAGAAGTATTTGATGCCTGTGGTGGTACTGCAGTTTCTGATTGTGCTAATAATAACTTAGATGCTGGTGATAACTCAGGGGTTATTGGTGGTTTAACACCTGGAGATACTTATTTTGCTGTAATTTGGAGAGATGCGCAATCTGGTACTGCTGAAATTTGTATTGAAGAAGGTCCAAGCTGTCCATTTCCAATTGACTTAGATGCCGACAATATTACAGAAAATTCTGCTGATTTAATTTGGACAGAAAACGGTGTTGCCACTACATGGAACATTGAATGGGGACCAACAGGTTTTGCGCCTGGTACCGGAACTACAATTAGTGCTGTTGCAACGAATCCTTTTAATTTAATGGGCTTAGACCAAAACACTGTATACGATTTTTATGTACAAGCCATATGTGGTGTTGATACTTCTGATTTTGAAGGTCCATTTACATTCACAACAACACCTCAAAGTAATTTCACTTTAGATTGTGTCAATGACGGACCAATCACTCAAGACTATTGTTACGAAAATGGTGGAGCAAATAACCCTTTGATTTTCACATTTACAAGTGCTGATGGCGTTACTCCTCTTAATTTAACATTCAATTCTGGCTTTGTAGAAAATGGATGGGATGAATTAGTGGTTTTAGATTCAGATGGCACTCCTTTCCCAGGTTTTGCAGCAGCAGATGATAACTATGGAAATGGTGGTAATATTGGTGGACTCACGTTTCAATCTGTAGGGCCAACTATTTCTTTCTTTATTAACTCAGATGGAAGTATAAGTTGTGGCTCTGGAAGTGCAGCTCTACTTGCTGGTATTAATTACACAGTATCTTGTGCAACATGTATCAATCCACAAGCCTCTTTTGCTGTAATTGATGATTGTGCTAATGGAGACCAATTTTTAATTGATGTAAATGTTACTAGTTTAGGTGATGCAAGTTCTTTAACCATCTCAAATAGTAATAACGGAGATACCGTTCCGGTAACAGTAACAGGTGTTTATCAAATAGGGCCTTTCCCATTTTTAGAAGATATTATTGTTACTATCAATAACGATCAAGATACCAACTGTGTTATTAATAGCCAGCCGATACAATTATTAGCTTGTCCTCCAGACAACGACAATTGTGATGGTGCAATTACTGCAGTCGTTAATGAAACATCTACTTGTGATTTACTTACAACAGGGACGATTCTTGCCGCAACACCATCAGGAGTACCTAGCGGAACTTGTACAGGTAATCCAGATGATGATGTTTGGTTTGAATTTACAGCTTTAAACGAAGTACAGATTATATCCTTATTAAATATTACTGGTGGAGTCTTTGACTTAAGTCATGGCCTTTACGAAGGCTCTTGTGGATCTTTAACAGAACTTTATTGTTCTAATAACGAATCTAGTGTTACTACTGAACTTGTTATAGGTAATACTTACTTCATTAGAGTATTTAGCGGAGGAAGTGATGCAGAAACATCTACTTTTGATCTATGTATAAGACCTGCACCGAGTAATATTATTTGTGATAATGCAGAAAATTTCTGTTCAGTTGGAGGTGCACTTACTACACCAAATATTATAGGAATTCCAAATCCTAATCCAGTAGCTTGTCTAGGTACTGCACCTAATCCGACATGGAATATCATTCAAGTTGGAGAATCTGGCCCTATTGAAATTCAAATAGAACAAACTGATGACGCAGGAAATGGTTTAGATGTTGATTTTGTAATTTGGGGTCCTTTTGATTCTGTAACACAGGCGTGTACTGATATTTTATTAGAAGATTGTCCATCTTGTCCATTCTCAAATAACCCAGATAACGGCTTTTATCCTTTTGGAAATATAGTTGATTGTAGTTATTCTGCTGCAGCAATAGAAAATTTATCAATTGATAATGCTCTTGCTGGAGAAATCTACATGTTATTAGTAACTAATTTTAATGGTGGTGCAGGAAGCATAACCATTGAGCAAACTAACGCAGGTTCTGGAACTAATGGTACTATTGAAGCAGAAATCTCTGCTGAAATTACAAGTCTTGAAGTACCAATTGACGGAGGTAACGATCCTACTGAAATAGATATCGTAGATGTTTGTGGCTTTGATACTGTGACCATAGAAACAGATTCACCATTTGCTGATGAATATGTTTGGTTTGAAGATGGTTTTGAAATCCCAGGTCAAACATCTAGTGCTTTAACTGTGCCTCTTGGAGGCTTTGGATTAGGGGCCACTAACTACCAAGTTCAAGCCACTGATAACCAATGTGGAGATGATGCCTTCTCTCAAATAGTTATAGTTAACATGTATGCCGATGCAGGGTCTGTAGCCCCTCAAAATATAACGCTTTGTGATGACGTTAGTGCTAATGGAGAAGAGGATTTTGATCTAACTGCTTTATCAGCTTCTTTAGGTTTAGATGCATTTACTATTAGTTATTATACCAATACTTCAGACGCTAATCAAGCAATAGGTGCTGTATCGTCACCTTATACATCTTCTGGAGAAACGTTAATCATGCGCATAGAAGATACAGCTGCTGCAAACAATAACTTTTTAGGTTGTCGTCAATTATCTCAAGTAGAATTAGTAGTAAATGCTATTCCTGTAGCTGGTCAAGCAACTGACTTAGAAATTTGTTCTACAACAACATTCGCTGCTTTTAATCTAACGGATAACGATGCTGCTGTATTAGACGGGTCAGATGCAGCTTTATTTACAGTAACTTACCACCTAAGCGCAGAAGATGCTGAAACTGGCGATAACCCACTGGTTTCTCCTTATACAAATATCTCTAATCCACAAACCATATATGTAAGACTAGAAGATAACGCTACCTCATGTTTTGGAACAACCACATTTACTATTAACTCAGTTGGCCCATCACAAACAGCTACTAGTGAAAATCTTTTAGCCTGCGATGACAACGATGGAGTTATAGATAGCTTTGCAGACTTTAACTTAGCTGCACACACTGCTATAGTTTTAGGAGCACAAAGTGCTACAGATTTTAATGTGACCTATCACGAATCACAAGCAGATGCAGATAATGGTGTAGGTGCTCTAGCCGATATAATATCGAGTTCTGGTGAAACCATTTTTATAAGAGTTGAAAATGCGACGTTACCAGATTGTTATGTCACTACTGCTTTTGATCTAATTCTAAACGCTGTGCCTTTAGCAGAATTCGATGAGCAATTTACTTATGAAGTATGTCCTAATGCAACAGTTCCTGTTTCTATTGGATTAAACCCTCAGAACTTTGCAGATACAGAGGTTAGTGTAAATTGGTCCTTAAACGGGTCATCCGTAGGTGGCAACGGATTAACCTTAGAGACAGTTTTATTGCCAGGTGATTATACGGCAACAGTAATTTTCAATGCTACAAATTGTACAAATACATTTACTATCGAAGTTGTAGAATTAGAGTCTTGTATATTCCCAGAAGGGATATCGCCTAACAACGATATGATGAATGATACTTTTGATCTTAGTAGCTTCAACGTTACTAAACTTCAAATTTTCAATAGAAATGGTACGCTCGTCTATTCTAAAAACGGCTATACTGACGAATGGTTTGGACAAACCAATGACGGAGAAGAATTACCTGTAGGTACTTATTTCTACACCGTTGTTTACGAAGGTGGTGCTAAATCTAAGAGTGCTTGGGTATATATTAACAGATAATCAACTAACAGAATCAACTTATTGTAATGAAAAAACTCTCTATTATAGCGGTTTTGCTCTTAGCATTTCAAATGCATGCGCAACAAGACCCTCAGTACACGCAGTACATGTATAATATGAACATTATCAATCCTGCTTATGCAGGCTCTAGAGAAAATCTCTCTTTTGGATTATTATACAGAAACCAATGGACCAATATCGAAGGTGGTCCAGAAACAGGAACATTCTTTGGGCACGCACCTCTTGGTAACAACATTGGCCTAGGAGCATCTGTTATTTCAGATAACATAGGGCCAGTCAACGAAACAAATGCTTATGTAGATGTATCTTATACCTTAAACTTAGGTGGTGAACATCGCCTTGCTTTTGGTGTTAAGGCTGGTGCTACTTTCCATGATATTAATTTATCTAGTGGAAATGTTGCTGTTATTGACCCAAATGATCCTTTCTTTGGCATAGAGATTAATGAAACTACGCCAAATATCGGAGCTGGCTTTTTCTATTATACTGAAAAATATTATTTATCATTATCTGTACCCAACATGTTATCATCTGTACATTTAGATGATAGTGGTCTTAACATAGGTTCAGAAACACAACACTACTTTGTAACTGGTGGATATGTTTTTGACCTGTCTGAAAACACAGAACTTAAACCATCGTTTATGATGAAATCAGCATTTAATGCACCTACCTCTTTTGATGTGAATTTAAATGCACGATTTTTTAAGAAATTTGAAATTGGAGCGTCTTACAGATTAGACGATTCATTTTCAGGTTTAGTTAATTTTGCGCTTACAGATGCGATTAGAGTTGGCTATGCTTATGATGCCATTTCTTCAGACATTAGAGCATTTGCACCAGCATCGCACGAAGTGATGTTGCTATTTGATCTTAATTTCCCGAAACGCGTTTCTCGTTCACCTAGATACTTTTAATCAGTTAAGCTAAAACTATTATGAAAAACTTTAAAACATTATTATTTATTACGTTGATGAGTAGCTTATGCTTAACTGCTCAAAATAACGATACCAAAAAAGCAGATAAACATTTTAATCGTCTCGAATTTGTAAAGGCAACAGAAAGTTATAATAAACTCGTTGAAGACGGTAAAGCCGATTCGTATGTTTATGCGCAACTTGCTGAAAGCTACTATAATATTTTTAACACAGAGGCAGCCGAGCGTTGGTATGCAAAGGCATTAGAAACTTCTAGTAAGCCAGAAATGGTTTATAAGTATTCTCAAATGCTTAAGGCAAACGGAAAATATGAAGCTTCGAACCAGCAAATGGACAAATTTGCGTCCATGCGTCCTGCCGACATTAGAGCTATTGCGTTTAGAAAAAATCCGGATTACCTTCCTAAAATACTACAACAAGGAAAAAAGTTTAACGTACAAAATGCAGATTTCAACTCAGAGCAATCGGACTTTGGTGGAGCTATGCATGAAGGTAAACTATACATTACCTCTGGACGTAATGATAACCGTAAAAATTATGGTTGGAACGATCAACCTTTCTTAGATATTTACACACTTGTTCAAAATTCAGATAGTACGTATCAAGAAGCCACTTTGGCTAACAAGAAAATTAATACTAAGTTCCACGAAGGTTTAGTGTCATTTACACCAGACGGAAAAACAATGTATTTTTCTAGAGAAAGTTATTTTGAAAAAGATTACCAAAAGGACTCTTTAAGTACAGCTCGCTTCAGTCAAATTTATTTGTTTAAAGCAACTAAATTAGGTGATGATTGGGACATGGTTGAAAGTTTAGATGTCAATAGTGAAAATTATTCCGTTAAAAATCCATCTGTAAGTAGTGATGGTAAAACATTATACTTTTCATCGAATAAACCAGGTGGATATGGTGATTTTGATATTTATAAAGCACCAATCAATACAGACGGCACTTTAGGTGAAGCTGAAAATCTAGGTCAAAAAGTAAACACTGAAGGGCAAGAAATGTTTCCGTTTATTAGTAGTACCAATACCTTATACTTTGCTTCTAATGGTCATTTAGGCCTTGGTGGACTTGATGTATTTTACACTAGAGACATTGACGGTACTTTAGCGCCTATAAGAAATGTAGGGATACCAGTAAACAGTAGTGCGGATGATTTTGCATTTTCAATAGATGAAGAAGCAGGTACTGGATTTATATCTTCAAATAGAGAAGGTGGTAAAGGAAGTGACGATATTTATAACTTTAAAAAATTACAACCTTTATGTGATGTTTTAATTAGTGCAACCGTACTAGACGATAAAACTCGCCAACCAATAAGTGGTGCTTCTGTCTCTTTATATGATGATGAAGGCAATAAAGTACTTTCTAAAATGACAAATGATGAAGGTATTGCGGAATTCATTGTAGAATGCGACGAAGATTCGGAATTAGAAGTTCTAATGGACGGATTTAACAGTAAAAAGATACAAGTAAAAGGATCTAACGAAGAAGAAAATAATGTTCAGATTTCTTTAGAACCAATTGAAGTATTAATTACACCTATTAAAATTGACCTTGCACCTATATTCTTTGAATTTGATGAATCTAACATCACAGCTCAAGCCGCATTTGAATTAGATAAATTAGTTCAGATAATGCAAAAATATCCTGAATTAGTTATCAATGCTACCTCTCATACTGATGAAAGAGGTCCTGAATCATACAACGCAGGTTTATCTGAGCGTAGAGCTAAAACTACAGTTCAATATGTAATTTCACAAGGTATCGATGAGTCTCGTATTTCTGGTATGGGTAAAGGCGAATCAGAACCTAAAATAGATTGCAGCAACGGTTGTACAAAAGAGCAACATGCTGAAAACAGACGTTCTGAGTTCCTTATTGTAAGTGGAGCTCCGATGACTGAATAATGTATGAACACATAATTATAAAAAAGTCTATTCTTTTATTTAGAATAGACTTTTTTTATGTCCAAGACTGAAACGGATACTTACTCAACTGCGAATTGTAATACTTTGTATCACCTGTAACTTCTTCGCCTAGCCATTCAGGTTTTTCAAACTGCTCGTCTTCAGCCGTTAATTCTACTTCAGCTAAAACCAAACCTTCATTGTCTCCAAAAAACACATCCACCTCAAAAATATGATTGCCATACTTTACGTTGTAACGTTTCTTATCAATAACCCCTTCTTCACAGAGACCTAAAAGGTTTTCCGCTTCTAACAATGATATTTTATGTTCCCATTCAAACCGAGATAACCCATTTTCTGTCGACTTACCTTTCACCGTTAAGTATCCCGAATCCTTTTTCAATCTTACTCTAACCGTTCGTTCTTTATGGCTATTTAAAAAGCCTTGCTTTATAGTGTAACTATTAAAAGCTTCTACTTTAAAAGCATTTGAAGTGACTAAAAACTTACGTTCTATTTCTATCATAATTTGGCCTCAAAAGGTGGGAATGTAAATCTTCAAAATTATCAGACTTATTTTATTATTCTTTTTATCTCAATTGCGATTACTGCTTTCACAGGAATAAGTAAATTTACATGATGCTAAACGATTTACCAATAAGAAAGATAATTCATGTCGATATGGATGCGTTTTATGCATCTGTAGCACAAATGGACCATCCCGAACTTATAGGCAAACCTATAGCTGTTGGTGGCGGTGGTGAACGCGGAGTTATTAGCGCTGCAAGTTATGAAGCTCGTAAATTTGGTGTTAAAAGCGCCATGTCTGGTCGTTTAGCTATAAAACTTTGTCCAGAGCTTATTTTTGTAAAAACAGATTTTACACGCTATACTGAAATTTCAAAACGTATTCGTAAAATTTTCTTTGAGTTTACAGATCTGGTAGAACCTTTATCTTTAGACGAAGCCTATTTAGATGTTACAGAAAACAAAATAGGACTGCCTAGTGCTACTTTGTTAGCCAAACAGATAAGACAACGGATTTATGATGATGTGGGTTTAACAGCGTCCGCAGGCATATCTATTAATAAGTTTATAGCTAAAGTTGCGAGTGATTATAATAAACCTAATGGACAAAAGACGGTCAACCCAGAAGATGTACTTCAATTTTTAGAAGATTTAGACATCCGGAAGTTTTATGGTGTGGGCAAAGTCACCGCTGAAAAAATGTACCAAAAAGGTATTTTTACTGGTAAAGATTTAAAATTGAAATCCGTTGACTATTTAAGCGAACACTTTGGAAAATCTGGTCGTTATTATTACGATGTGGTAAGAGGTATTCATCTAAGTGCTGTAAAACCAAATCGTATTAGGAAATCCTTAGCAGCCGAACGCACCTTTAGTAAAAACTTATCTTCCGAAATTTTTATGCTCGAAAAATTGGAGCATATCGCAGAGGAAGTCTCAAAGCGACTTGTAAAAAACAACGTCGCAGGAAAAACAATTACCTTGAAAATTAAATACAGTGACTTTACCTTGCAAACCAGAAGTAAAACACTACCCTATTACTTGAGTGATACATCTGTTATTCTTGAAACTGCAAAAGATTTGCTCTATCAAGAGAAATTGAGTAATTCCGTTAGGCTTTTAGGAATCTCATTATCTAATTTAAGTACCGAAAAGCCTACATTAGAAAAAGTAACTAAAGACGACACTGTTAGCGTTCAATTAAAATTCGAATTTTAAATCTATACTACTATGAACTTTAAAATAAATAACATTGACATTAACACATTAGAACTTTTAGAATTAATTAATAGTGGAAAAACACTTGAAGCTATTAAACTCATTAAGGCTAAAACACGTATCGGTTTAAAAGAATGTAAAAATATAGTTGATAATCTTATAGAAAATCCAAACTTTTATGATGATAAAGATTATGACTCTGAACGAGATTATATTGAAGACTTTGGAAAACCCAAAAAACGACAACGAAATAGAGGTCAGCACATTTTAGAAAATAAATCAAATACGAACAACTATTTAGTCATAGCCGTAATACTCGTACTTATAATTTTAGTATATTTTTATTTAAAAACAACACACTAAACTTATAGGGAAGTAATATTATTGAAATAAGTTCTAGGCTACATATCATAAATCTTATTTAGCACTCTAAACCATCTCAATTGCAGTTAAAAATGAAAAATCAGTTCTGAATAATTTCAAAACTGATTTTTATTTTTGTTTAATAAAACTAATTTGTTAAAAACTACAACTCTCTATCTCAGTAACTCTGAGTGTATTTACCATACCTTTAGATTGTATTGGCATAGCTGCCAAACTTATAAGCATATCACCTACTTCTAAATAGCCTTTTTTACAAGCAATTGCGTTTACATCGTCTATGGTTTCGTCAGTGCTTACAAACTTGTCATAATAAAAGGCTGTAACACCCCAAAGTAAACTCAACTGTGTTAAAATACGACGGTTAGAAGTAAATACTAAAATATGAGACGATGGTCTCCAAGCCGAAATTTGAAAGGCGGTATAACCACTATTCGTCAAGGTTGAAATTGCCTTAGCATTAATTTCATTAGCCATATTAGCTGCGTGATAACAAATTGCTTTTGTAATATAACGTTTGGTACGGATATGTGGCGGAGATTGTGGCACTTCAATAAGCGGTGAATCTTCAACACTACGAATAATATTTGCCATTTGGCGAATCACTTGTACAGGATATTGACCAACAGAAGTTTCACCAGATAACATTACAGCATCTGCACCATCCATAACGGAGTTGGCAACGTCATTAACCTCAGCACGTGTTGGTGTTAAACTCGTAATCATAGTCTCCATCATCTGGGTTGCAATAATTACAGGAATCCTAGCACGCTTGGCTCTCAAAACAAGTTGCTTTTGAACTAGTGGTACTTCTTCTGCAGGAATTTCCACTCCTAAGTCACCACGAGCCACCATTAAACCATCGCAATAGGCTACAATTTTATCGATATTCTCAACGGCTTCTGGCTTTTCAATCTTCGCTATGATCGGAATTTTATGAGCACTATGTTCACTAATCAATGTTTCTAGTTGCATTAAATCTTCGGCATGACGCACAAACGATAAGGCAATCCAATCGACTCCTAATTTACATGCAAAAATCGCATCTTCTACATCCTTTTCTGTTAAGGCAGGCTGTGATATATCGGTATTAGGAAGATTCACCCCTTTCTTAGATTTAAGTGGTCCTCCTTGAATAACTTTAGCTTTAACTTCAGATTTCCCATCTGTTGAAACCACTTCAAAATGTAGTTTACCATCATCTAATAAAATACGTTCTCCAGGTTTTGCATCTTGTGGAAAGTTATCATACGTCATATAAACACGATCCTTAGTGCCTTCGAAACGTTCTCCTGTTGCAAAAATAATTTCGTCTCCAGGATTCACAATAACTTCTCCTTTCATCACGCCAACACGTAATTTAGGCCCTTGTAAATCTCCTAAAATAGACGCATTATACCCAAACTCTTCATTGAGCTCTCTAATCATTTGTACACGCTCTTCGACGTCTTTATAATCTGCATGCGAAAAATTAATTCTAAATACATTGGCTCCTTCTTCGAGCATCGCTTTTAAAACTTCTTTCGTGCTTGTTGCCGGACCTAATGTCGCAACTATTTTTGTTTTCTTGTTTAGCATCAATTCAAAAAATTAAATGGTCTTTCGACTTTATTTTTAACGGGTTTACCGCATAACTGGTTATAACTTGTGGAATAGCTTGTAATCTTTTTAAGATGTACGTTTCGTCCACATTTTGTATTTCATCTGAAATCTTAATGAAATAATCTACTTTCTTGTGTTCAGGAATTAAATGAAATGTTTTGAGTACTTTTTCGCTGGTATTAAATAACGTACCTGAACTGTATAAACTGTCTTCCTCCTTCTTACAAACATTAGAAATTAAATTCCATAAAACGTATTCCGTTTCATTATCCCACTCAAACATACTGTATGAAGATTGAAGGTATTTAAAATCTAAATCTTTCTCTGTACGTGCTAACTTCAAACCTAAATGTTTATTCAGCAAGTAAGCCAATCGATAATCTTCTAACCTGCAATGAATCGCTATTAATTTATAGGAATCATTATGAAAATCATCCATCTGAAGTTTGTGTAAAGCCATACAATTATAACTTTGATTGGTAAATATAATGTAATAAACGGTTATATTTATTAAGAATAGGTTAAGATTAGCCGTTAAAATCTACGAAAACGTTATAGTTGATTCTATAAAATCTAAGAACCGATTTTAACTTAATGTTGCTTAGCAATTTCATTTTGAAATGCAAAAAAAGCACGTTTAGAAGCCTTTTCTTCTGCCTTTTTCTTAGAAGTTGCGCGAGCTTTAGAAATGACTTTGTTATTTATAGTGAGCTTTACAGAAAAATGCTTTAACTCATCATTACCTGTGTCTTCGTAAACCTGATAATCGAACGTATTTTTTTCTTTTTGGCACCACTCAATGAGTAAGCTCTTATAACTGATGACTTTTCCTTCTAAGGCTTCAATATCTATATGCGGATTAATAACACGCTTGTAGATGAATTTTTCGCAAAAACTGTAGCCTTTATCCAAGTAAATAGCACCTACTAAAGCTTCAAAAAGATTGCCATGAATATTGCTGCCAAAATTAGATTTCGGAATTTTACTTTCCACAAAGTCAATAAGACCTAATTCTTCACCCAATTTATTGAGATGTTCTCTACTCACCACCTTAGAGCGCATTTTGGTGAGATAGCCTTCGTCTCCATGCGGTACTTTTTCAAATAAATACGCTGCGATAACAGACCCTAAAATGGCATCACCAACAAATTCTAAGCGTTCATAATTAATGGCATTTCCTTTTTCGTCCCTAATATTCATAGAACGGTGTGTAAATGCTTTTAAATAAATTGAAATTGATTTTGGCTTAAACCCTAGGATTTCTTTGAGTTGTAAAAAAAAATTCCCGTCTTCTTGAGAGCGGGAATTTAATATGTTACGAATGAAACTCATTCGGGATTTAATCTAATTTTTTGAATACTACACAAGCGTTGTGACCGCCAAATCCAAATGTATTACTCATTGCCACTTTAATATCTCGTTTCTGAGGTTTATTGAGTGTTAAATTTAATTCTGGATCTATGCCTTCGTCAGCCGTTTCATGGTTGATTGTTGGTGGTACAATACCATGCTCCATAGCCATAATTGAAGCAATAGCTTCAATAGCACCTGCAGCACCCAACAAATGACCTGTCATAGATTTTGTAGAATTAATATTTATGTTTTTAGCGTGGCTGCCAAATACTTCAGATATAGCTTTTAACTCGGCAACATCACCTAAAGGTGTTGATGTACCGTGTGTATTAATATGATCTACATCTTCTGGATTTAAACCAGCATTTTCTAAACAATTTTTCATTACCGCAACAACACCAATACCATCTGGATGTGGCGCTGTCATATGATACGCGTCCGAAGATAAACCACCACCTACAACTTCTGCGTAGATTTTAGCTCCTCTTGCTTTAGCGTGTTCGTACTCTTCTAAAACAATGGCACCAGCTCCTTCACCTAATACAAAACCATCTCGGTTGGCATCAAATGGTCTAGAAGCCGTTTCCGGACTGTCATTTCGTGTACTCATAGCATGCATAGCATTAAACCCACCCATACCAGCAATAGTCACTGCAGCTTCACTTCCTCCTGTAATAATCACATCACAAGACCCTAAACGAATAGTGTTTAAGGCATCGATCATTGAGTTTGCAGAGGAGGCACATGCAGATACTGTGGTATAATTAGGACCCATAAAACCATATTTTATAGATATGTTTCCTGGTGCTATATCAGCTATCATTTTCGGAATAAAGAATGGATTAAAACGAGGTGT
Source organism: Winogradskyella sp. (assembly GCF_045105575.1). Classification (GTDB taxonomy): domain Bacteria; phylum Bacteroidota; class Bacteroidia; order Flavobacteriales; family Flavobacteriaceae; genus Winogradskyella. The sequence goes on along the minus strand of NZ_JBGCDQ010000015.1, from coordinate 26,879 downwards.
ACCATCACCAGCAGCAAAGTTTAACACTTCTTCTTGAAATGTTTCTAAACCACCAATACCAGCACCCCAAATAACTCCAACTCTCAATTTGTTTATCGCATCTAGATCTAGTTTTGAGTCTGCAATTGCCTCATCTGAAGCGACCATTGCGTACTGCGAAAACTTATCCATTTTACGTGCTAACTTTCTATCAATAAAGTCAGTAACTTCAAAGTTTTTTATTTCACAAGCGAACTTCGTTTTGAACTTTTCAGGATCAAAATGTGTAACAGGTGCGGCTCCACTTTTTCCACTAATAAGAGCATCCCAATATTCATCTTTGGTATTTCCTATAGGTGTAAGTGCCCCTAAACCCGTTACTACGACTCGCTTTAATTCCATAAAAATTGAGTTATTATTTTGCCGCTTCTATATAAGAAATAGCTTGACCAACTGTTGCAATGTTCTCAGCTTGATCGTCTGGTATTTGAATATCAAATTCTTTTTCAAATTCCATAATTAATTCTACAGTATCTAATGAATCCGCTCCTAAATCGTTAGTGAAGCTAGCTTCAGTTACAACTTCGTTTTCATCAACACCTAATTTATCTACGATAATCGCTTTTACTCGTGATGCAATGTCTGACATAATTTTTTAATTTTAAGTTTTAATTAGATGGCAAAAATAAAAAACTTTATTTGAAATATCATCTTTACCAATAAAATGTGTTTTTAATTTAGTAAAAATAAAGATAAAGTATTTTGGTTTTGCCCTAATTGTTATTTATTATTCTTTTTTTTGTTTGAATAATACTAAAAACAAATATACCTGTAAATGAAACGTGTTGTAATTTTTGCGTCCGGAAGTGGATCTAATGCTGAAAATTTAATTAAGTTTTTTCACAACAGCGATACTGCGTCTGTTATTCAGGTACTCACTAACAATCCTCATGCCAAAGTCTTGGATCGTTGTAAAAAACTCAATGTTAGCGCCTTATCGTTTAATAGAATTGCGTTTTCGAAATCTGAAGATGTGCTAGACCTACTGAAAGCATCACAACCAGACCTTATCGTTTTAGCTGGTTTTCTTTGGAAGTTTCCTGAATTTATCCTTAAAGCATTTCCGAATAAAGTGATTAATATTCATCCTGCATTATTACCAAACTATGGAGGAAAAGGTATGTACGGAATACATGTGCATGAAGCTGTAGTTAAAAATAAGGAAACTGAAACTGGCATCACTATTCATTATGTGAATGAGAATTATGATGAAGGAGCCATTATTTTTCAAACAACCTGTGAGGTTTTATCTACGGACTCTGCGGAAGATGTGGCTAGAAAGATTCATTTGTTGGAGATGGAGCATTTTCCGAGAGTTGTTGAACGCGTGCTCCAATCCCAATAAATAAAAAACTAAATTCCAAAAAGATTAGTGAGAGTTAGTGTAATTCGTGTCAAAAAAATTCATGTCAAAAAAGAAAAAAAAATATTACACCATCTGGAAAGGTCACAAAACAGGAGTCTTTGAGTCTTGGAACGACTGCAAAGCAATGATTAAAGACTATCAAGGAGCACAATACAAATCCTTTAGTACATTTGAAGCTGCAAAAGAGGCACTAAAAGGCAATTACTTTGACTACATAGGAAAAAATAAATCATTTAAAAGCGGACTTTCAGATACACAACTCAAAAAAATTGGCCAACCTAACTATAATTCTATCGCTGTTGATGCAGCTTCAAGCGGAAATCCTGGCATTATGGAATACAGAGGTGTCGATACTAAAACAAAAAAACAATTATTTCATCAAGGGCCTTTTGAACAAGGCACAAATAATATTGGTGAGTTTTTAGCTTTGGTTCATGGCTTAGCATTTTTAAAACAGCATAATAGTGAACGTCTTATGTACACAGATTCTAAAACAGCTATGAGTTGGGTTCGCAAAAAAACATGCAATTCTAAGTTAGAGCGTAACGCTAAAAACAAACCAGTTTATGATTTAGTAGATCGTGCTGTGCTGTGGTTAAAAAACAACGACTATTCTACAACGATTGTAAAGTGGGAAACTAAAGCTTGGGGTGAGATACCTGCAGATTTTGGGAGGAAATGATTTATTGATAATGTCGTTTTTGATGTAAAATCCTTTGGACATAAACAGTCTTTTTATCTACCAAATAATGAATTCCAAAAGGAAAGGTTTTAGTAAACACAATCTTTATGTTACGGTAACGCTTTTGAAAATGTTGAGGATTTATAGCTATTCTTTCAATATTTTCAGAAATTTCAATATCGAACCGTTTTAATAACCCTGAAGATATAACTGAGTAGTAATCACGCGCCTCTTTTAAATCTACTTTTGATAATTCACTTAATTTAATTTCAAAAACCATTAATCTAAAAGTTCTTTTTTGGCATCTTTCCAAGAAGTATAACTCGTTTTGCCTTGCTCATGATCTTCAATCATTTTGTTCATCATTAGTTTATAACTCGCAGAAGGCTCAAAAGCATAGGCATCTTCACGCAAAACAAATTCCATATAATTTTTTAAATTTCTACCTTGCTTTTTAGCCTTGGCTTCAAGTATAGAAAGTGTTTCTTTATCTAGAAGGACTTCTTTTCGTTTTTTATCCGTTTTCATTTCGTAATATTTACGTTAAATATACGTATATTTAGCATAACAATAAATTTTTAAAATTGCCATACCTAAAAACCATAAACATTAACACAGAACGCACCCATCCTTTTCCGTATGATATTCCTGCAATAAAATACGCTAAAGACATTGATGTTTCTAATCCTATTACTTTTTTGGTTGGTGAAAACGGATCAGGAAAATCCACATTTTTAGAAGCCATTGCTTGCCGGTTGCAGTTGCCTCACATGGATGGCTCTGGTTATTCTAAAAATAGTTTTGATGCGGCAAAAACATTATTACCTCACCTTGAATTGACTTGGCAAATGGAACGTTCTGTAGGTTTCTTCTTTAGAGCGGAAGATTTTGGGGATTTTCTAAACAGTGTGCATCGTACTGGTATCACCATAGAAAATCAGATGGGAGATTTAGGAGATTCAGTTCCCAAACATATTATTGAAGACATGAAGGCTAGTGCTAATTATCAACTGCATCATGTTAGGCAAAATTTTGGTCAGGAACTAGATACCTTTTCACATGGTGAAGCTTATTTAGAAATTATGAATCAAAAAATAAACTCCAGAGGTATTTATCTATTAGATGAACCCGAAGCTGCACTTTCTCCTGCAAGACAACTCACGCTTATTTCATTTTTACATCAACATTTAAAAACACACAACTCACAATTTATTATTGCTACGCATTCTCCCATGTTATTAGCGTATCCTGATGCTACTATTTACGAGATAACTTCAGATGATATGAAAAAAACAGCTTTGACAGATACGGAACATTATACGGTTACCAAAGCGTTTCTAAATAATCCTGAAGCTTTTTTGAGACATTTGTAGCGTGTTTGTTGTGAAGTTGCTTGTCGTTTAGTCTTTGGTGCTGTTGCATCAATTTGTTCACCACAATAATTTCAAATTCAGGTTCAAGTTCGATTTCAATTTCAATTTTATTTCATGTATTTTTGCAGCTAAATTTAAACTGCTTTTATGAGTAAATTAGTGATAGTTGGTACTGTAGCCTTTGATGCTATTGAAACCCCTTTTGGTAAAACAGATAAAATCCTTGGTGGTGCAGCAACTTATATAGGCTTATCAGCTTCAAATTTTAATGTAGATGCAGCAGCAGTTTCTGTTGTAGGAGGAGATTTTCCTCAGGAATATTTAGATCTTTTAAAAAATAAGAATGTCAATATTGAAGGTATTGAAATTGTAAAAGATGGCAAAACGTTTTTTTGGAGTGGTAAATACCATAATGATATGAATTCGCGAGATACTTTAGCTACAGAGTTAAATGTATTAGAGCATTTCAATCCTATTGTTCCAGATAACTATAAAGATGCAGAAGTGGTGATGCTAGGAAATTTGCACCCAATGGTACAACAAGGTGTTTTAGACCAAATGACTAAAAAACCGAAGTTGGCTATTTTAGATACGATGAATTTTTGGATGGATATCGCCTTAGACGATTTACTCTCAGTGATTAAAAACGTAGATGTTATTACCATTAATGACGAAGAAGCCAGACAATTAACAGGTGAATATTCTTTAGTCGTTGCAGCACGTAAGATTCATGAAATGGGTCCTAAATATGTGGTCATTAAAAAAGGTGAACATGGTGCCTTATTGTTTCATGATGATAATGTGTTTTACGCACCTGCTTTACCTTTAGAAGAAGTGTTTGATCCTACAGGTGCTGGTGACACCTTTGCTGGTGGCTTCGCTGGCTATTTAGCAAAAACAGGCGATTATTCTTTTGAGAGTATGAAAACAGCTGTGATCTATGGATCGACCTTAGCATCCTTTTGTGTAGAAAAATTTGGCACAGAGCGCATGCAAAACTTAACAGATAAAGAAATTTATAAACGCTTAGACCAATTTAAAAGTCTAACGCAATTTGACATAGAATTAAACTAAACGAACGCGCTCAGAAATTGAGCGCGTTTTTTTATTCTGAACTTGTTTCAGAATCTCTACAATAAAGAGACCTATTAAAACTAATTTTAAAATCTCGACTAGAGAAAACAACCATAAACTAACACTAGCGAAAAATTAATCATGAGTGATGCTTTAAAACATGAATGTGGAATTGCACTTATTAGACTTCTAAAACCATTAGAGTACTATAAAAAAAAGTACGGTAGTGCTTTTTATGGTGTTAATAAAATGTACTTAATGATGGAAAAGCAGCACAATCGTGGTCAAGATGGTGCTGGTTTCGCAAGTATTAAACTAGATGTAAAACCCGGAGAACGCTATATCAGCAGAGTGAGGTCTATCGCTCAGCAACCTATTCAAGATATTTTTGCACAGATTAATGAGCGTATCAATGAGGAACTTACTAACCATCCAAAGTATCAAGATAATGTTGCTTTACAAAAACAACATATTCCGTATATCGGTGAAGTCTTATTAGGCCATGTCCGTTATGGAACCTTTGGAAAAAATAGCGTGGAAAGTGTACATCCGTTTTTAAGGCAAAACAATTGGATGCATAGAAACCTTATTGTTGCTGGTAATTTTAACATGACTAATGTTAACGAGCTATTCGATAATTTAATTGAAATAGGTCAACATCCAAAAGAAAAAGCGGATACGGTAACAGTAATGGAAAAAATCGGACATTTTTTGGATGATGCTGTTGCTAAAATTTATAGAGATCTTAAAAAAGAAGGTTACAATAAAAACGAATGTTCCCCCTTAATTGCAGAACGTTTAAAGGTTGGTAAAATATTAAAACGTGCAGCTAAAAACTGGGATGGTGGTTATGCTATGGCAGGTTTGTTGGGTCACGGAGATTCTTTTGTATTAAGAGATCCTTCTGGTATAAGACCAGCTTATTATTATAAAGATGACGAAATTGTAGTAGTTGCTTCAGAGCGTCCTGTGATTCAAACTGTTTTTAATGTACCTTTTGATGAGGTTAAAGAGTTAGATCCTGGCCATGCCATTATCACTAAAAAATCTGGAGAAACTAAAATTAAAAAAATATTAGAGCCCTTAGAACGAAAAGCCTGTTCTTTTGAACGTGTGTATTTTTCTAGAGGTAGTGATGCGGAAATTTATCAAGAACGGAAGATGCTTGGCCGTTTATTGATGCCTAAAGTTCTCGAGGCTATAAATGACGATACAAAAAATTCTGTATTCTCTTATATACCCAATACGGCAGAAACATCCTTCTATGGGATGATTGAAACTGTTGAAGAACATCTCAACGAAAAGAAAACAAAACAGATACTCAAAGGAAATGGTAAAATGTCTGCAGAACGTGTCACAGAGATTTTATCTGAACGACCACGTATTGAGAAAATAGCCATAAAGGATGTTAAACTAAGAACCTTTATTACCGAAGATAGCAGCAGAGATGATTTGGTGGCGCATGTTTACGATGTTACTTATGGTGTTATAAAGCCAACAGATAATTTGGTCATTATAGACGATAGTATTGTAAGAGGGACTACCCTTAAGAAAAGTATCATAAAAATGATGGACAGATTGAGTCCAAAGAAAATCGTTGTGGTATCCTCTGCTCCTCAAATACGTTATCCTGATTGTTATGGTATAGATATGGCAAATCTAGAAACTTTAATTGCGTTTAGAGCCGCTTTAGAATTGCTGAAAGATCATAATCAATATGACATTGTAGAATCCGTTTATCACAAATGTATTCAACAAGTTAATATGAAAGATAAAAACGTTGTCAACTACGTAAAAGAGATTTACGATAATTTTACTGACGAACAAATTTCAGATAAAATTTCAACACTATTAAGTGATGAGGATGTCAATGCTGAAGTAAAAATTATTTTTCAACCTGTGGCTAATTTGCATAAGGCCTGTCCTAAGAACCTAGGAGATTGGTACTTTACAGGAAATTATCCTACACCAGGTGGTAACCGAGTAGTGAATAAAGCTTTTATCAATTTTTACGAAGGCAATAAAGAACGCGCGTACTAATCCACATTACAAAATAGCCTTTTATCCGATAAAATAAGTATTTTATCGGATAATATTGTATTTCGTCCGATTTATAATTCGTTTTAACAAATTAAATATACATTGGACTCACCATAACATAAGTAGGTTAAGTTCATGGTAGATTTGGGGCAAAAAAAGGTGAACTTAGTTCACCTTTTTTTATGCACTTATTTAAAGTATTACTTTAAGTTGTACTAAATATTAAAACCCTGTCTTTTTAAGTTAGGTCATTACAAAGTGAATACTTTCCACGCTTAGACTAATATATAGGTCGTTTGTCCAAAAAATTGATTAGAGAAATAATGTCCACTTATATTTGATTCACCATAACATAAGTAGGTTAAGTTTATGGTAGATTTGGGGCAAAAAGGGTGAACGTCTGTTCGCCCTTTTTCATTTTATACCTGCGAAGGCAGGTATCTCATTAAATTTAAAAACTTCTTTTTAGAACATAAAAAATCCGAGCCTTTTTTAAGACTCGGATTTTTTCTATTTAAAATTTATATTTACCAACTTTTAATTTTCAGTAACTTCGACTTTGCTCAGTGACCATAAAAAGCTTGTAAGAAACACTAAATTACTTTGCTTCAGCGTAACGTCTTTCAACTTCGTTCCAGTTAATGACTTTAAAAAAGGCATCAATATAATCTGGTCTTCTGTTTTGATAATTTAAGTAATAAGCATGTTCCCAAACATCTAATCCTAAGATTGGTGTGCCTCCACAAGTAACACCTGGCATTAATGGATTGTCTTGGTTTGGTGTAGAACACACCTCTACTTTTCCTCCTTTATGCACACATAACCAAGCCCAACCAGAACCAAATTGTGTTGCAGCTGCTTTACTAAACGCTTCAATAAAAGCATCTTTAGAGCCAAATTCAGCATCGATAGCATCTTTTAAATCTCCAGAAAGGTAACCTCTATCTTCCGGATTCATAACATCCCAAAATAATGAGTGATTATAAAATCCACCACCATTATTTCTAACACCTTTATTATCCATATCTAAGTTAGTAAGGATATCTTCTATCGATTTTCCATCGTGATCCGTACCTTCAATAGCAGCATTTAATTTGTTTGTATAACCTTGATGATGTTTAGAATGATGAATCTCCATAGTGCGAGCATCAATATTTGGTTCTAAAGCATCGTAAGCATATTTTAATTTTGGTAATTCAAAAGCCATAATTATATTATTTTTAATTGGTTAATGTGTCGTTTGATTTCAAATTTACAATTTTGAGCGTTATTTATTCTTAATAAACTATTAAGATTCCCTATTTTGGTATAAAATTATTCTCTTGCAAAATTCAGCCTTCAAAATATATAATGCCTCAGCTGGTAGCGGAAAAACATTTACGCTAGCAAAAGCCTATTTAAAAATATTAATTCAGTCTAAAAGTCTCGATGCCTTTAAAACCATTTTAGCCATCACGTTTACTAATAAAGCGGTTGGCGAAATGAAAGAACGCATTATAGAAATGCTAAAATCTTTTTCTTCGGAAGACAGCCTAACAAAGCCACATCCTATGTTTTTGGCGATTTGCGAAGAACTTCAAATTGAACCTGAAATGCTTCATAATAAATCGAAAGGCATCTTAAAACATATGATTCATAATTATGGTGCTTTCGATATTTCTACGATAGATGGTTTTACCCACAGAGTCATCAGAACATTTGCGCACGATTTAAAATTACCAGTAAATTTTGAAGTCGAACTCGATCAAGAACGTTTGCTTAACGAGGCTGTAGATAGTTTAATTGCTAAAGCCGGAAGCGATAAAACCTTAACCAAAGTTCTGGTAGATTTTGCCATAGAAAAAGCAGACGATGACAAAAGTTGGGACATTAGCTACGATTTTAATAAGATTTCAAAACTATTAGTTAATGAAAACGACCTCTTTGCGCTTAGCACGTTAAAAAAGAAAACACTCGAAGATTTCAAAAACCTAAAACAACAGTTAGGACAAGACATTAGTCAACTTGAAGAAGAGATCATAAACAAAGCAACTGCGATACTCACCTTAATTGATGAAAGCGGATTGCAATACGACGATTTTAATAGAAGTTCTTTGCCGAAGCATTTCGAAAATTTAAAACAAAAACGATTTAGCATTAATTTTGAGTCGGCTTGGCAAAATGATTTAACTGAAGGACATACGCTGTATCCAAAACGGGTTTCAGATGTTGTAGTTTCAACTATTGAACGTATTCAACCGCAACTCGCTGAAGCTTTTATCAGCACAAAAAACTCAGTCTTCAACATAAAATTGAAAAAAGGATTTTATAAAAATATTACACCACTTTCTGTTTTAAATGCCATAAAAAATGAATTGGACGCTTTAAAAAGTGATCAGAATAAAATGTTGATTTCAGAATTTAACACTATTATAAGTAAAGAAATTAAAAATCAGCCCACGCCTTTTATATATGAGCGCTTGGGAGAAAAATTTAAACATTACTTTATAGACGAATTTCAGGACACCTCTAACATGCAATGGGAAAATTTAATCCCTCTATTAGAAAATGCGCTTTCAGCAGCCAATGGTTCTGCCATGTTAGTTGGCGATGCCAAACAAGCTATTTACAGATGGCGCGGTGGTGAAGCCGAACAGTTTATAAAACTATATAATAAAATTGAACATCCATTTCAGCTGGAAGCCGACGTTTTACCGTTAGAAACCAATTATAGAAGTGCCAAAGCAGTTATTGAATTTAATAATTCGTTTTTTGAGTTTTTAAGCGCATCGGCTTTTAACGAAACCGCTTATGCTGATCTTTACAAAAGAGCCAAACAGAACAAACATAATGACTCGGAAGGTTATGTAAATCTTAATTTTTTAGACATTGAAAAAGATGATAACATCCATGAACGCTATGCCAGCCAAGTTTTAGAAACCATAAAACAATGTCAGGACAATGGTTTTCCTTTAGATGATATTTGTGTGTTAGTCAGAAAACGAAAAGAAGGTGTTTCCATTGCCAATTATCTGAACGAAAATGGGGTTAAAATCACATCTTCTGAAACCTTGCTTTTAAAAAATTCAGATAAAGTTCATTTTATCAATTCGTTCTTAAAACTGCTTGTACAACCAAATAACGATAGTCTTAAGGTTGACGTTTTATCTTATTTAGCAGCGCAGCATCACATTGATGATAAACATCAATTCTTTGTGACCTATCTTAAACAAAATCTTGATGAATTATTTTTAGGTTTAAGCGCTCTCAACATATTTATCGACAAAAATCAATGTCTTCAATTACCATTATATGAATTGGTGGAACATGTGGTACGACAATTCAGTTTAAATAAAACATCAGACGCTTACCTTCAATTTTACTTGGATGTTGTTTTAGAATTCACACAGAAACAAAATTCTGATGTTTCAGGTTTTATAAATTATTTTGAAAAGAAAGCCGACAAATTAAGTGTGGTTACGCCTGAGAATTTGGATGCTGTTCAGATAATGACCATTCATAAATCGAAAGGTTTAGAGTTTCCTGTCGTTATATTTCCGTATGCAGACCTTAATATTTATAGAGAATTAGAACCAAAAGTTTGGTTTCCTGTAAAACCAGAAATTCATAAAGGTTTTAGCACCTTACTACTCAACTATAATAAAGATGTAGAACATTTTGGTAACGCAGGATCATTAATTTACAAAACACATCAATCGCAACTAGAACTCGACAACATTAACCTATTATATGTTGTGTTAACAAGAGCGGTTGAACAACTGTATGTAATTTCTAAAAAAGATATCAATTCAAAAGGTGTGGTTAATGAAAACACCTATGCTGGCATGTTTATTAATTTCTTGAAGCATGAAAACAAATGGACAGATAATCAATTGGTTTATAATTTTGGAACCTTAAAACCAAATGAAGCTACTTCAAAAAAGAAAATGCCGTCAAAGCCCTTAAAATTAATTTCGGTACCTAAAGAAGAGCATAATTTAAATATCGTTACCAAATCTGGCTTACTTTGGGACACTCAACAAGAGGCTGCAATAGAACGCGGTAATTTGGTGCATTTAATTCTATCTAAAATTAACACGATAGCAGATATAGATATTGCATTTAACGATTTATTAATTTCTGGTGATATCACAAAGGTAAACTCAGATCAATTAAAAGCATTGGTTTTAGATGTGATACAACACCCTAAATTATCAATATATTATAAGGACGGATTCAAAATTTATAACGAACGTGATATTATTACCACTTCTGGTCAGCTTTTAAGACCAGACCGACTCAATATTAATGCTAAAAACGAAGCAATAATTATTGACTACAAAACAGGCGATGCCAAGAGGTTTCACGGAGCGCAATTGAATGACTATGAAGCCGTTTTAACTGAGATGAATATAAAGGTGACTCATAAAATACTGGTTTATATAAATGATACTATTGAAGTTCTTGAAGTCTGATTTTTCATAGTATCTTTGTTTCAGACACAAAATTTAAACGATGTACGGAAATATAAAAAATCACTTACAAGAAGAAATAGAAGCTATAAAAGACGCTGGGCTTTTTAAGGAAGAACGCATTATTACTTCACCTCAAGGTGCGGAAATCACACTTAATACAGGGCAAAAAGTTTTAAACTTCTGTGCTAATAATTATTTAGGTTTATCATCGCATCCTGATGTTGTTAAGGCCGCGAAAGATACCTTAGACTCACACGGATTCGGAATGTCTTCTGTTCGCTTTATTTGCGGTACTCAAGATATTCATAAAGAATTAGAACAAAAAATAGCCGACTTTTATGGTACCGAAGATACCATACTTTATGCCGCAGCTTTTGATGCTAATGGTGGCGTTTTTGAACCGCTATTAACTAAAGAAGATGCCATTATTTCAGATTCATTAAATCACGCTTCGATTATAGACGGAGTAAGATTGTGCAAAGCGGCAAGATACCGATATCAAAATAATGATATGGCGGACTTAGAGGCTCAACTTATAGCAGCAAATAAAAATGGTACACGATTCAAAATTATTGTCACCGATGGTGTATTTTCTATGGACGGTTTAGTAGCACCATTAGATAAAATCTGTGATTTAGCTGATAAGTATGATGCTATGGTAATGATAGACGAATGCCATGCCACAGGGTTTATAGGTGAAACAGGTATCGGAACGCTAGAAGAAAAAGGCGTTTTAGGACGTATTGATATTATTACAGGAACCCTAGGTAAAGCCATGGGAGGAGCCATGGGAGGTTACACCACTGCGAAAAAAGAAATTGTTGAGTTATTACGTCAACGCTCTAGACCCTACCTGTTTTCAAATTCGTTAGCTCCAGCTATTGTTGGTGCATCAATCAAGGTGTTCGATATGCTTAAGAATGATACAACCTTAAGAGATAAAGTAGATTGGAATACAAAATATTTCAAAAAAGGAATAAAAGAAGCTGGTTTTGATATTGTAGATGGTGACTCTGCTATTGTACCTGTAATGCTATATGACGCCAAACTATCGCAAACCATGGCAAATATGTTACTCGAAGAAGGCATATATGTGATTGGTTTCTTTTATCCTGTTGTACCAAAAGATAAAGCTAGAATTAGAGTGCAACTCTCTGCCGCACATACACAAGAACAACTAGACAAAGCTATTTCTGCCTTTGTAAAAGTAGGAAAAGCACTAGATGTTATCTGAAATCATTCTAAAATTAACTCGAACACTCTAATTTAGAGGGAAATTGCAATATTTTTATATCTTTGTCTTTGTTAACAAAGTTTAACAACTTACTTTTGTTGACAATTAACACTTAAAAATTAAAATTAATTAGAATATGAAAAATCTTAGCAGATTATTTTTTGTAGCGGTGCTTTTAGCAAGCTTTAGCACTTCTAATGCTCAAGACAAAAACAACCCATGGGCTGTAACAATTGGAGCTAATGCCGTTGATGTATATCCGGTAGGAGAAGATGCGCCTCAGGGTGGTTATTTTGACGAATACTTCAACGTCGGAGATCACTGGAATTTTATTCCATCCTTATCATCTGTAGGTGTATCGAGATACTTAAGTGATGGTTTTACATTCACAGCTGTTGGTTCTTTAAATAGAATTAGCAAATTCGGTACTAATGTAGATCCTTTAACTCAAGAACAATCAACTAATACTGTTGATGATCTAACTTATTACGGTTTAGACGGTAGAGTGAGTTATAGTTTTATGAATACGATTAAATCAAAAACTATCGATCCTTATTTAGGTGTTGGTGGTGGTTATTCTTGGGTAGATGATATTGGAGCTGGTACGTTAAACGGAACTCTAGGATTTAGAATATGGTTTTCTGAAACTGTAGGTTTAGATATCAATTCTACTTATAAGCATGCTTTCGAAGATTATTTACCTAAGCATTTTCAACATACAGTAGGTCTTACCTTCCAATTTGGTGGTACTGATACTGATGGTGATGGTATATATGATAAAGACGATGCTTGTCCTGAAGAAGCTGGTTTAGAAATCTTTAATGGTTGTCCAGATTCTGATAATGATGGTATCCAAGATTCTAAAGATGATTGTCCTAACACTGCTGGTTTAGCTGAATTTAACGGTTGTCCAGATGCTGATGGTGATGGTGTAATGGATAAAGATGATAAATGTCCTACTGTTGCTGGTTTAAAAGCATTAATGGGTTGTCCAGATGCTGACGGAGATGGTGTTGCTGATGGTGATGATAAATGTCCTAACGAATCAGGTCCTGCTGCAAACAACGGTTGTCCTTGGCCAGATACTGATGGTGATAGCATTTTAGATAAAGATGATAAATGTCCTAACGAAGCTGGTACAGCTGCAAATAACGGTTGTCCTGAAGTGAAGCCAACTGAAGCAGTTATGGAAACTTTAAACAGCTTTTCTAAGTCTATTTTGTTTAACTCAGGTAAAGCGTCTTTCAAAAAAGAAACTGACCAAGTTTTACAAGCAATGACAGCAATTTTTAAGGAATATCCTAAAGCTAACTTTTCAATTGAAGGGCATACTGATAGTGATGGTTCTGAGAAGCTAAATCAAGCGTTATCTGAAAAGCGTGCAAATGCAGTTAGAGATTATTTAATCGCTAACGGTATTGATGCAAGCAGATTAACAGCTGCAGGTTTCGGTGAGTCGACTCCAATTTCTAGCAATAAAACAAGAGCTGGTAAGAAAGAAAACAGACGTGTTGAAGTAAAGTTGAAAAACTAAAAACTTCAAAACATATTTAAAATATATTTTAAAAACGCTCCGAATTTCGGAGCGTTTTTTATTTTTATACAATGAACCCTTTTATAAAAGACGTACTTCAAGATCTTCAAGCTAAAAACTTAAATCTTGAAACGCTATACTTTATACTTCCAAGTAAACGCGCTGGAGTTTTTCTTAAACATCACATCTCTTCGTTGTTAAATCAACCTATTTTTTCTCCTCACATTCTGAGTATTGAAGAATTTGTAGAAGAACTTTCTGGCATACAAACCTTACCCAACCCAGACTTACTTTTTCAATTTTATGAGACTTATAAAAGTCTTACCGACGAAAAAGATCAAGAATCCTTTGAGTCGTTTTCTAAATGGGCACAAATTATACTTCAAGACTTTAATGAAATTGATCGTTACCTTATACCACAAGACCATATTTTTGACTACCTAAGTGCTATAAAAGAACTTAGCCATTGGTCTTTAGAACCTAACCCTACGGTACTCGTTGAAAATCATCTTAAGTTCTGGAAACAGCTTAAGACCTACTATTCCGTTTATACCGAGAAGCTTCTACAATCAAAACAGGGCTATCAAGGTCTTATTTATAGAAAAGCCGTTGAAAATTTAGATACTTATATTAAAGATAACAACAATAAAACACATGTTTTCCTTGGATTTAATGCTCTAAATACAGCAGAATCCAAAGTGATTCAGGCATTATTAAAAAACGATTTAGCTCATATTTACTGGGATATTGATACATCGTTCATTAACGATTCTATACATGATGCTGGATGGTTTACTAGGCAACATAGAAAACAATGGGAATACTTTAAACACAACCCTTTTAACTGGGTTACCTCTAACTACAGTGAACCAAAGCATGTTAAAACTATTGGTATTCCTAAACTTGTTGGACAAGCCAAGTACATCGGTCAGATTCTTGAAGACCTTACAGAAACAGAAACCAACCTCTCTAAGATAGCAGTCGTTTTAGGTGAAGAACAACTTTTACTTCCTGTACTCAATTCCATTCCAAAATCCATAACCAAACTGAATGTTACCATGGGATTGCCTCTACAGTTTGTACCTCTGGCTTCATTTTTTGAGCAATTGTTTGTTCTTCATAAACCCAATGCCGAGCACTATTATTATAAGGATGTGATTGCCTTACTCTCGCATCCATCAATATATCCGTTATTTGAAATAGGATCAGGCAATGTTGCTAGTGAACTTATTACGCATATTCAAACGAACAATTTAGTTTATCTCACACTTTCCGAACTTCAACAACGTTCTAATTCCCATAAAACAGTCATCGATTTACTTTTTAAATCTTGGAAAAATGAACCGAACAAGGCTTTGGAACAATGCTCCAAGCTTATTTTTAAAATGAAAACTGGTTTTGATGATAACAAACAACTTCACAATTTGGAACTGGAATATTTATACCGTTTCAATACATTGTTTAATCAGCTTTCAGAGCTCAACTCTAAATACAAGCATCTTAAATCTATAATCGCCTTACAAAGCATTTATAACGAACTGCTAAGTTCAGAAACTTTAGACTTTAAGGGAGAGCCTTTAGAAGGACTTCAAATTATGGGTATGCTGGAATCTCGTGTTCTCGATTTTGAAACCGTTATTATCAGTTCCGTTAATGAAGGTATTCTTCCATCAGGAAAAACCAATAATTCTTTTATTCCTTTCGATGTTAAAATAGAAAACAAGCTGCCTACCTTCAAAGAAAAGGATGCCGTTTACACCTATCACTTCTATCGCTTATTGCAACGTGCTAAAAATGTCTATATCTTGTACAACACTGAAATTGATGCTTTAAAAGGAGGTGAAAAAAGTAGATTTTTAACACAACTAGATATCGAAGGCATTCACAATATACAACACACCATTATAGCACCTGAAGTTCCAATAATTGAAAAAAAACGCACACAAATAATTAAAACACCATCAGTGCTAATAAAGCTGAAAGAATTATCAGAAAAAGGTTATTCTCCTTCATCTTTAACCAATTACATTAGAAACCCAATGGATTTCTACTATGATAAAGTACTTGGCATTGCCGAATTTGATGATGTTGAAGAAAATATCGCTGCCAACACATTAGGTTCTGTTATTCACAATGCTCTGGAAGAGTTTTATAAACCACTAGAAGGTTCAATTTTAACAGAAGTGCATCTTGAAAGTTTCAAACGTGACATAACGAAGATGGTTACCAAACACTTTGAAGCACTCTATAACAAAGGTGGTTTTTCAAATGGAAAAAATCTAATCATTTTTGAAATTGCTCAGCGTTATATTTCAAATTTTATCAACTTAGAACTAGAAAGTGTGAAATCTGGGAACGAAATAGAAATCATTTCTATTGAAACAGACAGTGCAATTGATATTAAGATTGATGGCTTAAATTTTCCTATTAAACTAAAAGGTAAAGTAGATAGAATTGATAGTTTTAATGGTGTTACTCGCGTCATCGATTATAAATCTGGAAAAGTTGAACAAAATAAAGTTGAAATTACAAATTGGGAAGATATCACCACAGACTACGATAAGTACAGCAAGTCTTTTCAAATTTTATGTTATGCTTATATGATGCGACAGCAAAAACGGATTGAATTGCCTATTGAAGCTGGAATTATATCTTTTAAAAACCTCAGCGAAGGGTTTTTAAAATTCGGAAAAAAGGCATCTTCACATGCCAGAACCAAAGACCAATTAATAACAGATACTACTTTAGATAATTTTGAAATAGAACTTAAAAAGCTCATTACTGAAATTTGGAATCCGACGCTTAATTTTATTGAAAAAGAACTTGATTCATGACCATAGAAACTAATATCATTTTAAAAAGACATGAGAAAAAGCCTATTCTAATCGATTGTTTTTATTCGGAAGAAAAAACGAAACAACCTATCGTTATCTTTTGCCATGGTTATAAAGGGTTTAAAGATTGGGGAGCTTGGGATCTTATGGCACAACAGATTGCCGAAGCAGGATTTTGCTTTATAAAGTTCAACTTTTCACATAATGGAGGTACGATGGAAAATCCAATCGATTTTCCAGATTTAGAAGCCTTTGGACATAACAATTACACCAAAGAGCTCGATGATTTAGAAGCGGTAATTCATTGGACACAAACTCATTTTGAAACCCATTCTAATATAAACACAAAGGATATTTGCTTAATTGGGCATAGTCGTGGAGGTGGTATATCCATACTAAAGGCTTCAGAAAACCGAAGCGTTACAAAACTTATAACTTTAGCTAGTGTCAGTGATTTTGGCAGTCGTACTTCAACGATTGGAGATTTAAAAACATGGAAAGAAACTGGCGTCAAACACGTTTTAAATGGCAGAACCAAACAACACATGCCACACTATTATCAATTTTATGAAGATTTTAAAGCGAATGAAAATCGCTTAAATATTGAATCCGCAGAAAAACGGTTATCGATACCACATTTAATTATTCATGGCTCAAAAGATACTTCTATTGCGCTTTCTGAAGCTGAAGCTCTACATCGTTGGAATCCTAAAAGTGAGCTTAAAATTATAGAAAATGCCGACCACGTTTTTAATACCAAACATCCTTGGACTAAAAATGAACTTTCAGATGAATTAAATTTAGTTGTAAAAGAAGTCGTGAGATTTATGAAATAAAAAAAGCGTGCATAAACACGCTTTTTGTGGAGAAGATCGGGCTCGAACCGACGACCTCTTGACTGCCAGTCAAACGCTCTAGCCAACTGAGCTACATCCCCAAATTAAGAATTTTCAAATATAGATTATTTTAAACCACTCAACACTAAAACAGGTAATTTAGTACTATGAAAATCTTTTTTCAAAATTGTATCTTTTTCCCATAGCTTCTTAAAAAACCCTCGCTTTCGTCTTACCACGCATAACAAATCTGGATATTCTGATTTATAATGCTCTAAAACCGCTTGAAATGTTGTTGGACTCTCCGCAAATTTAATATTAGTTACGGTGTCTTTCAAAATGGCATTCAATTTAAAATCTTCCTCTACATGATAAGGAGTTTTTACCAAAAGAATATTTACAATCGCTTTAAATTGTTTTTTAATAGCTAAAAGCGGATTCAATGCTTGCTCTTTCTTCATTATTGCCGATTTTGCAGCAATTAATATTTTTACAATAGGCTTATAAACGTAACCTTCTGGCACAATTAAAGCTGGTATTTGTGTTTGTTTTATAATTTTTCCTGATGTTTTACCCAAATACACTTCGTCTTTAATAGAGTTTGTACGTGGTTCTAATATAATTAAATCCACATCTAGTGCTGCACAAACCTTTTCTAAGGTATCAACTAGCTTTCCTTTAAACGTTTTGGTAAAGACCTGAACTCCTTTTGTATCTATTGACGCGACATGATGCTCTAAAAACGATTTTGATTCCGCTTCTAAAATATGATCTATTTTAATCATGGTTCCAGCTTTGGTATAAACATTATATATTTGAACAACATATATTTTTGCACCAAAAGCTTTAGCAAAATCTACAGCATACTGTAAATGAGCTTGTGCATTTTTTGAAGAACCAACAGGGACTAGTATCGTTTTCATGTCTAGTAAATTTAACACAAAAGTAAACATTAAAAATGATTCGGAAAGCAGAAGAAACAGATATTGAAGCTATATTAGTTATTACAAAAGCTTGTGCTAAGGCTATGATTAGCGAGGGTATTTTTCAATGGAATGCGCATTACCCAAATGCATCTGCCTTTCAAAATGATATTAAAAGAGGAGAGCTTTATGTTTTAGAAATTGATGATACTATTAGAGGTTGTATTGTGATTTCAACTTTTATGGATTCAGAATATAAACCGATACAATGGTTAACTTCTAATGAGCATACTATTTATATCCATCGTTTAGCCATTCACCCTAAATTACAAGGCAAAGGTTATGCACAACAATTAATGCGTTTTGCAGAAGCCTATGCTATTGACAATAACTATGCATCTATTCGATTAGATACCTTTTCTAAGAACAAAAGAAACCAAAAGTTTTACGAACTTCGCGGCTATAAACGATTAGGCGATATTTACTTTCCAAAACAAAGTGAATTCCCTTTTCATTGCTACGAATTGGTATTGTGAGTACATCTATTAGCTTAAAACAAATTAATAAATTGGCCATTCCTGCTTTAATTTCGGGAGTGTCTGAACCTATATTGTCCTTAACCGATGCTGCCATTATTGGTAATATGGAACAAAATGCCACAACGGCATTAGCTGCTGTTGGTATTGTAACCACCTTTTTATCCATGCTTATTTGGGTTTTAGGACAAACCAGAAGTGCCATTTCTTCAATTATGTCTCAATATCTAGGTGCTGGTAATGTAGCCTTGGTAAAAAACCTGCCTGCGCAAGCCATTTTTTTAATAACGTCGTTGAGCCTTATTATCATTGCAGTTACCCATCCGTTTGCTTCTCAAATTTTTAAACTTTATAATGCTTCTGATGCTATTTTAACGTATAGTGTCGATTATTATCGTATTCGCGTGTTCGGCTTTCCCTTCACCTTATTCACCATTGCGGTTTTTGGTACATTTAGAGGTCTTCAAAATACCTATTTCCCAATGTTGATTGCCATTTCTGGTGCACTTGCCAACATTGTACTCGATTTTGCTTTTGTTTATGGCATTGAAGGTTATATTCCTGCCATGCATATTAAAGGAGCGGCTTACGCTAGTGTCATCGCACAAGTTATTACGGCAAGTCTTTCTGCTTACTACTTACTCAAAAAAACAGATATTCCGTTGCTTGTAACTTTTCCATTTCATCCAGAGATGAAACGATTTACAATTATGATTCTCAATCTGTTCGTTAGAACTATTGCCTTAAACGCTGCTTTATATTTTGGAACTAGTTTTGCTACAAAATATGGCGAAACTTATATTGCAGCTTATACTATTGCCATTAATCTTTGGTTTTTAGGAGCTTTTCTTATTGATGGCTATGCCAGTGCTGGAAATATTTTATCCGGAAAATTATTTGGTGCTAAAGCGTATCATAGTCTTATTGAATTAAGTAATAAACTTATTAGATACGGACTCATTGTCGGTATTTTAATTGGGTTATTGGGAGCTATTTTTTATTACCCAATTGGACAACTTTTTAGTAATGATGAAAAGGTGCTCCACGAATTCTATAACGTATTTTGGATTATCCTAGCCATGCAACCCTTATGTGCGCTAGCTTTTATTTTCGATGGTGTTTTTAAAGGACTTGGTGAAATGAAATACCTCAGAAACGTTTTAGTTTTTTCTACCCTTCTTGTCTTTATACCAATTATTTTTTGGACTGATTATTTAGACTACAAACTTTATGGCATTTTTATAGCTTTTACAATTTGGATGGTTGCTCGTGGTTTGCCTTTAATTATAAAATTTAGAAAAACATTTAAAACACTTGCCCAAAACACGTAAATTTGGTCTATAAATCGATTATTGTAAATGAGCTTGCTAATTACACTACTTCAAGAGGTTAATATTGAAGAAAAATTAAAAGACGCACCAAATGACGCTTACGGTATTGGTGTTTTTATTGGTACATTCTTACCTTTTGTTGTATTAGTCATTATTGCTTACGCGATTTATAGATATAATAAAAACAGATATAAAGACGATTAATATAGATATTCTCAGCTTTTTAGGCGGAAATGGTTTGTTCCTTATTTTAGGATTGGTACTTGTCATCGTCTATTTTGTAAACCGAAACAAAAAACGATAATGAGCAACATACGCATTACAAAACAATTTTCTTTTGAAACAGGTCACGCCCTTTACGGTTACGATGGTAAATGTAAAAACGTACATGGTCATAGTTACCGTTTGGATGTTACGGTTATTGGCACTCCCATTGCAGACAAGACTCATGTAAAATTTGGAATGGTCATTGATTTTACCGACTTAAAAAAAATTGTAAAAGAAGAAATTGTTGATGTTTTCGATCATGCCACCGTGTTTAATAAAAACACACCTCATGTAGAGTTGGCAAAAGAATTAGCCGACAGAGATCATAACGTTTTGCTTGTAGACTACCAACCCACAAGTGAAATGATGGTAATCGACTTTGCCGAAAAAATTAAACAACGTTTGCCAAATAATATCAATTTACATTCTTTAAAACTTCAAGAAACAGCAACGTCTTTTGCGGAATGGTTTGCTAGTGATAATGGATAATACAAACCACATACATATCGCTGACGGAAAAAAAATATACTTTGCCTCAGATAATCATTTAGGAGCACCAACTCCTGAAGCTTCTCGACCTCGTGAAAAAAAATTCGTGGCCTGGTTAGATGAA
The DNA here is from genome assembly GCF_045105575.1 of Winogradskyella sp. Lineage (GTDB taxonomy): Bacteria > Bacteroidota > Bacteroidia > Flavobacteriales > Flavobacteriaceae > Winogradskyella. Next base: position 5,743 of record NZ_JBGCDQ010000015.1, on the reverse strand, counting down.
ATTAAACACGATGCTGCTGCAATTTTTTTATTAGGAGATTTATTCGATTTTTGGTTTGAATATAAAACTGTTGTACCAAAAGGGTTCACCAGAACGCTAGGTAAACTCGCCGAAATTGCAGATTCTGGCATTCCAATTCATTATTTTGTTGGTAATCATGATCTTTGGATGAATGGCTATTTTGAAGAAGAACTCGGCATACCTGTATATCACAAACCTCATGAATTTTCGTTTAGTTTTGAGACTTTGACTCAATCCGACAACGGTCAGCAACCTGCACTCAGTAATAAAAGCTTCTTTATCGGTCATGGAGATGGTCTTGGTCCTGGAGACAAAGGTTACAAGCGTATGAAAAAAGTATTTTTGAGTCCATTTTTTAAGTGGTTATTTCAATGGGGACATCCAGATATTGGAATGCGTATTGCGCAATATTTATCCGTAAAAAACAAATTAATATCAGGTGATGACGATGCCACTTTTTTAGGCGAAGACAACGAATGGCTAGCCATTTATGCCAAACGAAAACTAGAAGAGAAACATCGGGATTTCTTCGTCTTTGGTCACAGACACTTGCCTTTAGAAATTCAATTGAATAAGAACTCTAAGTATATTAACTTAGGCGATTGGATTCAGTATTATACGTATGGTGTTTTTGATGGCAACACGTTTGAATTGAAAAAGCATTAAACGGGTTGCTCTTCATTTTCATGATCTTCAATATCTTGTCTTAAATCAAGCTCACGCAGTGGTTTGTTTTTAACACCTATTATGGCTACAATGATAAGTGTTGCTGTACCACCAAGCATAACCGCTAGTGGTGCGCCAAAAATCCTAGCAGCAATTCCACTCTCTACAGCCCCAAGTTCGTTAGACGAGCCTACAAACATGGAATTAACTGCACCTACGCGTCCTCTCATGTGGTCTGGAGTCTTTAGTTGTAATATGGTTTGACGCACCACCATAGAAATGCCGTCAAAAACACCTGCAAAGAACAAGGCTAAAACACTAAGCCACATTAATTTTGAAGCTCCAAAAACGATCATACAAAGACCAAAACCAAAAATAGAGATGAGTAATTTTTTCCCTGTATTTTTTGTAATCGGAATATAGGTCGTAGCTAACATGGTAATGATACTACCAGAAGATAATGCTGCATTCAAAATTCCAAATCCTTTGGGTCCTGCATCTAAAATATCTTTAGCAAAAACAGCGAAAATAGCAACAGCTCCACCAAATAAAACCGCAATCATATCTAAGGTTAAGGCGCCTAAAATAACCTTGTCTTTAAACACAAAACGGAGTCCGGTTTTAAGACTCTCTTTTACAGATTCTGTAGAATCCTTATTTATAATTGGTTTTTTAGCAATTAAAAAAACTAATACTAAAGCGATCATTACCAATAAAAATATAAAACCTAAGGTATAATGCACACCAATCCAAGCAATTAAAAAGCCACCACACAAAGCTCCAAAAACGCTAGCACCTTTCCACGTGCTACTACTCCATGTTGCTGCGTTAGGATAAATTTTCTTCGGAACCAATAATGCAATAAGAGAAAAAATAGTTGGCCCAAAAAAAGCTCTTAAAATACCACCAAAAAAGACTAAACCATAAATTCCGTATAAAATAGAATGTGTTTCCCAAGCAGATTCTATGGTATTTGACGTCAACCAAAATAATCCAAAACTAATTAAAGAAAAAAGAGCGATGCAGAGCATAAACAGATTCCGTTTCTCCTTTTTATCAACGATATGACCTGCAAAAGGTGCCAAAAAAAAAGCTGGTAAAAACTCACAAAGACCAATTAAAGCAAGACTGAGTTTATCGTTAGTCATAGTATAAACCTGCCATTCTATAACCACAAATTGCATGGACCAACCAAACACTAATGCAAAGCGTAATAATAAAAAGATATTAAATTCTTTGATTCGTAATGCTGCGTATGGGTCGTTTTTAGTCAATTTTAGTTTTAATTCACAGATTCTTTCGGGTTTTTGACTTCAACTGCGATCAGCAAACTAAAATACCTAAGACATCTTAATGTTAATAAGACTGCAAATGTAGAATAAAAAAATGGGTAGGAGACCTCACAGGTTTTGAAAACCTGTGAGGTCTGAAGAAAATAGGTATGAGTTTATTACGCCTTAATATCCTTCAACTTCAACTGCAAACTCACATTACCATTCCAATGGTTTTCATCTATGGCATACGCTGCACTGAATCGTTTTTTGTCTTTAATGATATCTAATTTATCACCTAAACCAAAACCGATGCAGACCATTTTATCGTTAAATGATTGTGTAGCTGTAAGACGAATGTGTTTATCGTCTTCACCAACACATTTTCCGTAACCTGTATCCTTTAGGTTTTGCGACATAAAGTTTGGCGACATATTGCCTGGTCCAAAAGGAGCAAATTGGCGGATAATCCGCAATAATTTAGCATTGATATCGCCTAATTCAATTTCTAAATCAATCTTTAATTCTCGCGATAATAATTTTGGATCTATACTCTCTTTAACGATACGTTCAAATTTTGCTTTAAAAGCTTCATAGTTTTCAGGTAGTAAGGTTAATCCTGCGGCATATTTATGACCACCAAACTGTTCAATATGTTCACTACAAGCTTCCAATGCATTATAAACATCAAAACCAGAAACCGAGCGTGCTGATGCTGCTAACTTATCTCCACTTTTAGTAAATACCAAGGTTGGTCTGTAATAAGTTTCAATTAAGCGTGACGCTACAATTCCGATGACTCCTTTATGCCAACTTTCATCATACACGACGGTTGTAAAACCCTCTTGTTCGTTATTTTCTTCAATCTGAATTAAGGCTTCTTGCGTAATCCGTTTATCTGTTTCTCTTCGGTCTGTGTTAAATTGATCTATATCTACAGCATATTTTGCTGCTAAATTAAAATCTGTTTCTGTAAGAAGCGTAACGGCATGGTTACCGTGTTTCATTCTACCTGCTGCGTTGATGCGTGGAGCAATGATAAAAACGACGTCTGTAATGGTTAATTGCTCTTTTTTTACTTCAGCAATAATAGCTTTCATACCAGGTCTTGGGTTGGTATTTATAACCTGTAAACCCATATAAGCCAAGGCTCTATTTTCACCAACAATAGGCACAATATCTGCACCAATTGCAGTGGCTACTAAATCTAAATATTCAACCAAATCTTCAGGCGATTGCCCTTGCTTAGACGCTAAGGCTGAAATCAATTTAAAACCGACTCCACAACCACAGAGTTCTTTAAAAGGATACTCACAATCGTCTCGTTTTGGATCTAAAACAGCAATTGCATCGGGAATTTTATCTCCTGGTCTGTGGTGATCGCAGATAATAAAATCAATACCTTTTTGGTTGGCATAAGCGACTTTATCAATAGCCTTTACTCCACAATCTAAAGCTATGATTAATGAGATATCATTGTCGTCCGCGAAATCAATACCTTTATATGACACACCATAACCTTCGTCATAACGGTCTGGAATGTATGTAGCAACATTTGAAGTTCTGGTTTTTAGATACGACGACATTAAAGCAACAGATGTTGTACCATCGACATCATAATCTCCGTAAACCATAATATTTTCACCTTCCTCAATGGCTTTTTCAATTCGAGCAACAGCTTTATCCATATCTTTCATTAAGAATGGATCGTGAAGTTCGTTAAAACTAGGTCTAAAAAATATTTTGGCAGCATCATACGTATCAATGCCACGTTGCAATAACAAAGTTGCAACAATATCATTAACTTGAAGTGCTTTTTTTAGTGCTTCAACTTTTGAAATTGATGGTTTTGGCTTGAGTGTCCAACGCATTTATAAAAATAAGAAATTAGATCTATTGATTCAGAAAAATAGCAATATTTAAAACAGGCTTTAACCTTAAAAATCTTTTAATCTTTTGCTTTCAAGATAACGCATTAAAACGAAGGCTAGTTGAGATCATCTGTTTCAAACTTAAAGGTAGTATAGCCTAAAACAAGGTTTTCAGTATGTGTTGTTGCTGCGTTATAGGCTCCCGCTTTAAGATAATAGCCATTGGCAATACCATTATCAGTCACCCAGTCCGTAGATGTGTTTGGTTGAAAAGATTGATTCAAAATTACGGTATCATCTTGTAATACTCTTATTTTCACAAACCCATTCTCTTTCTCTAAAATGACTTTTAAAGGAAATAAACTATAATCCATTCCATTCAAAAATGGATAATCAACTTTACTAAAAGTAGTTTGGTTTGAACTCACCTCTGGATCTCTACGAATCACCGTTTCAAGTTTGTTATTATGAAGCTCTAATCTAAAGAATGGTTTATTAGAATTTCCACCTCTATTATGCACTTGAGCTATGGTAAAACCACCATCAGGAATATCGTAAAAAAATGCTTCAAATTCCATTTTAGAATACGAAGTTAGTGGCCCTTCTGAAATTTGTTTAAATTCAATCCGCCTTCCTTTTTCCGGCTGACACTCTAAATTGAGTTCAACCTCATCTGTTTCCATATAAAAATAAGGATCATTAGGTAATGAATTATTAAAAACGTTGGTGAGTGAATCGTCATCTGTATCACACGGAGGACTCTCGCAGCCACCTGTATTCCAACTATGCTCTATCACTAAGGTATTACTAAATACAAAACGTGCATTTAAGCTATTTGGATCTACAGGATCATCGTCTTCTTGTTGCTGATCTTCGATAAGATTAGCGTCTTCTGAATTACAACTAGTTGCAAGAAAAAACATCATACCAAAAACGAATAAATACCTTAATCTAGTTCCTCTTATTTTATTACAAATCATCGTTTTCTTTTAATTATAAAAATAACGTCTACCTCTAAACAAGACCTTCAAAATAAATTGATTTTTTGAATGTTGATAATTCTAGAATCAATTAACATGAAAGTGAATAGCAGTTTCAACCGTTGCAAAACGTCTAAACATTTCCATGACTCCACAATATTTATCGACGGATAAATTCACGGCACGTTCGCATTTTTCTTTGTTTAGGTCTGAACCATAAAAATGATAATCTACTATGACTGAATGATAATAACGTGGATGTTCGTCGGTTAATTCGCCCGAAACATCAATTTTAAAATCATCAATATCAACTTTCATTTTATCTAAGGTTGAAATGACATCTAAGGCAGAACACCCAGCCAATGACGATAACATCATCGCTTTAGGCGATAAACCGAAACGCTCGTTTTGCCCTTCAATGTTAGTATCCATAATTACGGATTTTCCTGAAGGATTATCAGATTCAAACGTTAATCCGCCTTTCCAGTGTGTGGTTATTTTATCAGACATTTCTATTAGTTTAAAAGTTATGAGTACTTAAAGTGCACTAAAATTTTCCATCGAAAATGATTTTAAGTACTTTAGACACTTACTTCAAAAATACACAAAAAAACAACTATGGCACTAGTAACTCCTTTGTCTGCAGAACACGATTTAGAAACCAAAGAATTAGCAGAATTCTTTAATGAAACTTTGGGATTTTGTCCTAATTCAGTCCTCACTATGCAGCGCAGGCCTGCAATTAGCAAGGCTTTTATTAATTTGAATAAGGCTGTTATGGCCAATGAAGGTCGCGTAACCTCAGCCTTAAAACGGATGATTGCTTGGGTATCAAGCAATACAACAGGCTGCCGGTATTGTCAAGCACATGCTATACGCGCTGCAGAACGTTATGGTGCCGAACAAGAGCAATTAGACAATATATGGGACTATA
>NZ_JBGCDQ010000014.1:0-2699 GCF_045105575.1 Winogradskyella sp. | reverse complement strand
ACAATTACAATATTATGTTTTGGATTAATATAAATTAATTGATTATAGATGCCCATAGCAGCGTATTCGCCTTCATTTCCATCAAATATCCACCATTGATACCCATAACCTAAATCATTACTTGAATTTGGATTAGATCCTGCAATTAGATGCGGTGCATCTGGTGTAATGGATTTTGAAACCCATTCTTTAGAGATTAATCGTTTCCCGTTTAATTCTCCATTATGTAAAAACAATAATCCAAACTTGGCATAATCACTTAAAGATGCACTTAAACCAGCAGCTGCAAATTCGTTTCCTTGATTATCAATAACCCACAGTCCTTTTCGTTCCATTCCTATAGGCTCCCATATTTTAGTCTTTAAGTAATCCGATACTGTAATGCCTGTTGCTTTATTAATAATCATACCTAAAACTTGAGTGTCAGAACTATTATAACGGTTAAAGGTACCTTGTGGTTTATCATATGTTAAAGTTTTTACAAACGATTCAAAAGAACGACCAAGCGCTAATGTTCTACCAAAACGATTAATATCAGAATCATTATCACTATAGTCCTCATTCCAACTTACACCAGATGACATTTGCAAAAGATTCTTAATCGTTATGTTTTCATAAGCAGAGTTTTCTAGTTCAGGTAAATACTTATGTACAGAATCATTTACACTTGCTATATGGCCTTCTTCTATTGCTATACCAACTAATGCTGAAACGAATGATTTTGTTACAGACCAAGCAATTGTATGGTCTTCTGCTGTATTTCCTTGATAATAGTTTTCAAATAAAATTGTATCATTTTTAATAACCATTAATCCAGTAATATCTGTATCTTCTATAAGTTTGTATGTGTCTTTAGAACTTCCTTTGAAATTATATGTTAAAGGTAATTTGATAGCTGTTGTTTTTGGAATCTTAAAAGGTGTCTCGCTTTTCGAAATCTCTCTTGTCGGAAAATAATCTTCGATAGTTCGAAACCTTTCTACTTGTTCCTTACCAGAAAACATATTCATTGCAAATTTAAGCCTAGCTATTTTACTACAATTGAAAAGAAGTAATAGCGAGATTAGACCAATAACTATTAAAACTATTTGAGTTGTTTTTTTCAATCTAAAAGGATTAACAAATTAATAATACCAATGATACTATTAATTGCTAAAGAAGCTTCTTAAGGGTTTATAACGACTAAATTGAGTTTGTAAATAACAAAAAGAAAAGTAAATTCAAGTTTTAATCTAAAAATGGCAGTGTGATATCTACCCGAGTTCCTTCAGATTCTGCCGCTGTGCCTAAATCGATAATGGTATAACCAACGTCGCTCCCATATTTATTTTTAAGAATATCTAACCTTTTTTGGATTGAGTTTAAGGCAAAAGACACGTGGGTCTTACCTTGCCTTTTTAGTATAGATTGTGCTTTTTTTCTGCCAATTCCATTATCTATAATACTGCAATGTATATAGTTACTTTGTATTTTAAAAACAATACTTAATTCTTTAGATCCAGATTTATGAAAGAGGCCGTGAATAATAGCATTTTCTACAAAGGGTTGCAAAATTAAAGAAGGGATACTAATATCGTTTAGATTCTCGGTTTCAATAGTACATTTAAAACTCTCATCAAAACGCAATTTTTCTAATTTCAAATAGGTTTCTAAAAACTCAACTTCCTTTTCTAGAGGTATAAAGTTTTTATTAGAATAATTTAAAGTATTTCTAACCAAATCTGAGAATAAGACAATGTAATCATAGGATGCATTCGTGTCTTGCTGTAAAATTAAATCTTGAATTGAATTTAAAGAATTAAAAATAAAATGTGGATTCATTTGAGAACGCAGTGCTTTTAGCTCTATCTCTATAATGTTAGCCTTTAAAACCTGATCTTCTAGTTGTTTTTCGCTTTTCGCTTTTGTTATCCTTAGTCTATATAAAAACAATGCTGAAATCGTGCCTATAGAAAAAATAATACTACATAAAATAAACCACCAACTCAACCAAAAAGCCTTTTGTATTTTAAAAGAGTACCTAATTGGTTTTGAAACAAAATCTCTGTAAACAGCGATTACTTCCAATTGGTAATCTCCACTTGGAAGGAATTTATAGTCTATAACATTGGTGTTTATATGTACTGAGCTCCACTCTTCATCAAAACCTTTTAATTTATATTTTAAAATAGATTCCTTTTCGTAGGGAATACCTGAAAAACTAATGTAGCATTGTAATTGATTCTCATTATAATCAAAAATGGTATTTTGACTCATATCAACTCTTTTATTCGCTATTATTAAAGAATCAATACTTAGTTTAAAATCGGGAACTTCTGATATACCATTATTTGTGGATGTAGAAAAAAGTTGATCGTTAGATATATACCATATCCTACCATCACCAATAGCAAAATCTCTCGCAGAACCATCTATTACACCTTCAGCTGTACCTAAGGTTTTCGTTTTTAAAGTCTTTAAATCTAAAATTTTGAAACCTTCCTTGTGAGAGACGTAAAGCGTATCATTTTTTTCTTCAATTTTATCAACAAAATAACTCTCAATTTTATTTCCGACACTCATTTCGTGAGTGAATTCCCCATTTTGATATCCTAAAACGCCAAAGTGTTGTGTTGCACACCATAAAATACCATTATGAAAAAGTAAATCGTTAACGATAATAGATTTATCTTCAAAGGTTATTTCTTCTTTTTGTTCAT
>NZ_JBGCDQ010000013.1:0-16910 GCF_045105575.1 Winogradskyella sp. | reverse complement strand
CTAGCTTCTAGCTTCTAGCTTCTAGCTTCTAGCTTCTAGCTTCTAGCTTCTAGCTTCTAGCTTCTAGCTTCTAGCTTCTAGCTTCTAGCTTCTAGCTTCTAGCTTCTAGCTTCTAGCTTCTAGCTTCTAGCTTCTAAAATAAAAAAAATGGATTATAACACTTTAATGTTTTTGCATCTATACACCGTTGTACCTTGCGTGTTTATTGGAGGGTATCTTTTAGCGGTTAAAAAAGGAACACAGATCCATAAACAGCTTGGCAAAGTATATATGATTTTAATGCTGTTTACAGCTTTGGTGACTTTATTTATACCTGCTTACGTTGGCCCTACTATTTTTAATCATTTTGGTTGGATTCACCTCTTTAGTTTCTTGACCATTTGGACGGTACCAACCGCTTATATTGCCATTAAAAAGGGCAATGTAAAAGCGCACAAACGAAAGATGGTTTTACTCTATTTTGGCGCTTTAATTATTGCAGGTGGTTTTACTTTAATGCCAGGTCGTTATTTACATGAGGTGTTTTTTGGGTAGTATTATTTCAAATGATTAATAACAGTTGTAGAGATGTGTGTTTTTTTTTTGCAAAGCGTAATTAAGTCAGTTTCTTTTTGATGCATTTGGTTTGTTAGGTTCTCTATTATTAAAAACGACAAAATTTAGTAAACGTTTCATAATTTCATAAAAAAGATTATAGTTCATTGAATATTAGTAATTTTAAAGCAACGTTTAACCAACCATAAAACATGAGTGAAGATTATAACAAACCAGCCTTTAAAAAACTACTTCAAAAACTACAAGAAGAAAGCTGGCAGTTAGAATTACTTATTTCTGGTTTTGCTATTTTTGGTTTGTTTACCGCTATTGAGCCAGTGTACGATAGCATGCGAGAGGCTCAAAATAATCAACAACTCTATACTTCTGTAATTTATACGATCGGTTTTATTTCTTGTGCTATTCTCATATTTAATTTAATGCTTCATGTGTTATTACGTGGTTTATGGATAGGTGCTTTAGGCTTGCGATACGTATCTGGAGATATTGATTATGAAACATTAAATTACAGTCCGAAATTTACTCACTATTTAAAGAAAAAAGTAGGCTCTTTTGATAAGTATATCGGTACGCTAGAAAATTATTGCAGTATTATATTCGCCATTTCTTTTTTACTGATTTTTTATGTACTTGCTATAACATTAACCATCATCGTTATTGTCTTAATAATCAATTATGTTTTATCTAATGATGTACTTCCTGGTTGGGTTTCTAAAGGTATTGGCATACCAATAATGATATTTATTTGCCTTGGTATGTTCATTACTTTTATAGACTTTATAACGCTTGGTTTTTTAAAAAAGAAAAAATGGATCTCCAAGATTTATTTTCCTATTTATTGGGTCTTTAGTTTTATCACTTTATCTTTTCTCTACCGTCCTCTTGTTTATAATTTTTTAGACAATAAGTTTGGGAGACGACTAAGTTTAATTTTAGTTCCTTTTTATCTTTTAATATCCGTGATAGCATCATTTCATTATGAGAATTCAAACTACATTCATGCCAACGTTAGCTCTAGCAGTATTATGGCAAATTCTAGTAGCTACGAAGAATTACTGATTGATAATAAAAATTTCACAAATGATGTTATTATTCAGTCTAAAGTAATAACAGATCCTTTTCTAAAAGTATTTATGCTCTATTCTGAAAACATTGAAGATCGTGTATTTTATTACAATCCTGCATTAGAACCCAATGAGGATATTAGAGGTTTAAGTACTGACCTCGTATTTAATGATGATTCTTACAGAGGAAAAAAAGATAGTTTAAGGCAAGAATACTTAAAAACAATTAATTCTATTTATATTATTAAAGTAGACTCTACTACTTATAACAATGAATTTATATTTGGACAGAATATAAAAAAAGAGTTAGGTTTTGAAACCTATGTTGGCACCAAAGATTTAACAGAAGGCAAACATCTTTTAAACGTAAATAGACGCAGTATCGTTGAAGATGATACCACGTATTGGCGTGTTGCCAGAATTCCTTTTTGGTATTACCCAAACTAAAATGCAGTCAATGTGAGTTCGAGATTAAAAAACGATTAATATGAGTCAAGACTACAACAAACCAGCCTTTAAAAAATTACTCAGTAAATTACAAGAAGAAAGCTGGCAATTAGAGTTATTGATATCTGGTTTTGCCATTTTTGGTTTGTTCAGTTTATACGAACCGCTAAAAATTGTAATAATAGAAGCTGGTAATAAAGGTATTATGTACAAAGTTGTCATTGCACAAGTGGCTTGGTTTTCTTGTATTATACTGCTCTTTAATCTGTTGCTCCATGTATTATTAAGAGGGCTTTGGATTGGTGCTTTAGGCCTACGATACGTTTCTGGAGATATTGATTACGAAAAGCTCAACTACAGCGAAAGGTTTACAAAATATCTACAGAAAAAAGTAGGCTCGTTTGACAGATATGTTGCACGTTTAGAAAATTATTGTAGTATTATTTTTGCCATTTCATTTCTACTCATCTTTTATGTACTTGCACTCACATTCACTATAATAGTTATTGCATTAACCATGGAGTATGTTATTTATAACGAAAACTTACCAGAATGGCTTAGTAATGCTTTAGGGATTCCTCTCATTATTTTTATAGTTTTAGGCATGTTACTCACCTTTATAGACTTTGTAACCCAAGGTTGGTTAAAAAAGAAAAAATGGCTTTCAATGTTGTATTTTCCATTTTATTGGGTCTTTAGCTTCGTTACCTTATCCTTTTTATACCGACCAATTATTTATAATTTTTTAGATAATAAATTTGGGAAACGTCTAAGTTTTTTGCTTTTCCCAATGTTTCTTCTTGTTATTATTGTGACCACTACCGACTACAGGTTTTCTAACTATTTTAGCAATTTAAATAATGCTAAATCCTATACCACTACAGATAGTAATTATGAGGATTTAGTTGACAAAGATGATGCGCTTTTTATTAAAGATGCTGCCATTCAGTCTAAAATAATAACAGAAAACCATGTCAAAGTCTTTATTAAATTTACCAGTGCAATTGAAGACAATATCTTTAGCTTTAATGAAAGCTTAAAACCAGAAAAAGATATAAGAGGAATTTCTTCAAGTATTGTTATCGGTTTCAATCACGAAGATTTCGATTCAGAAGCAAAACGTAAAAAAAATGATAGTCTACGACAAGACTATTTAAAAACCTTTAATAATTTATACAAGACTGAAATAGATACGTTAGCTTTTGAATCGGACTTTGTAGTCAATAAAAACGACTTAGGTTTTGAAACCTATTTACCAACAGCATCTCTAAATCCTGGGAAACATTTGCTCACCATAAAACAAAAAACCTTAAAAGAAAAAGATACGATTAACGATGCGTTAACTTCTATTCTATTTTGGTATTACCCAGATTAAATGATCTAAAGGACAACGCTTATTAAAACACTCTTTTATGCTTATAATTAACCAAGGCATTTGACCTTTTCAAATGCGGTAAAAAATTGAAAAGATTTAAACAAATTCATAATTAAAACAGTCTATTATTGTAATGCTTAATTAATTTCAGCATCTTGTGGTACAGTCTTTGAAACTTATGAAACATGTATAAATTTTTAGTCCTATTTTTATTAATCACATCAATAGCTTCTGCCCAAATCACCATAAAAGATAGTATTACCAATTATCCTGTAAGCTACGCAACCATATCATTTGGCAATGGTAACGGTATTTTTGCAGATGATGAAGGTCAGTTTTTATTCACCAAAAAATTATATCCAGATATCGATTCGCTTTTTATTTCGGCTTTAGGTTTTAAGGATTTGAATATTGCTGCACAAAATTTACCTCAGCAATTACTAATGCAACCCGAAGTTTCCGAATTAGATGAAGTTTTAATTGGAGTTACTTTAGACCGAAAATTTAAAGAAGAAAAACTGAAACCATCCTTAGACGACGACTATTACAAATGCTGGTTACCAACTATAGAATCTGAGATTGCGGTTTATTTCCCTAAAACAACCACGAAAGATCAAAAATTATCTAAGGTTCAATTTCCTATAGCTTTAGAATCTAAAGACTGGGAAAAACGAAACCGCTCTAACAGTGAAAAGAAGAAATTCTCTACCTTATTTAAAGTGAAATTTTATACGAACAACAATGGAGTTCCAGGCAAGGTATTAACCTACGAAACTATTGTTTTTAGAGCCACCGAAAAAGATGGTGATGCGCATCAGTTAGATGTTGATGCTTATGATATTTATATTCCTAAAAATGGCTTTTTTGTATCACTTCAAGTTTTAGGTTATACCGATAAAGCAGGTAAATTATTACCGAATAAGAAATACAAAGAAATTGTTTCTAAAACTGGTGGTGTCGTTAAAATACCAACCAATTTTAGACCGTTATTACCATTTACAGAAGAGGTTGAAACTAAAAACACCTACATCAAACGCGTTTTTATAAATGGAAATAATTGGGTGAAATTTGATAAAGGCAATGGTCTACAATCGAGTTTACTTAAGCGAGACTTGTTTAATTATGGTATCGGACTCACCTACAAAACCTATAAAGATGAATGAACCTTTAGGACTTTATATCATGGCTGCCATGTATGTGCTTGCTGGCATCATGCATTTTATAAAACCAAAGGCTTATTTGCGGATTATGCCTAAATATTTACCAAATCACAAAGCCTTAGTGTTTTGGAGTGGTATAGCCGAAGTTTTATTAGGAATCGGTTTGTGTATTCCACTATTAAAAGCCGTTTCTATTTACGGTATTATAGCCATGTTAGCCGTATTTCTACTAGTACACATTTATATGCTTTCGGGCGAAAAAGCGTCTGCTGGCATTCCGAAATGGATTTTGATACTGCGATTGCCTTTGCAGTTTGGATTGATGTATTGGGCTTGGGTTTATTTGTGAATCTTCAAATTTACTCCACTTCAAAATCAAAATAAGTTTTAGGAAATGATTCCCAACGCAATGTAAAATGCCACCACTCTTTTGGGTAGTTTCTAAAATTATGCTTTAGCATTACCGTTTGTAGTAATTGGCGATTTTTCTTTTGGATGTCGGTAAGATCGTTGTGCGCTACCCAAGATGCTTCTCCAAAAAAATCATAAGGACTTCCCATATCTAAAGGTTCTCCTGTTTCACCATTAGTAATGGTTAAATCTATAGTGCTTCCTCTACTATGACCAGATCGTGAGGCAATGTAACCTGCTTTAAACAGATGTCTTTTATTGACTTCGGGATAAAATTCTGCTTTATTAATCGTGTCATTCAAATCTTTTGCCCAACGTATAAAATGATTTACAGCACGCTGTGGTCGGTAACCGTCATACACTTTTAGGCAAAGGTTTTGTTGTTGCAGTTCCTCTTGCACCAATTTTAATTTTTCAGCTGTTGCTTTGGTTAAAATAAGGCGGTTAGCCTTATAACCGTCAATGGTATCACCTACAAAATTATGCTCAGAAAAATAACGTAATTCCACATCTAAATCGGGAATAAACGTTTTTACATGCACAAAACCATCTGGCAAGGCTTGCTTCTGCTTAAAACCTAAAGTAATCAGCAGAAATCCTATAATATATACAAGTGTTTTATAGTTCATATCAATTGCACTAAATTAGTAAAAAATTAAACTATGAATTTGTTTTCGGACGAGAAACAACATTTTAAATTACCAAATGCCGAATTATTATACATTCCCAATTTCTTTTCTAAGCAAGAAGCGGATCATTTTTTCAACACCATTAAAGTTGAAACCAACTGGCAACACGATGATATTACCGTATTCGGAAAAACCTATAAACAACCCAGATTAACAGCACTTTTTGGAGACTCGGATCAACCTTACGGTTATTCTAACATTGTGATGTATCCTAAACCATTTTCAGAAACACTTCAAACCATAAAAACTAAAGTAGAACACACCACAAATCATCAGTTTAACACCTTACTGGTTAACCTTTATAGAGATGGAAACGATAGTAATGGCTGGCATGGAGACAATGAAAAAGAATTAGGGAAAAATCCAGTAATTGCTTCTGTGAGTTTTGGCGAAACACGCCCTTTTCATTTTAAACACAGACATATTAAGGAAGAGCGACACAAACTAAATTTAGAACACGGCAGCTTATTACTAATGAAAGGGGAAATGCAACACTTTTGGTTGCATCAAATTGCAAAAACAAAAAAACAGATTGAAGAGCGCATTAACCTTACGTTTAGAACGATAAAAAGTATATAACAACAAAAAACCGAGATCCCTCAATCTCGGTTTTCGTTTTATTTGCTTTACTATGCTGGTAGATTTAGGGTCTCTAATTTAACACAACATAAGGCAAATATCAATTAATTAATCCATTGAACTAAAAACTAATTTTTTAGTACATGTCAAATATATAATTCATTTTCAATTGACAAGATAAAAAACCTATTTAATCGATGAAATACATTTAATTTTAACATTTTTGGACGAAATAATACATTTCACCGATAAAATACATAATTATCAACTGCAATAATTTCTATTTAAAAATCATAAACTGGTATTAAAAGCGTTTAAATATTTAGAATCATCGCAATATCATTTAACTTTATACCAATTAAAATTACACCAAAATGAAATCATATTTAATTATAGTGTTTTACATATTTAGTGTTCTAGGTTTTAGCCAAGACACAACCTATACCGAGAATGAACTTGCTATAACAAAATGGATCGATGGCACTTTGCTTACACCAAATAACAGTAAACAACCCAATTTAGCTATCATTATTGCAGGTTCTGGTCCTACCAATAGAAACGGCAACCAAAATTTCCTCAAAAATAACTCCTTGAAAAAATTAGCAATAGCCCTTACAGACAATGGCGTTGCTACCTTTAGATACGATAAACGCATTGTAAAACAAATAAAACAAAATAACGTGAACAAAAATATGATGTTCGATGATTTTGTTAGTGATGCTTCAGAGGTGATTGCCTATTTTAAAAGCCAAGATAGTTACAATAAAATTTATGTTATTGGGCATAGCCAAGGGAGTTTGGTTGGCATGCTATCTGCTAAAGACCAAGCAGATGGTTTTATATCGCTAGCAGGCGCAGGTAATAATATTGGTGATGTTATTATTGAACAAATTGCAAAAACGGCTCCGATGTTTAATGACGATACAAAGCGTGTTATTGACAGTTTAAAAGCTGGTAAAACTACAACCGACTATCCTGTGGCTTTGGCTTCTATATTTAATGCAGACTTACAACCTTTTATGATTAATTGGATGTCTCACAACCCATCAGAAATTATTAAAGACTTAGACATACCGATTCTTATTATCAACGGCACCAAAGATCTTCAAGTGTCTGTTAAAGAGGCGGAAGTTTTAAAAGCAGCCAATACAGAAAGTCAATTGGTTATTATTGAAAATATGAACCACGTCCTTTTTGAAATTGAAGGTGATGATTTAGAAAATTCAAAATCGTATAACGAATCGTTTAGAAAGGTCTCTCCATTGCTTATTGAAAGTATTACGAGTTTTATGCAACAGCACTAGAAAAAGTTCATTTCTTTAAATAAAAAGCATCTCAGAAGACTGTTATCAGTACTGAGATGCATTTTTTTTAATAAATACACTAAAAATGAAAAGCATCCCAACCACGAGATGCTTTTTCTAACTAACCAACCAAATGTAATGTTACGATTTTGTAGTGTGTTACGCTTTGGTAACTATCGTAATTTCCATTACAATTAGTATATACCAAATGCTGTGCCAAACTTAATTTTTATTCTTTTTTTAAAAAAATTGTAACAATAGTGTGAATTCATATACTAATATTATATATCTTTATGATATCATTTTAATATCACATTGAATAGTTAACTTTTTAACCAACTAAATTCAGAACTTATGAAAGAAGAAAAAATCATCGTCCCAGCCAATGGCTACCTTATGCTCTTTTTATTTATACTGCTCTTCTTCGGAAGTATCGCTGTAATAGCAATGACAAAATCAGGTTGGCCTGTATTTGGTATTGTTACCGCATTGGTTTTAGCCTTTGGTTTTTTAATGGTACAACCAAACGGTTCGCGCGTTTTACTTTTATTTGGAAAGTATGTAGGTACCGTAAAAAAGAATGGTTTCTATTGGGTGAATCCCTTTTACACGAAAAAGAAAATCTCTTTACGCGCTAGTAATTTTGATAGTGAACGTTTAAAGGTAAATGACAAATTAGGAAACCCAATTATGATAAGTACCATCTTAGTTTGGCGTGTGCAGAACACCTACAAAGCCGCCTTCGATGTTGATAATTACGAAAATTTTGTACGTGTACAAACCGATGCTGCTGTTAGAAAATTAGCAAGTATGTATCCTTACGATAATTTTGCAGACGAAGGCGTTGCGGAAGACATCACCTTAAGATCTAGTGTTAATGAAGTGAGTAATGCACTAGAAAAAGAAATTGACGAACGATTATCCATAGCAGGTATAGAAGTTTTAGAAGCACGTATTGGGTACTTAGCTTATGCCCAAGAAATTGCAAATGCCATGTTGAAGCGTCAGCAAGCCACAGCCATTGTAGCAGCCAGACATAAGATTGTAGAGGGAGCTGTAAGTATGGTAGAAATGGCCATAGAGCAACTCAGTAAAAAAAATGTTGTTGATTTAGATGAAGAACGCAAAGCAGCAATGGTCAGTAACCTTATGGTGGTGCTTTGTGGAGATAAAGATGCGTCGCCAGTTTTAAATACAGGAACTTTAAATCATTAAAATGAATAACAAACAAATCATTTCAATTGGTGTTGGTTGTGCTATAGGTTCTAGCATAGGGACTACTATTGGAGCTGTAACTGGAGAAATAGCCATCAGTACAGTGTATGGTACCATCATAGGAACCATTATAGGTGTTGTACTTGCACTAGTTGTATTTAAGGACCATAAAACAGAACTTTAAAATGAAAGAATATAAAGTCGTTATACCAAAATTAGGATTTCGTAATCGCATAACTAATTTTGAAGATTTATTAAACCAATATGCGCGTGAAGGTTGGGTTGTAAAACAAATTGCCGTGAATTGGTCGAGTATTGTTTTTGAACGTGATAAGAATAGATAATGAAAATATTTAAAGAAGAACAACGCTTTAATCAAGTTTGGCTAATTATATTAATAGCTGTGTGTGCGTTGCTAAGTATTAGTGTCATCTTAATTAGTTATTTTAAAGCGACTAACACAACGTCTCATTTAGAACTATTCACAACTATTGGCATGATTCTTTTAGTTTCTGGACTCATATTTTTATTTAAACTTAACACCCAAATCGATGAAAAAGGAATTCACTACCAATTTTCACCTTTCCATTGGAGTCTTAAATTGATAGAATGGCAAGACATTGATAAAGCTTATGTTAGGAAATATAATGCCTTAAATGAATATGGTGGTTGGGGACTAAAAGGCGGAGCGCTTTGGAATAGTGCCAAAGGAAAAGCCATTAACGTTTCAGGAGATATTGGGATTCAACTCGAATTAAAAAATGGAAAAAAACTGCTTATTGGTACTCAACAACATGATAATGCCAAAAGTGTTTTAACTCATTACCAAACTAAAATAAACGCAACATGAAAACAATAAAAATTAGTCTTGTTTATATATTATCTACCTTATTTTTTAATTCAATTCAGTCCCAATCTCAAATTATTGAAGAAGAGATACTTTTAAAAAATGATAGTGTACAATTGCCAGGTACTTTATCTTACAATAAAACACTTGAGTCACAGCCTCTGGTCATATTTATTCACGGATCTGGAAATGTAGATAGAAACGGAAATCAAGCAGGAATTAATGCTAAGGCCAATTATATTAAACAACTTTCTACACTATTAAACAATGAGAATATTGCTTTCTATCGTTACGATAAACGCACCTCAACAGTAAGTAATATGAAATTTATAATGCGCGAATTATCGTTCGATAAATTTGTTGAGGATGCAAAACTGACTATTAACAATTTTAAGGATGATTCTCGCTTTTCAAGTATTACGCTCATAGGACATAGTCAGGGCTCATTAGTTGGTATGCTTTCATCAGTTACAGGAGTAGATAAATACATTTCATTAGCTGGACCTTCTGCCGCTTTTGATGTTATAATTACCAAGCAAATACGTTTACAAAATGGTGACTCTATAGCTAATATTGTTGAAAGTCATTTTGAAGAATTAAAAACAACAGGCACCATTGCTAAAGTTGACCTCAACTTAATGTCCATGTTTAACAAACCAACCCAGCCTTTTTTAGTGTCTTGGGCTGCCTATAACCCATCTGAAGAAATAAAAAAAGTAATAGTCCCTACATTAATTATAAATGGAACCAAAGACCTTCAAGTATCTGTAGAAGATGCAAAACAGCTCAAACAGTCTAAAGACGATGCAGAATTAGTAATCATTGAAAATATGAATCACGTCTTAAAAACAATTATTAACGATGAAGATAATTTAAAATCCTATAACTCACCAAATTTTCCATTATCGGAAAAATTAGTTTCTACAATTACAGCATTTATTAAAAAATAACTTCATGTCCAAGAAAAAAGCCTTCGCATTGCGAGTTAATGAAGACATGCTGAAAGCCATTGAAAAATGGGCTTCGGATGAATTCCGCAGTACCAATGGTCAGATCGAATGGATGCTGATGCAATATCTAAAAGAGCATAAGCGACAACCCAAGCAAAAAGATAAACCGAAAGACGAAAAGTGATTAGAAATAGTCACTTTTTTTAGTTTTTAATTTTTGTATTTTGCAGACACCAAAAATAAACCTAGCTATGGATACTACTCCACTTTTTACTGATGATACAATTGTGTTTGGTCTATTAATGCTCGCCTTAGGATTCGTATTTATTACAGAATCTATTGAAACAGGCTTTTGGGCAAAATTTTATAAAATCGTTCCTGGCCTTTTTATGGCTTATATGGTACCAGCAATTTTAACAACTACAGGTTTAATTTCTCCAGAATGGACAACCGTCTCAGAAGAAGGTGTTCTTACAGAACATAAATCAAATTTATATTATGTAGCGAGTCGGTATTTGTTACCAGCAGCTTTGGTATTAATGACACTAAGTATTGATTTAAAAGCAGTTTTTAATCTAGGTTGGAAGGCTTTGGTGATGTTTTTTACAGGAACTTTGGGTATTGTAATTGGTGGTCCCATCGCTATTTTATTAATAGCCGCAGTTTCTCCAGAAACAGTTGGAGGTGTCGGTCCAGATGCGGTTTGGAGAGGTCTTTCTACTTTAGCGGGAAGCTGGATTGGTGGTGGAGCCAACCAAACCGCCATGTTAGAAATTTATGGTTATAACCAAGCCAAATATGGAGGTATGGTTTTCGTTGATATTGTGGTTGCCAATATTTGGATGGCCATTGTTTTAATTGGTATTGGCAAAAGAAACCGTATTAACAAATGGCTCAAAGCAGATACAGCTTCTATTGAAGCGTTAAAAGAAAAAATGTCCACCTTTTCAGAAAAAGTAAAACGAAATCCATCTCTTACGGATATAATGGTTATTTGTGCCATTGCATTCGGAACGGTAAGTATTGCGCATTTAAGTGCCAACTTTTTAGCACCATATTTTGAAGGCGTAGTTGCAAATATTGAATCACCTACCACACGTAACATATTCACATTTTTAGGTTCAAAATTCTTTTGGATGATTAGTGTTGCTACCATCATTGCCATCTTATTATCAAATACCAAAGCAAAAAATTATGAAGGTGCTGGCGCGAGTAAATTTGGAAGTGTCTTCATTTATATTCTTGTCGCTAGCATAGGTATGAAAATGGATTTAACCATGATTTTTGATAATCTAGGTCTTATTGCTATTGGTGTGGTTTGGATGACCATCCATGCGCTTCTGCTTATCTTGGTGGCAAAACTCATAAAAGCACCCTACTTCTTTTTAGCAGTTGGTAGCCAAGCCAATGTTGGTGGCGCAGCTTCTGCGCCTATTGTAGCTTCTGCTTTTCACCCATCATTAGCAACTGTTGGAGTTTTACTCGCCGTCTTTGGCTATGCCGTTGGTACAATTGCTGCCATTGGTTGCACAATTTTAATGGAATTAGCTGCTATTAGTTAACAAGATTCAAACAATTATTAAGATATTTGTGCATCTAAATTCAACGTAGCACATAAGCGAAGTTGCACCTAATTATTTAGCAAAACATGACGACATTAAAAAAAACCTTAAGCCTTATTCTATTCATTGCTCTAGCTATTTCGTGTAGCAAAAAGAAGGATACTAATTTTACTTTAAAAGGAACTGTTAAAGGTTTAAAAAAAGGAGTGGTTTATCTTCAGAAGGATGGAGACTCTAGCGTTGTCAATTTAGATTCTATGGTTATTACTGGTGAGCCAGAATTCACGCTTCATACAGATATAGATGAACCTATTCTTCTATATTTAAAATTATTTAAAAATGATGGAGAAGAGCATTACATTCCGTTTTTTGCAGATAAAGGGATTACAGAAATTAATACAACGTTGAAGAATTTTAACTTTAATTCTGAAATTAAAGGCTCTAAACAACAAGCACTCTTAGATGAGTATTTAAATATGATGTCACAATTCAACAATAAAAACTTAGATCTTATTGAGGCTAACTTTAATGCTCAAAAAGACAATGATAGTTTGGCTGTAGACTCTTTAAATAGAATAGCAAATAACCTTATAAAGCGCAAATATGCTTATACTATTCAGTATGCTATGAATAATAAGGATAGTGAAGTAGCTCCTTATTTAGCCCTCTACGAAGCACGAAATGCAAACCCTATTTATATAGATTCTGTTTACAACAGTTTAACTTCTGAGATTAAAAACTCACGCTATGGTAAACAACTTGGGGAAGCTATAGCTGAGCGCAACAAGTCTGTTGAATAGACCTATTCACGTCGTTAACTTCTAAACGATAATTTTTAATAAGCAGAGGAAAAAACATAGGGTTCGAACTTTACTACAAACCTACTTTAAGCCATTTTTTAATGCATTAAATTTACTTAAGGTAAAGCATTGAAGTATCTCTACACCTTAAAAATACACATCATATTAAGAATAATTAATATTTCAATTTTTATTATACAGGATTCAAAAGGCTGAAACATTCATCTACATTTCAATCTCTGTTTACTGAGAAAAAAAAAATTGAGTTCAAAATTTCAAGGTGATGGTTATGCTTCAACTTCTTGAAGAGATGAATTCAAGCTTTACATTCTTGTACCTTTTTTAGTTTAAAAAAGTGGTCAATTGAATGGTTAAAGTACATATAATCACTATCAATTATAAGATTAAACTTACTTTTTTTAACTATTTAACTTGTATTAATAACCAAATAACGCTTAAAATTGCAATAAATACTAGTTTTCGAGAAAAAAACATCTCTAAAAATTTTTCTATTTTAATAAAATTAGTATTTTCGTCAAAATGTATTATTTATCAGATGAAATACATGATTGTTATTGAAAATTTTGATCAACTGAATACTCAGTTTCTTTTTAAATTTTTAAAATCAAAGAGATACCAACTAATTTGTAAATTATGATGTTAAAAATAAATCTATTCAAGACTGCGATAGAGATGATACGAACAAAAAACCAATCGTTTACTATTAATTTAAAGACTTCAAGTGTTTTTCTTTTACTTGTTACCGCTGTTTTCTCATCCTACGCACAATTAAGTGTTAGAAATGATAACTTCTTAATGGTTAATGATGAAATTATTTTTGTAAACAACGCAATTACCTTAGGAGAAACTAATTCTAAATTTTATTTAAGAGAGGAAGGTCAGCTTATTCAGGGTGAAGAAATGTCTTTTAATACAGGTATTGGTGAATTAAGTGTTTATCAATCTGGTAATTCTAGTAATTATACTTATAATTATTGGTGCTCGCCTGTTGGGAATAATTCTATGGCTTTTGGTAATGAATCTGGTAGAGTTAATCTCATCGATGAAGCTACAAATATCATTACACTGCAAGATCCTCTGGGAACAACCTCTAGCGTTGATGTTGCTTTTACGTCTTCTCATGATGGGTTTTCATCACCATCGCTCACTATTTCTAATCGTTGGCTATACACTTTTAGCACGTCAAATAATTATTCAGACTGGAATTATGTAGGTGAGTCTTCATCCATTTTACCAGGACTCGGTTTTACAATGAAGGGAGTCTCAGGCAATACTAACCAACTTTACGATTTTAGAGGAAAAGCAAATAATGGCACCATAAGTAACCTAATTGCAGCAGACCAGTTTACACTAATAGGCAACCCTTATCCATCTGCTGTAGATGCCTTACTTTTTATTCATGATCCGCAAAACACCAATTTAAACAACGGTCCATCTCCGCTACCAACAACGACTGGTGCTCTTTATTTCTGGGAACAATCAGACGAAGGCTCGCACTATGTTTCTGAGTATATAGGTGGATATGCCTCATATACTATTTCGGCTGCAGGACTAGAGAGTTTTGTAAATGCTAAGTTTTCAGCTTATGACGCGGCTGGTAATGCGGTTCCGTTAGCACCATCTCCTGGTGGAAATATTGGTACAAAAATATCGAAACGTTATATTCCAATAGGTCAAGGATTTATGGTAGAAGGTGCCAGTAGCGCATCACCTGGCTCAATGGTTTACATGAAAAATGCACACAGAGTTTATGAAAAAATTTCTGATGGCAATAGCCTGTTTTTTAGAAGTTCAAGTTCTGAAACTTCAACTACGGATACCAACGACCCGTTGTATAATGAATATGGTCTGAGCATTGTACCTGAAGATCATAAAAGATTTCGTTTAAATGTTACTTTTGATGACCAATATACAAGGCAATTAATGCATAATTTTCACCAAACGGCCACACCTGGCTTTGACTACGGAATGGAAGTGAAATCGCCTAGTGATTCCGCTACAGATGCGTCTTGGATACTAGACACTGTGCCTTACACCATTCAAGCTAATGCTTTTGACTTAGAATTAGAAATACCAGTTGTTATTAAGGCTGAAAATCAACAACAATTGCGATTTAGCATTTTTGATATTCAAAATTTTGACGAATCACAACCTATATATTTGCATGATATAGATAATAATATTTATGTAGATCTTACCCAACAAGATTATGATTTAAATATTGATGCTGGAACTTTTGATTCACGATTTAGAATTGTATTTGTAAATGAGAACACATTAAGTGCTGAAACTAGACTCAAAGATCAATTTAATATTTTAGTAAATAATAACACTTCTCTATTTACCATATTAAATCCTAATTTAAGAGACATAGCATCGTTTCAAGTTTATGACATGAATGGAAGACTGGTCTTAAATCATTCTATTTCAGATATTGAAGACCGTTATACCTATCCATCAAAAAATTTGAGTGGTGGTATTTACGTCGCCAATATTCTACTTAAGAATAATACCTCTCTTTCTAAAAAGCTGATCGTAACGCACAAATAGCAGCTAAAATTTTACTAAAAAACTAAAACACAGGTTGCATCATTAATGTAACGTGTGTTTTTTTGTTCTGATCCGTTTTTTATTTGAATTTGATTTTAGATTTATCAAATAACATCTAACCCAATGAGTATATTGCATCTAAAAGTAAAATATACTATCAGTACGATTGGCTCCATTTTTCAGGAATCAAATCAGGAATTTTTATAATTGTGGATCTCTTCGAGATACATTTATGCTTTTTCTATTACTCTTTAGATGAATACACACTCGAACTAATATTAATAATTGATTTTGATATATTTAATTAATGATAATGAGGTCAGTTCTGGTGATTTTTTCTCTTATGAATCATTTCTAGGATATTAATAATTCTGAAGCCATTCTAGATACCTTTATTCGTTTTTCATTGCTCTAGGAATGCATACTTAACCTCATCTTAGCAATTAATTTTAGCGTTTAATAACCTTAGTAATTCTGTCTGTTCGAGTGAGTCTTTTTCTTTCAAAAAATTACATCTAAGACATTTAAAGTTCTCAACCTGTTCTCACTTGACATCCCTAAATTGAGTTGACCGTTTTAGTGACCAGTGTCGTTTTTAAAATTAGGTATAATTAGAATTAACAAACAGCTCAACTAATGTATGCTTCAAAACAACCAAAGGCTGATATTAAAAATTCAACATTAAAGTTTTGTATAGAAATAGATCTTGTTAAAAGACAAAAGTAAATAAGATCGCTTTACCTTTTAGCAAAAAAAAAGCCAAGACACCTTAAAAAAGGGATCTTGACTTTGTTATAAATCTGTTTATTAAAAATTAATTACATCATTTTTCTAACTCAACATTCTCATAAATATTGAAATGCTGAATATTAAATACTTAGTTTGCAATTTCAGTGATTACCATGGTACCATTGTTTGCGTTCATTTCAATTTCATCATCAGAAGAAGAACCTATATCGGTTAGTACAATTCTTATGTTTTTAACATTAGTATTTGTAATTGTTCGAGACCCTGTTATTGGTAATAATGTAGTACTTCTTGTTCCTCCACCGTTACCATTGTCCCATTCTTGTCTTTTTCTAGTCACCTCAGAAGATAGGTTATCTATATACAAATATGAATACCAAATATCATTCCCACTACCTGGAATTCTATATTCACAATCATAAGTCACTCGTATTGTAGAGTTTGCAGATAGAGGAGTATAAGTGGTATTAAGCGTCATGGTATCTCCTCCATTTGTAATAGCCCACGAAAAATTCTTTACAATTGCCATTTTAATCACTTCACCAGATCGGTAACCTTTTTTCAAAACACCATTAGCATCAGCCTTAACAGGTAAATCTGCATTTACGACGTTTGTTGGTAACACTCTAACACG
>NZ_JBGCDQ010000012.1:0-49162 GCF_045105575.1 Winogradskyella sp. | reverse complement strand
GCATATTTACATTTTCCATCTATAGCTAAGGAATTTGAAACACCAATTCTGATGTGTAATTCTATTGGTTTCAGCGATAATTTTATTGCAAATGGATTAAGTTCCATTTGGAACTCAAGTGGAGAATTAATCGGACAATTAAATGATAGTGATGAAGGAATTTTAATTTGGGATGCTGAAACCCAGAAAGCGGAAGTTGAACAATATAATAAAAGTAAATAATTTTCACGCTATGAACCATATTTCAGAACGTGACAGCTAAAAAAACAATATGACCAAAATTGAAACTTACATTGTTGACTCATTTACGGATAAACCATTTAAGGGTAATCCAGCAGGGGTTTGTGTTCTTAGAGATGAATTAAGCGATAATGTAATGCAGTTAATTGCTAAGGAATTGGGACTTTCTGAAACCGCTTTTGTAAATATTCTAACTGAACAAAATAAATATCCAATTCGATATTTTTCACCCAAAATGGAAATTCCATTGTGCGGACACGCTACATTGGCTGCGTCCAAAGTAATATTTGAGAAAAATAAAAACTTATCAAATATCAACTTTATTAATATTCAAAAATTGGATTTAACCGTTCAAAAAAAGGGAAAAGAAATAATAATGGAGTTCCCTATTTATGAAACCAAACCGCAAAATGCACCAAAGGAATTACTTAAAGCACTTGGAATCGAAAAAATAATCAACAGTGAATATAACCAAGAAACCAAAATTTTACTTTTAGAAATTGAGGACTGTAAAGCATTGAGAAATTTAACACCTGACTTCGAAAAACTAAAAAAATCCCACAATTCAATAAACGGAGTTTTAATAACATCACTTTCAGACAAAACAAACTACGATTTTGAATCAAGATATTTTTGGCCTTGGAGCGGAACCAATGAAGACCCAGTAACTGGTGGAACTCATACCTTTTTAGCCAAATATTGGGGCAACAGATTAAAAAAAACAAAAATGAACTCTTTTCAATGTTCAGAAAGAACTGGATTTATGGAAGTGGAATTAGTAAGCGATAAAAAATTGACTATAAAGAGTGAAGCTCAAATAGTGTTTAGAGGAGAATTGCGTATATAAATTCCTTGGCAACAGATTTAAACTAAAGCATATGACTATAAAAAATAGCGAACTAACAGATGTTCCTAAAATATTTGAATTGTACAGAATAGCTACAGATTTTATGAAATCGAAAAATCAAGTTCATTGGCCTGAATTTCCAAAAGAATTAATCATAAATGAAATAGAAGAAAATAGACAATGGAAGTTATTGATTAACGAACAAATTGCGTGTATTTGGGCGACAACTCTGAATGACGAATTGATTTGGGGAAAGGAAAATAATGAACCTTCTCTTTATATTCATCGAATTGCTACAAATCCTGAATTTAGAGGTCAAAATTTGGTAAAAACATTAATTACTTGGGCAAATGAATTTGGCAAAAAGAAAAGTCTGAATTATATCAGGATGGATACAGTTGGTCTAAATAAAGGTTTAATTGCTCATTATGAAAAATTCGGTTTTGAATTTTTGGGAACAAAATATATCGAAAATACAAATGGATTACCAGAACACTATAAAGATGGAGAAGTATGTTATTTTCAAAAGGAAATCATATGAATAACAAGTGTTATAAAAATCAATTAAATAAATAAGCAAATAGGAAAAGCCAGTTGCCAACATCCGAATATAACAAACAGCAGAAAAAAGAAAACCCACTCTTTCGAGTAGGTTTTCCAACTAACAAAAAACTCAAAAAAACACCATAACTAACTTATGGTGAAACTAATCTTAATCAGAGATTAATCCTTTTTGCTAGCAACCAACCAATCAATCAACTTAATCTGCTTCCCCACAAATTAAGAACTGAAAGTTTTTAAAATCTGTAGCTTACGGTTCCTTTTATAAAAAATGGAACTCCTGGCGTAAAATGTATTTCGTCAACAGACTGTGCTTCATTTTGTAATCGCGATTCTGTTGCAAATTGGGTTTCGTTCCAATCTACATCAAAAAAGTTTTCTATAGCCAAACCAAGTGTTATGTTTTTTAATGTATAGTTAATGTTAACATCGGTTACTAAATAACCTTCTGCAACTATAGAATTATCTTCGTTTGCGGCTCTATCATCTAAATATCTAAAGCGTAATCCACCAGAAAACCCATTAAGATTATCAACAGATAAACCGCCTGTTAACGTAAAATCTGGTGCTAAGGGAATATAATTTTGTCCTTCAGGATCGTCAATACTTCTTGCATTGGTGATGGTGGCATCTGTATCTAAAAACAACCAATCGGTCATTTGATATCTCAAACCTAAATCCAAGCCGTAGCGTCTTGTTCTTCCACTTGGCTCTACAATACCTGCATCTCCAACGTACACAAACTCTTGTTCTAAAAACAAGTACCAAAGTGCAGAATTCACTACTAGTTTAGGTAAAGGTTTCCAAACGGTTCCTAAATCTGCTCCATAAGATCTTGGTAAAATGTCCTCACCTCCATTGGCAACCACAACTCTAGTATCGTTGGAATGAAAGCCTAATCCAGATTTTAAATACAATTGCAGATTATCTTGTGCATTGAAAAAGAAATTCAATTTAGGGCTGAGTATTGTTTTAGTTTCCGATAGTGTTTCGTAATTGGTTTGAAGCGCATCGTTATATAAGAATTTGAAATAATCTAGTCTTAAAGCTGGTGCAATTTTAAGTTTTCCAAATTCAAATTCGGCATTCACAAAAGCATCGATATTCGTTTGGTTAATATCACCTAACTGAATATTTTCTAAGGTTGTGGTTCGGTTTAAGGTTCGTGACAATTCTACATCATTAACAATATCGTGTCTTAAGCCTATACCAGACGTGACATTCAATTCTATATCTCCTAAAAACCTCGTATGCGAAATCGCTGTGTTTGCTCCAAAAATATTTCGATCTTCTTTTTGAAAAATTTGATCACCATTAATAGGATCTTCTAAAAAGAAGGTGAAATTTGAAAATAACTCAAACGCATAATGTGAATAAAAAGCATTGGTACTCAATTTGGTATCATCATCAATGTATTTATCGAACGTAACGTTAAAATTGGTACGTTCTGTTTCACCACCTTCCGTATCATCTATGGCTCCAAAACGCGTAATGTTTCCATTATCAACTTCACGCTGCGGAATTTGTCCTGAAGCATCCCAACGGCTGGTAAAATGTGACGCTGTTAAGGTGAGTTTATCATTTTCTGGTGAAAACATAACGTACTTTCCAAATATATTCAAGCGGTTAAAATTCTGTGGAGATTCAAACGGTCCATCTGTGCCAATATATTCTACAGCAACGTAAGCATTTTTATTTTTTGTGTTTTCCATAAGATTGAATAAACCAACAGTTCTCAAGGTATTAAACTGACCTGCTGAAAATGAGATTTCACTTTCTTTTAAATAATCTTTTGTTTTAAAATTGACATAGCCTGCCGTGTTAAAGTCACCTTCTTGCGCATAATAACCGCCCTTACCAAAGTCAATTTTATTTATGGTTTCTGGAATTACAAAGTGTAAATCGCTATAGCCTTGACCATGAGCGTGAGAGACCATATTTACTGGCATGCCATCAACCGAAATAGACACATCTGTTCCATGATCGATATCAAAACCACGTAGAAATATTTGTTCTGCTTTTCCGCCACCTGCATGCTGACCTATAAATAAACCAGGTACTTTTCTTAAAACTTCTTGTGACGAATTTACAGGAGTCACACTTAAGTCCATTCTCGAAATGGTGTTTACGGTATTTAGTTCTTCAGTAATCATCATTTCATCTAATTGAAACGTTTTTTCTTCCAGAATAATTCTTAAATTATCTGTAGATGCTAAGGCTATTGTTTTGGTTTTATAACCTAACAAACCTACTCTTAGAGAATCTCCTACTTTTGTTTTGGTTATTACAAATACACCATTTTCTGAGGTATGTGCATGACTTTCTGACGTCTCGTTGTATAGGTATGCAGCTTCTAAGGGCTGATTGAGTTCATTAACAACTACTCCTTTTAGATTTTGGGCAGTGACAACTAATGAAAAACAACCAAAGATTAGCACTGCTAAAATTTGCTTCTTCATCTTTATAATTGGTTAATTTTTTGTTTCATTAAAGGGCCTAATTCATATAAGCTTGCCGTTAATTCTTCCTTTAAAGGCTTTATTTGATCTGTTTTTCCTGTGGCTTTATAAATTTCAGCAACATGGTATAAAACAGCTGGTTCAAAGGTTTTGCCATCCACGTAGGTTTCAATAATGTCATTTGCTTTTTCAACATTTCCTTGTTTAAAATAGCTCCACGCCAATAAATCGTAAGACTGTGGTGTTGGTCTATTTTTAACTTCCGCTTTTGCTATTTCTATGGCTAATTCAGGAATTACCAATTCATCGGTATAAAAGATGACGTTATAACCATTATACATAACGCCATAAGCCTTATTTTTCACAATCCTTTGGTAGTTTTGTAAAGCATCCGATTTCAATACTGACTTGTTTTGATACTCGGCAATTTCAGCTTTCAAGAGGTCATAATCTGGAGCATGATAGTAGGTTGCCACTTGATTTAAGATGTTTAGTGCATCTTCTGGTTTATTATCGTAAGAATAGGCAATCCATGCGATTCCTTTTTTAGCATAAGCGTCATTAGGATCTAGCTCTAGTGCTTTTAGAAAGTAGTGGTATGATTTTTCAATCTCACCAGCATGTCCATAGAAATCTGCTATATTGGTATAAGACCATTGCTTTAAGGATTTAATATTAGACGACTCAGCAATTGCCATGGCTTTTTCCATATTTTGAATGGCACCTTCTAAATTACCTTGATGGTCTTCCCATTTTGATATGCGAATTAAATAATCGAAATCTGAATCATCTTTTATTTCCTTTAAATAAGCTTCTGCATGGAAATAGTTTCCTAATTCTAAATGCACATCGAAGAGCATTTTTTTAGTGCCATTTAATTTTTCGCCATTAGCTTCTGCTTTTTTTAATAATTCTAAAGCCTCTTTAAAACGGTGTTGCGAAATATAGTTTACTGCTAAGGCTTTTAAATAGCCTGCATTATTATAATTAGTGAATTCATTTGAAGCGATAAGGTCATTTTCAGCTTTTATTAAAAAATCGATATTTCCAGTTTTGCTAAAAACACTTGCATAAGCGCCAGAACGTTTTGCCTGATAAATAAATTGATTAGCGTTATCGTCTATTTTATTGGTCCAAAAGTGAGCATTCTCAAATAAGGCCGAACTATCAATTGTTGTAGTTAAATAGACTTGATAATCTTCTGGGTCTGTTACGGTTTTATGAGTACAACTAAAAGAAAGGAGTACTAATAAAATAAGGGGAATATTTTTTTTTAGTATCATGATTGAAAATTTTATGTGTTACTATTTTGAGTTTTGAAATAATTCTGAAGTAGCACCATAAGCGCTACTTCAGAATTGGAATTAGCACCTTTCTACATATGAGGAGACGCTAAATATGGAAAGGACGATAAGAATGCTTTATCGTTAGAGTCTACATTATCATTTGTTAATCCTGGCTTTTCAGAACCATCTGGGCCACCAAAAATTAACACTAATTCTGTATTTATAACGTCGTCAGCTAAAGCTCTACCTGTTAAAACAGTTGCAGGATCACCATTAAAAAATGTGGTTGTTCCATCTAAGTTTACGGTTAAAACATCTGTTGCTAAAGCTCCAGAAAAACCAGCTGCATCAGCTCCAAGGACTACATTCGTGGTATAATCTGGGTTTAGTGCTAATAATCGCGCTTCAAACATCGCTTGAAAAGCTGCTCCTTGCTGAGAAGGAATTGTGGTGTTAAAAGCATCTTTCATATTAGGGCTAACAAAAACGGTATTAATAGCTGGTCTGGCCATTTGGTCTTGTGTTGTAAACGTCCCTGAGAAATCTAGACCTGACGGAATTATTATTCCATCGTCGTCACTATTGCAATTAAAAACTGTCATCGACGCTAAAATTGCTATGGCAAATATTTTTATGTTGTTGAATTTCATTTTTTTAAATTTTTGAGATTATTATTTTCTTAAGCTTATTGTTTTCTTTTAGTTTCTACCCAAGTATTCACTGAACCTGAACCACCAATCATAGATTTTGGAACTTCAACAACAACAGATAATACGTTTGTACCAGCAAAAGAATCTGTACCTGGATTATTAAAACCAGATGCTGTACCACCTAAAATGGCACCAAATTGTCCGAAATCGAAAAAGAAAGGATCATCTCTTGGACCTGCGAAATAAGATATACCGCCAACGGTTTCTACAATTGCATTTTGTCCATAAGCGGTAATATCTACGGAACCTTGGTTTGCCGCTGTTGTTCCAATGGTACTGCTTAAGTTGGTACTGTTTGCAGGAAATGGTCCAAAAAAGTACATTTTGCCATCTCTAGGAATGGCTTGAATCACCAAATCTTCGATAGCATTACCATCGGTATCAATGTTGATTTCGATCATAATGTTCTCATCAAAAGTGGCACTTCCCGTTGATCCAGGGCTTAAAAAACCTTGTACGTTAGCTGCGAAAGCTATGGTGTTGCCGGATGCACCTTGAAAGGCATAAAAGTCTGTGATATCAGACAAACTGCTTGTTCCACCTCCATCTACAGCAGGAGCATCGATGTGATCTGCTGCAATAGCAACAAATGTTGCAATACCTAATATTGCTGTTGTGATTAAAAATTTTGTTTTTTTCATAATTTTGAGATTTTTGTTTTTAATTAATTTGTGTCTCTGTTCTACCTACGAAAAAATGTAAAAGGAGGTTTTATATTTTTTTAAAAAAAATAAAATCACTATAATTTTAAGAGATAAAAATTATCTTTATACTCTAATAAAAAGCGCATGAATCCATCAGCTAGCGGCTGGATAAAAAAATTACTTCAACAAGTTTCTGAGACGATGTATTCGCAAACAGAGACTGAAGAGTTTTACAACCGCCTAAAACAAGCTGGATTTATTTACGGAAGTAATATCAAAGTGGTACTCGACATCGTTAAACCCTTTGATTTTACTGAAGAAGAACGCTGTAAGATCAATCTCCTCCTCACCTACTACTTTATTTATAAAAAGGAAAAACCTCAGGAAGATTTTATAGATAGTTTAATTAGATATTACAAAACAATTAGCGACCAAAAGCGTTCGTTTTTTGAAGAATTATTCGGTAATAAACAACCCGATAGTTTGCTTGAACAGATTATCCATAAGCGTATTCATATTGATGATAATTTTATTTCAAAAAGTTTTAATTATTTTTTAATTAATGCTCTTTTATTTGTTGATGTATTAGGTTACCAGCGATTTTTAAAACAAGAAAATGATATTAAATCATATGTTACCGATTTGGAATCTGCCTTGGAAACCATTGTGTTTTCGGTTCTAGATCATAAATCTGAAAAAACAGAATACGATGACAACCTCATAAAACTATTTGAAGGGTCTATTCGTCATAAAAATTCTGAATTACCAACCTATACTAAAGCTGTAACATTTATAGATTCCCCTTTAGAAAAATTATATGTTATCGATTTAGTTTGCATGGCATCTTGGACAGATAAAGTTATCGATGCCGAAGAACGGGAGTTTCTAATTCGCTTAAAAAATGATTTGGAGCTAGATAGTAAAGTTGTAGCCGAATCTGTAAACGACATCAACTTGTTCTATGACGAACATAAAGAAGACGTTGCCTTTTTAAGTTCTAAAAATCTAGCCCAAAGTTTTTATGATAACAGTAGTAAAATAGTATCTAAACTGATTACGCGTAATGGGAAACGTTTAATAAAAGAACTTTCTGAAAGCAAGGAAGCGATGACACTTTTGGCGCAATCCACACAACGGAATCTTACGGAAGACGAGCAGAAGAAAATTCAATCGCAATTATTAGATATTTTTAAGTCTATACCGAGTTTAGCGATCTTTATGTTGCCAGGAGGAATGTTGCTTTTACCTTTGTTTGTGAAATTTATTCCTAAATTATTGCCTTCTGCTTTTGATGAAAATCGGATTGAGGATGAGGATTAGGTTGTTTTGAATTATTGGGTTATTCAGTTATTAAAGCTGCTTGCCTAAATAACAGAATAACTGTTAACCATCTTTTAGCAAATGAGACACCTATTTTTCTGAAATCATAAAATGATCTCAACTGCCTTTGGCCTTAATGTAATTAAGAACAGCCTCCTTAGTCGTAAACCAATTACGACCTTCTTTATGGGCATCAATTTTACCTTGCCTAGCTAATAAACTGACATATTCTTGACTATAAGGGATTTCTGGCTCGTCAACAATATTAGAAATACTTTGGTACTCTTTATCTGAACCTGGAATAGCACTTAAATAAATATTTAAAGTGCGCTCTGAAGCCTGACTCATTAACAGCATTAATTTAGTATAATTAGCATTATTAGCCTGATTTAAAGCCGCGTAATATTTTGCACGATCGTTAGTAAGAATGATAGCTGGTGGATAACCATGACGCATTAAAAGTAAATTCATTACCAAACGAACGGTACGACCATTACCATCAAAAAAGGGATGAATCCATACAAATTTATGATGAAAAACGGTAGCCAACTCTATAGGACTAAGTCCTTGTGGATTTCTATTTATATAACTAATTAGCGTATCTAAATACTCCGAGACCTTACGTGCATTTGGTGGTACCAAATTAGCGCCAGAAATACGGACACCAGCATTACGGAGACGGCCAGCATAATCGTCTTCTATTGAACGTAGCACCAAGCCATGCAGATCTAAAATATCTTTAGCGTTTAAAGTATAATCTGTTTGAACCAATTGATACAACTTATGTATTGCTGTTTCATGGTTTTTAGCTTCAAAATGTTCTCTTAGTGATTTTCCTTTTATAGTGATACCTTCTTGCAGTACCATTTGAGTTTCTCGTAAAGTAAGCGTATTACCTTCAATACTATTACTGTTGTAAGTCCATTCTATTAGAAACGCTTCTTTAATATTTTGCAACACAATATTAGGCAATGGCCTAGCTGCATTTAATATGTTAACCTTATCTGCTAACCTACTAAATGTGCCTTCTAACTCTTTTCGATATGCTTTTTCTACATTCCACACACACCAAAGATACAAAATATCGGTTAAATCTAAAAATAAACATATCCGATATTATAAAAAATTTATTCTAACCAATTCTTAAAATCCTTAACACGCTCTCTCGCCACAATAATATCTTGCTCGTTAAAACGGTTCAGTTTTATTTGAAGTCGGGAGTTGGTATAACTCACCATATCCTTAATTGCATTGATATTGACATAGAACTTTCTACTAATTCTGAAGAAAACGTCTGGTTCTAAATCGGCTTCAAGTTGATCTAACGTGGCATCTAACAAATAATTACGACCTTCGTTAGTAAAAGCGTAAGTCCCTTTGTTTTCAGAATAAATACATTCTATATCTTCAATATTAATGAGTTTTAAATGCTGACCTACTTTTACCGAAAACCGCTTTTTATACTCACGTCCAATAGGATTAACCAACAAATTTTTAATATCGTTAAAATCTAATGTGACGGCTTGATTTTGAGGTGCACGACCTTTATATTTTTTTACCGCAGTCGCTAAATCTTCGTCATCAATGGGTTTGAGCAAGTAATCAATACTATTAAGTTTGAAAGCTTGTAAAGCATACTCATCATAAGCTGTGGTAAAAATGACCGCAGAATTAATATCGATTGTCTCAAAAATTTCAAAAGATAAGCCATCACTTAACTGAATATCTAAAAAAATTAAATCTGGATGTGCATTATTCTGAAACCACTCAATAGACTCTTCAACCGAATGCAACATCGTTTCTGCATCCATACCTAAGGTTTTTAGCATACGTTGTAATCGTCTTGCTGATGGTTTTTCGTCTTCAATGATAATAGTAGTCATCTCTTAGTTTTTAGTTCTTGTTTAGATCGTATTGATTTTGAATTAATCAAATTAACACGCTCTTATAATTTAACCTTTTGTCCTTTTTTCCAAACGGTATTCACATTAGCAATCGCTTTAATATCTGTGGTTACATCACCATCTACAAGCAACAAATCAGCCGAAAAACCAACCTTAATAAAACCTGTGTTTTCTAAACCGAACGCTGTGGTAATATTACTTGTTCCTGCTTTTAAAACCTCTAAAATTGGCAGTCCTGAAGCTTCTAACAGTTCAAGCTCTTTGTATAAGTCTGTGCCATAGTTAATGTTTAAGTTGGGTGGATCTGTTCCTGCTAAAATCGGAATTCCAGCATCATACATTTTTTTTACTTCAGAAAGTAATTGTGCTTTGGTCAAAAACTTATCTGCTCCTGCACCAAAACTTTCAAAGGCTTTCAGTGTTGTCAGTAATGTGGGAATCACAAAGAACGATTGATCTTCAGAAAGTTCCTTTAGTTTTTCAGAATCTAATGCCTTATCCCACCAAATGTGTACTAACCCGTCCGCATCATTTTCAATAACATTAATAGCATCTTCTAAACGACTCACATGCACGACAGCTATTTTTTCAGCATTATGGGCTTCTTTAATTAATTCTGCAACAGTTGCTGAATCTAAAGTCGCTTTCCAAGGTTCTACAATAATTTTTATATGATCTACATTCGCTTTAACACGATCTGCAATAAATTGTTTGGCATCTTCTGGCTGACTTAATGTAGGTACCGAAAACCCAAATTGCGTACCATGCCCTTCTGGAGCTGTAGCTGCAAAACCTGCCACATAATAATTAGCATAATCTGTAGAGTCTTTTAATTGGCGCATTGGTCCTTGATAAGTTTCAAAACCATGCATATCCATAACATTTAACACACCAGCTTTTGCTGCTTGCTTCAATGACTCTGGTGCCCAAGCATGAACATGTGCGTTAGATAGTGCTGGTAATAAGGTTTTGCCTTCACCATCAATAACGTACATGTTTTTTTCATTCGCGACATCAATACGGTTTGAAATTTTAGAGATGATGCCATTTTCGAATAAAACGGAAGTCTTTGAAATAACGTTATCACCATCAAAAACCTTAACATTTTTAATAAGCACATTGTTTTGTCCAAAACTAATAATAGTGACTAAAAGGGCTATAATTATTGAATATATTTTCATGATTTTTAAATTTAAGATTCTTGGTTAAATATTGCTCCACTTCTAACTTCGTACTTCAAGCTTCCCGCTCATCTCACTCCCAACTTTGACGTTCTTTCTCCATAAATTCTTCCACCTTGCGCTGTTCCCAATCTTGACTAAAGAAAAAATTTGGACCAAAGACACCTAAAAAATGAAATATTAAACCGATGCCCCAAAACGTCGCTGTAGCATATGGTGCGAAACTAAAAAACCCTTCTTCAGAATTTATAGCCACCACAATGATTAAGAATAAATTCACTACCACAAAAACTGCCAAGTGCCAATAAAAACCAACAATGGCTTCCACCTTTTTTTTCGCTCTTAAATAAGCTTCTTCTTTTCTATAATCTGATTTATTAACATCAGCTTCATATGGTTCTATACTATACTTTTCCATAATATGTTATTTTTTATTTGATAATTCTTTTTCCATTAAGGCTTCAATTTTTCGCTCTTCCCAGCCTTGTAAAAATGTTACAGAAATAAAATGAATGAGCAATACAATTCCCCAAACCGTCCAAGAACTTAAAACACTAATACTGAAAAAGTCATTAGTAAAACTCGCCCAACTATCTAAACTATTAGATAATTTGAATCCTGTAATTACAATATTAATAATGATGTAAACTGCGAGATGATTGTAGAATTTCTTCAATTTTTCAACTCTGTCTTTCGCCTTAATATATTTCAAATTTGTGTCTTGTGTTTTCATAATATTCTAAATTAATTCCAACGATTATTGCCATCTTCTTTTCGCATATATTCTTCAATTTTGCGCTTTTCCCAACTGCCACCTAAAGGACCATTATCCACAAATACACGATAGGCTTGGAATACTAAACTCAGTCCCCAACCAAACATAGGAAACCAGAACCATTGAATAGTGTATCTTGAATATTGGTACCAAATAAATATTAAAAATGGAATCACAAAACAATACGAAATTAAGCTGTAATAAAAGCTTTTTAGTTCCTCTACACGCTTGCGCGCCTTTACATAATCGTCATTAAGTCGTGCTTCTGATTTTTGATTTGTTCTCATAACAGCTACTTGTTTTGTAAGCATCGGTATGGCTACTGCAAAATCCTTTTCGCGTTGATTGATATGTACTTTTCTATTTGAAAGCAACTGATACCGTTGTTTTATATTTTCTAAACCTACTCCACTACTCTTCTTTACAATTTGTTTGGGTTGTAGATTATTCATAACGACCAAATGATCTCCGTCTTCGTATATTTTAATGTGCAAAGGTTTGCTTGTGGTAACCATATTATGCTTCACCGCGTTTTCTAAAAGCAATTGCAAGGATAAAGGCACTACTTTACTTTCTGGATTTGATGCCTTATCTGGAATTTCAAAAATAATGCTGTCTTCAAAGCGCATTTTTAAAAGCGACATATAGGTTCTGGCAAAATTTAACTCTTCGTCTACCGTTACCAATTCTTTACTTTTTTGTTCTAAGACATAACGGTAAACTTTAGATAATGACGTTGTAAACTTTTGAGCATTTACTGGATTTTCCTCAATTAAACTTGTTAATACATTGAGACTATTAAATAAAAAATGAGGATCTAATTGATTCTTTAGCGCATCGAATTTAGCACTTGCCGTACCTGCAATGACCTTTTGCTCTTGTATCTTATTCTTTTGGTAACGGTTATAGAAATAAGCAACATAAAAGAATGACACAATAGTTAGCGTAATCCATAACCCAAAGGAATAACCTGCCCAAGACTCATTGGTAATAAAAGTGTTTAAATTTTCATTAAAAATAATCACCTCGATAAATATTCTAAGGAAGAAAATGCAGATTAATGTAATGACTGTACTTCCTAAAATGCCGTATAAAATGCGCTGTATCACCTCGTACTTATAAAACTGACGCTCTTTTATAAAATTAAAATAAAAGGAATTCACATATTTAAGAACAAACGTATACAGTTGATAGAAACCAAAGTTGATTAAAAAATCATTAGTACTTTTATAATTAAAGCTTGTAGACATATAGCTTCCAATCACAAAAACCACACAGCCCATAAAAAAGGTGACTAAGATATTTTTACTCGACTTTAGCATAATTCTATTTATTACATTCTTCTAAAACTTGTTGTGCGCGCTCTTTCCCCCAACCTGGGTGCAAATCGCTCTCTGGCTTAAAGGTATCAAAAAGAGCCACCGATGCTTCAATATCTTTACAATAAGGTGCTGTATCTTTTCCGAAATACCTAGCACTTCCCATGGCCCATTCTGCCTTACCAAAAGCTACTCTTGGGTTTTTAGGATCTAAAACTGTTGCTTTTTCATATAATTCGGCAACTTTTGCTCCGTATTTCATACCATAAGTCATACCATCAAAAGCCACCCAATTGGTTAATACTTGTGCTTGCATGACTAACAATTCTGCATTATTTTCGGTTTTTGTCATAGCGTCGTCTAGATGCGTTTG
Organism: Winogradskyella sp.; assembly: GCF_045105575.1. Taxonomy (GTDB): domain Bacteria; phylum Bacteroidota; class Bacteroidia; order Flavobacteriales; family Flavobacteriaceae; genus Winogradskyella. Next base: position 35,543 of record NZ_JBGCDQ010000012.1, on the reverse strand, counting down.
TGCTTTTTCTAATTGCGCTTTTACTTTACTCGCATCTTTTTCATTCCAAGTTTTTAAGCTATTTATTTGAGCAATATAATAGTTAGGCAACCATTCTTTTGGTTCAGCCTTAGCAATGCGCTCAAACATATTTTCTGCTTCGTCTGTTTTATCGGCTTCCCAAAGTTCAAAGGCTTTGGTCATGCCTTTTTCAAAATTAGTTTGTGCCTGTGTGATTCCAACAAAAAGGAACACAATCGTAAAAATTACATGGTTCATAATAATGAGATTTATAAAGTTATTTTAACTGTTTTATTTGCTTTGAGGCTAAACTTAGCATCTTCCCATTTTGGTGGTCCCATTATACCTGTTGCGTTATTAGAGCAGCCATAATCTTCGGAAGGAAAACCAAAAAAGTTAGTATCCATTTTGCCATTATTATTTTCATCATGAAAAATACCAACGGCATATGTCCCTTCTTCAATACCATCAAAAATAACTTCAGCCTTATTATTTTCAATAGCGCTTTTAGAACCTTTAAAGGTCTTTTTTAAGAAACCAGTTTTGGTATTATATAAGGCGATAAACATGGTGCCATTATTTGTACTGGCATTTTCTACAGCAACCGTAACCGTGAAGCTGTTTTGAGCTTCTAACTGAAGGCTTAAAATATTAATAACAGTTAGGATAATAATTTTTACAAGGATATTCATGATGCTTTGTTTTTGTTTGATACAAATATCGGATACAAGTGCTGTTTTTAAAAATTGAAATAACTGAAATGTAATTTTTTGAAGATGAATTGTTGTTTTTTCATTTTTTTGGAGATGAAGATGATAAGTAAGACTAATTTAATATTGCAATGGCATCATCTTATTGATTCTAATTTGTTAAGTTTTTTTCTATTTTTAAAACTTAATTTTAAACTCATTTGCGGTAAACTATAGCTTTTAAACGTTCAACCTAATTTATCAGTTTTATTATAACTTAAAAAATAAATCACCAATGCTCAAATTTTCATTAAACCATATCGCACTTTCAGTAAAAGATGTAGACGTCTCCGTTGAATTTTATCAAAACATATTTCAACTTGAAGAAGTTAAGAATACAGCATCAAACTCTAAAACGAGATGGTTATCACTTAATGAAGGGAAAGAACTTCATCTTATTCCGCGACCAAATTTTGAGATAAAAATTAATAAAGCTGTACATTTTGCTTTAGCAACAACTGATATTAATGTCTTTATTGAACATCTTAACAGCTTAAATATTACCTACTCTGATTGGCTTAATACTGTTAATAAAGATTATATAAGAAATGATGGTGTAAAACAAGTCTACTTTCAAGATCCTGATGGCTATTGGATTGAAGTCAACCAAGCTAGTTCATAGCATTAAAGGTATTTAATAATAAATGTTCTTAAAATAAAAAAAGACCATCTGTAAAGATGATCTTTTTAAATATCGTGTATGCTTTAGATCTAAAACATATCTCTACCAGAAAAATGAAACGCACCTTCAATAGCTGCATTGTCATCACTATCACTTCCATGTACTGCATTTTCGCTAATAGAATCTGCAAACATTTTACGAATAGTCCCTTCTGCTGCATCAGCAGGATTAGTAGCACCAATTAAGGTTCTGAAATCTTCAACAGCATTGTCTTTTTCTAAAACTGCTGCGACGATAGGACCACGTGTCATATACTCTACCAATTCGCCATAAAACGGACGCTCACTGTGTATGGCATAAAATGCTTTCGCATCTTGCGTCGTCATGTGCGTTAATTTCATTGCTACGATTCTAAATCCTGAAGCATTAATTTTTTCTAATATTGCGCCAATGTGTCCTTTTTCAACAGCATCTGGCTTTAACATTGTAAATGTTCTGTTAGTTGCCATATATAATTTTTTAATGGGTTGCACCTGTGCAAATGTGCTTTGGTGAATTCGGTTGCAAAAGTAATGTATTTCTTTAATTAATCAAGCCCTTCAAATATTAAAAAAATGTATCTTCGTCATCTATGACAAAAGCACAAATTTCCGAGTTAAAAGCGGTATTAAGTACACCTAAAAATATTGTTATTGTTCCGCATAGAAATCCAGATGGAGATGCCATGGGTTCAACTTTGGGCTTATATCATTACCTAAAATTACATGAGCACAATGCTGTTGTAATTGCACCAAACGATTATCCCGATTTTTTAAAATGGCTGCCAGGTGACGACACGGTTTTAAAGTTTGAAGCACAACAAGACGAAAGTGAAGCGCTGATCAACAAGGCTGATTTAATTTTTACTTTAGATTTTAATGCCTTTCATAGAGCAGGTCATGACATGGCTGAAATCTTAGCAACTGCTTCAGCAACCAAAATAATGATCGATCATCACCAACAACCAGATGATTATGCCGCGTATATGTATTCTGATGTAAAAATGTCTTCCACTTGCGAAATGGTCTATAATTTTATTGAAATGCTCAATGATTCTGATAAAATAAATGAGAATATTGCTACTTGTTTGTACGTTGGCATTATGACAGATACAGGCTCATTTCGCTTTCCGGCAACCACAAGCAGAACACACCAAGTCATTGGTAACTTAATTGATAAAGGTGCAGATAATTCTCAAATTCATAATAATATATACGATACTAATAGTTATAGTCGTTTGCAATTATTAGGTAGAGCGATGCAAAATTTAAAGGTGATTCCCGAATTAAAAACGGCTTATATGACGCTTTCTCAGGCAGAGTTAGACGAATTCAACTTTAAGAAAGGAGATACAGAAGGCTTTGTAAATTATGCATTATCCCTAAAAGGCATTATATTTGCTGCGATTTTTATTGAAAGTAAACAAGATCACATTATAAAAATTTCATTACGAAGTAAAGGCGAATTTTCAGTGAATGAATTTTCGAGAGCGCATTTTGGAGGAGGTGGTCATACCAATGCGGCTGGAGGAAAAAGTGAAGATGATATGAAGACAACAATCCATAAATTTATTAGTATATTACCTAATTATAAACAAGACTTGTCCTAATCCCAAAATAGGTCATAAATTATTTGAAATGAAAAACCTACTCATTCTATTTATTTTTTCCTTTTTGTGTTTCAGTTGTAAATCACCTGAAGCACGCATGCCAGAATCCGTGCAATCAGGCTCGTTTTTAAAAGCCTCAGCAGAACGCAATAAAAAACTGAACGAACGCGAACGCGAACAACTACAACATATTATAAAAAGTAATCCAGATAAAGCCTATGTGGCTTCAAAAAGTGGTTTTTGGTATTACTACAATACTAAAATGGAAAATGATACCATTCAACCGCAATTTGGTGATGTTGTCAATTTCACTTTTAATGTTTCTAATATTGAAGGTACTGAGATCTATCCAGACAAAGTAAAAACCTATGTTATGGACAAGGAAGAATTATTCACTGGTTTACGTGAAGGTTTAAAACTTTTAAAACCAACTGAAACAGCCACATTTTTGTTTCCATCTCAAAAAGCATTTGGCTATTATGGCGATGAATATAAAATAGGAACAAATGTTCCTTTAATTTGTAAAGTAACTTTAAACACAATAACTCAAAAAAATGATTAGAAAAGCAATTACAGCATTTGTTGTACTCTTAGTTTTGGCAAATATTTCTTGCCAAGAACGTCTTTATCCTGATTTAGACGATGGCCTCTATGCAGAATTCGTAACAACTAAAGGGACCATGGTTGCCAAACTATACCATGATAAGGTACCTGTAACAGTAGCCAATTTTGTAGCACTTGCAGAAGGCAATCATCCAATGGCAGAAGAAAAGTATAAAGGGAAACCTTTTTATGATGGGATTACATTTCATCGTGTGATGGATAATTTCATGATACAAGGTGGTGATCCAACAGCCAGTGGTACCGGCACACCTGGATACAAATTTGCAGCAGACTTTTCGGCAGATTTAAAACATGATAAACCTGGTATTTTATCTATGGCTAATGGTGGAGGTATCAATACTAACGGAAGTCAATTCTTTATAACCGAAGCACCATACCCGAGAGGAGATGCTTTTGATGCTCAAGGAAAAATGAAACCGTGCGACCAACGTGGAGTAAGCTGTCATTCCGTCTTTGGTGAGTTAGTAAAAGGGCTCGAAGTACAAGATTCTATCTCTAATGTAAAAGTTGCAGCAAGAAACAAACCTGTTGAAGATGTTGTAATTTCTAAATTAAATATTATCAGAAAGGGATCAGCCGCAAAAAGCTTTGATGCACCTAAAATATTTACGGAAGAAATGCCTAAGGTGGAAGAGAATATTTTAAAAGCAAAAGAAGAAGCACAAAAAGCAGCCAAAGCCAGAGCGGAAGTTGCCCGAAAAGAATGGTTAAAAAATAGCGAATCACTCAAAGGACGTCGTATAGAATCACCAACAGGTATGGCCATGATTTTTACAAATGAAAGTAATGGTGTTACGCCAAAATCTACAGACCGTGTCAACATTGATTGCGCTGGTTATTTAGAAAATGGAGATTTATTTTGGACGACGAAGAAAGATGTTGCCGAGAAAAATGGAAAATATGACGAAAGACAAGACCAAGCTGGTCGTTACGCTCCATTTGATATGCCATACAACGAAACAGCACGTTTAATTGCAGGTTTTAGAGAAGCGATGTTAAATATGAAGATTGGAGATAAAGCCAGAGTATTTATTCCTTATTATTTAGGTTATGGAGAAAACGGAAATCCTCCTGTGATTCCGCCGAGTGCTAACCTCGTTTTTGATGTGGAATTGGTAAGTATTAAAAATTAATTCTACTCTTAGAACAAACAAAAAAAAGCAGCTTTTCGAGCTGCTTTTTTTGTATCGTAAACTAAAATTATCGTTTAGGAATATTTGCTAAAATCTCTAAAACAAATTTCCAATACTTTTGTGCTGAAGAAATCTGAGCACGTTCATCTGGTGAGTGTGCTCCTTTAATATTTGGGCCAAAACTAATCATATCCATATTTGGATAGTTGGTACCTAAAATTCCACATTCCAAACCTGCGTGGCAAGCAGCAACGTTTGGTTTTTCGCCATTATTTAAACGCTCATAAATCGGCACTAATACTTTTAAAATATCAGAATCCATATTCGGAGCCCAACCAGGATAATCACCAGATAATTCTACTTCGCAACCTGTTAATTCAAACGTAGCGCGTAAGGTATTCGCCAAATCTAGCTTGGTACTTTCTACGGAACTGCGGGTTAAACAGCCTATTTTAATATGACCATCTTTTACAATGACACGTGCCACATTATTAGACGTTTCTACTAAACCTTTAATATCAGGACTCATACGATAAACGCCGTTCCAAGCAGCATACAGCGCTCTAGTTAAGCCTTCTTGCACACCTAAATCCATTATTTTTTTAGGAGTCTCAATCTTAGAAATCACGATTTCCAAATCTGGTTCCATGGTTTTAAATTCGACTTTTAATTCGTCTGCAACTATTTTCATTTCCGCTTCAAAAGCAGCTTCATGCACAGCGTCAATAGCAACCGTTGCATTACTTTCTCTTGGGATGGCGTTTCGTAAACTACCACCATCAATTTCAGAAATACGCAATCCAAAGTTCTCAAAACCATCAAATAACAAACGGTTCATTAATTTATTGGAATTACCCAAACCTTCATGAATTTGCATGCCTGAATGACCACCTTGCAAGCCTTTAACGGTTATTTTATAGCCTAATTTAAATTCCGGAGTCTCTTCTTCTTTATACTCGCGTGTAGCAGTAACATCGACTCCACCAGCACAACCGACTCCGATTTCGTCATCTTCTTCCGTATCAAGATTTAAAAGAATCTCACCTTTAAGTAAACCACCTTTTAAACCTTTCGCACCAGTCATTCCTGTTTCTTCATCAATAGTGAACAAGGCTTCTAATGCAGGATGCGCAATGGTATCACTTTCTAAAATAGCCATAATTGTTGCCACTCCTAACCCATTATCTGCACCAAGTGTTGTGCCTTTTGCTTTTACCCAATCACCTACCACATGCATTTCAATCCCTTGCTCATCAAAATTAAACTCGGTATCGTTATTTTTTTGATGCACCATATCTAAATGACTTTGCATAACGATGGCTTTTCGATCTTCCATGCCTTTAGTCGCAGGTTTGCGAATAATCACATTTCCAACTTCATCCTCTATAGTTTCTAAACCGAGATTTGCTCCAAAATCTTTCATAAATTGAATAACACGCGCTTCCTTTTTAGAAGGTCGTGGTACAGCATTTAAATCTGCGAATTTATTCCAAAGTTGTTTTGGCTCTAAGGCTCTTATTTCTGAACTCATATGTCTATCATTTATTGAATTGCAAATTTACGAAATAAGGCTTAGTCTTTTTTCTAAAGATGCTTTAAAAAAAACAATATTTATTATACTTTCGTGTTTGAATAAAAATTCAAAAAAAATGAAAATAAGAATAGGATACATTGTTTTAGCTATAACGCTATTAGCTTGCAACAATAAAGGAAATACAAATGCTGACATTATTTTAACTAACAATATAGATTCTGTTAGTTATGCTATTGGTGCAAATCAGGCAAAAGGACTTTTAAATCAAGTGCCTAACTTAAATCTTGATGCTTTTATAAAAGGCTATCATGATGTTGCAGATTCAACTGATTTAAAAATCCCTGAAGTAAATCATCAAGCTATTCTTCAAACATTTGGTAAGAAACTTCAAGAAGAACAAAGACTTAAACAACAGAACGAGCTAGAAGCAAAATTCGCTGATATTAAAAAAGCAAATTTAGCTTTTTTAGAAGCTAACAAATCAAAACCAGACGTAAAAATTACGCAAAGCGGATTACAATATATAGTGGTAAAGGAAGGTACAGGAAAACAACCCGATGGTCCTTCAGCTAATGTGACTGTAGCTTACAAAGGTACAACGATTGATGGAACCGAGTTTGATAGTTCTGACTCATATACAACAGCTTTAAATGCCGTTGTTAAAGGTTGGACTGAAGGCATTCAACTAATGAAAGAAGGAGCTAAATATAAGTTTTTTATTCCTCAAGAATTAGCTTATGGAGCTAATCCACGACCTAATGGTATCATAAAACCTTTTATGACGTTAGTTTTTGAAGTAGAATTAATTAAAGTCAACTAATTAATTTTTAATAACATTGTTTTAAAAGCTTGAGTCTCATTAACTCAAGCTTTTTTAGTTTAAATCTTCTATTTTTAGTGTATGCAGAACTATAAAAAAGTCATTATTGCCTTTTCCTTCTTATTATTATTTGGATTCATCTCAATCCTGAAAGCATACCCTCAATTTGTTGAGCAATATTACAGTAATGGCCTTTATGTGTTTATATCGAAACTTAGTCGCTATGTGTTTGGGTGGGTTCCATTTTCCGTTGGTGACATCTTTTATACCTTAGCTGGAATTTATCTCATCCGCTGGCTCATCGTCAATAGAAAACGTATGATTAAAGACACCATAAATTGGCTGTTAGATATTGGAGCCACCTTATCCATCGCTTATTTTGCATTCCACATCCTTTGGGCTTTTAATTATTATAGACAACCGCTTAACAAATCGCTAAACATTAAAGCAGATTATAACACTGAACAGCTCATTTCATTTACAGAGCGTTTAATTTCAAAATCGAATCGTGTACACAATGAGCTTGCCATACACGACACCATAAAAATAGAATTTCCATACACCAAAGCTGAAATTTTTAATAAAGTTCAAAATGGTTACCAAACACTTTCCGAAGTTTATCCGCACCTCAACTACGAACGCAAAAGCCTTAAAAAATCTATTTACAGTTTACCCTTAACCTATATGGGATTTTCGGGTTATTTAAATCCTTTTACTAATGAAGCTCAGGTGAACGGCTTAATTGCCACTTATAAATTTCCAACCACATCGTGCCATGAAGCAGCGCATCAAATGGGTTATGCTGCCGAAAACGAAGCTAATTTTATAGGCAGTTTGGCAGCGATTCATAACGACGACCTTTATTTCAAATATTCGGGTTACACCTTCGGACTTCGGTATTGCTTAGCCGAAATTTATAAAAGAGACCCTGAAGTTTATGAAAAACTGCTTCCTACAATTAACAAAGGCATCCTTAAAAACTATCAAGAGGTCAAGGATTTTTGGCAATCTTACGAAAATCCTCTAGAACCTATTTTCGAAACGACCTTCGATAATTTCTTAAAAGCCAATAATCAATCAGCAGGCATGAAAAGTTATAGCTATGTCGTTGCGCTTTTAGTTAATTATTATGATGACAAAGCACTTTAGCGATTCCATAAATAAAAACGTTAAAATATTTCGATTTCATCTCAACTTAAGCTTTAATTGATATCTTTAGGAAGTTAATTAACCATCCCTTTTTATGAAAAAACTATATTTACGGCTGCTCATATGCATGTGCAGCGTTTCGCTATTTGCACAAGACTATTTTCCCAGTAATTCTGGAGTAGTTTCAAATAATTCAAATTACACGGCATTTACCAATGTAACAATTCATGTCTCACCAACCGAAGTTTTAGACAATGCCACACTTCTTATTAAAGATGGCAAAGTGATTAGTGTAGGTGCGTCAGTAAGCATTCCGAAGAATACCACCAAAATTGATCTTTCAGGAAAAACTATTTATCCATCGTTTATTGATTTATATACCACGTTCGGTGTAGAAAAACCGAAGCGTGGTGGCAATGGCCCGCAATACGCAGCCAGTAGAAGTGGTTTTTACTGGAACGACCATATAATGCCAGAGCAAGATGTGATGGCGTCTTTTACCTATGATGCTAAATCGGCTTCCGAAATGCACAAATTAGGTTTTGGTGTCGTAAATACACACATGCCAGATGGTGTGGTGCGTGGCACAGGAGCCTTAATTGCACTCAACAATAATGCAGATAACGCACTGCGCGTTGTAGATGGCGAAACCACACAACATTTATCGTTTAGCAAGAGTGTAAAATCACGACAGTCTTATCCATCTTCCATTATGGGAAGTATGGCTTTATTACGCCAAATGTATGATGATGCTAAATGGTACGAAGCTGGTAAGATTAACACCAAAGACTTATCATTAGAAGCTCTAAATGGCAACAAAAACTTACTTCAAATTTTTGAAGCTGGTAGTAGAGCCAATCTGATGCGAGCCGATAAAGTTGGTGATGCTTTTAATATTCAATATACCATTGTAGGTGGTGGAGATGAATATGAGCGTATTGCCGAAGTTAAAGCAACCAATGCCACAGTGATTCTTCCTATCAATTTTCAATTGGCTTACGATGTAGAGGATGCCTTTTTGGCAAGCACCTTATCTTTAAGTGATATGAGAACTTGGAACCAAGAGCCACATAACCCAAGATTATTAGCAGAAAACGGTATTAATTTTGCATTAACCACCCACGGTTTAAAAGCGGTAAAATCATTTTCAAGTAACTTAATGAAAGCCATTGAAATGGGACTTTCTAAACAAAAGGCATTGGAAGCACTCACCACGATTCCAGCCTCATTATTAGGGAAATCTGATGTTTTAGGCACATTAAAAACAGGAAGCTACGCTAATTTCTTAATTACAGATGGTGATATTTTTGAAAAGAAAACTAAACTTTTTGAAAATTGGGTACAAGGCACACCACATGTTCTTGAAAGTATGACCACCAAAGATATTGATGGTGATTACAATTTTAAACTAGCAGGTGAAACTTATAAACTTTCAATTTCTGGCAGTACGTCTAAGCCAAGCGCAAAACTAGAAAGTAACGACAAGTCTTTAGGCACAAAAATGAGTTACAAGGACGATTGGATGAACCTCACCTTTAAAACGGCTGATAGTACTAAAAAAGAATTTATTAGAATTGTTGCCAATGCTGCAAATACGAATGTACTTGATGGTAAAACTATATTACCAAACGGCAATAGTTTGCCTTTTTATACGACTAAATCCAAATCCGAAGACTCAGATAAAAAGGATTCTAAAAAGAAAACAGAAGACGATACTGATGTACCTTTTATGAGTCCGATTACCTATCCTAACTTAGCTTATGGATTTACAGAAAAACCAAAATCAGAAACCTTATTATTCAAAAATGCAACGCTTTGGACCAACGAGAAAGATGGAGTTTTAGAAAATACCGATATCTTAATTAAAGATGGAAAGATTTCAAAAATTGGTAAAAACCTTTCGAGTAACAAAGCAACAGTAATTGATGCTACAGGCAAACATATTACGGCTGGTATTATTGACGAACATTCTCATATTGCAGCAGCATCTATAAACGAAGGCGGACAAAATTCTTCGGCAGAAGTGACCATTGAAGATGTTTTAGATGATGAAGATGTAGACATCTATCGCAATTTAGCAGGAGGTGTAACGTCGATACAAATTTTACATGGATCTGCGAATCCTATTGGAGGGCGTTCTGCTATCATTAAACTAAAATGGGGAGAAAGTGCAGATGATTTAGTTTATGATGATTCTCCAAAGTTTATCAAATTTGCATTAGGTGAAAATGTAAAGCAATCGCGAAGCCGAACCAATTCACGTTTCCCACAATCTCGTATGGGAGTTGAGCAAGTTTTTGTGGATTATTTCAGTCGTGCAAAAGCCTATGACGATGCCAAGAAAAGTGGCAAGCCTTACCGAAAAGATACAGAAATGGAAGTGTTGGCTGAAATTTTGAATAAAGAGCGTTTCATTTCGTGTCATTCTTATGTGCAAAGTGAAATTAATATGCTGATGAAGGTGGCAGAGCAATTCAATTTTAAGATCAATACGTTTACGCACATCCTTGAAGGTTATAAAGTTGCTGATAAAATGGCTGAGCACGGAGTTGGTGGATCTACATTCAGTGATTGGTGGGCTTATAAATATGAAGTTAATGATGCCATACCTTACAATGCAGCGATAATGCATAAGGCTGGAGTTGTTACAGCGATTAATAGTGATGATGCTGAAATGGCACGTCGTTTAAATCAAGAAGCTGCAAAATCCATAAAATATGGAGGTGTTAGTGAAGAAGACGCTTTAAAGTTTGTGACTTTGAATCCTGCCAAATTATTACATCTCGACAAACGTGTTGGAAGCCTAAAAGTTGGTAAAGATGCCGATGTGGTTTTATGGACCGACCATCCATTATCCATTTATGCAAAAGCCGAAAAAACGATTATTGAAGGAGTGACTTATTTCGATTTAGAAAAAGACAAACAAATGCGTAACGCTATTAAGAAAGAGAAAAGCGAATTGATTACTTTAATGCTTCAAGATAAAAACAAAGGCTTAAAAACACAGCCTGTTAAAAAGAAAGAAGACAAATTATTGCATTGTGATTCCATGGATAACGAACATACGGAGCACAACCACAACTAATACGATATAAAATGAAACTATTAAATAAAATAAACACCCTATTATTTCTGTTATGTCTTACGCTTAGTTCAGCACAGCAAACACCAGCCGCAAAACAGACCAAAACTATTGTTATTGCTAATGGTACGGCGCATCTAGGAAATGGAGACGTTATAGAAAATAGCGTCATTGTTATTAAAGACGGAAAAATTTCTGCGATTGGTAAAAGTTCGGAAGTCCCTTTTGAACCACAAAGTATGGAGGTGATTAATGCGAAAGGCAAACATGTTTATCCTGGCTTTATTGTAGCCAACGGAACTTTAGGATTAGTTGAAGTTGATGCTGTAAAAGCCTCTAATGATTTGGCAGAACTGGGTACATTCAATCCACACATTAGAAGTATTATCGCCTATAATGCAGAATCTAAAGTGATTGAATCTATGCGACCAAATGGCGTGTTAGTTGGCCAAGTTGTGCCAAGAGGAGGACGTATTTCTGGCACCTCATCTGTGGTTCAGTATGATGCATGGAATTGGGAAGATGCGGCTATAGAAATAGATAATGGTTTACATATCAATTGGCCAAGTAGTTTTAGCAGAGGACGTTGGTGGCTAGGTGAAGATCCAGGCTTAAAACCAAATAAAGACTATGCTAAACAAGTGAAAGAATTAAGCGATTATTTTACTGAAGCAAAAAGCTATAACAACGGAGATAAAGCAGAACGTCATTTACCATACGAAGCTATGAACGGTTTGGCCGATGGCAGTAAACATTTATATATTGCTGCAGATGATGAAAAAAGTATTACTGATGCTGTGAATTTTGCAAAGTCTCATAACGTTTCTAAAATCACCATTGTTGGTGGTTACCAAGCTGCAAATGTTGCTAGCTTTTTGAAACAAAATGAGGTGTCTGTGTTTTTAAGACGTGTCCATTCTAGACCAAATTTAGAAGATGACGATTACGATTTACCCTTCAAATTAGCAAAACAATTAGTAGATGCAGGAGTTTTAGTCGCCTTAGAACCTAGCGGACAAATGGAACGCATGAATTCAAGAAACCTACCATTTTATGCTGGTACTACTGTAGCACATGGCTTAACTAAAGCGCAGGCATTACAGTTAATTACACAGAATCCTGCCAAAATTATGGGTATAGATGTTAAGTATGGTACTTTAGAAGCTGGTAAAAGTGCGACGCTATTTATAAGTGAAGGTGATGCTTTAGACATGCGCACCAACCAACTGACTCATGCCTTTATTGATGGCAGAAAATTAAGCTTAGAAACCCACCAAACAGAACTTTGGAAACGCTATGCAAAAAAATATAATCAGGAAGATTAGATTTTAAAACCACATCCTCATAACCATCTAAATTTTTATTGTCTGCAATGAATTTAGATGGTTTTATAATTAAGATACCATATGAATCCTTGGAACACTCTAAAACGTACTATCAGTAAAATTAGGCGTCAAGGCATTGTGAGAACATTTAGAGCTAGTACTTCTCACCTTTATAATATTTATTTTGACAAGAAGTATCAACTCGATACGGTTGCCGGAAAATCTCGAGAAAAGTTTCTAAAAGAACATAATTTTACAACGGATTATGGACACTACCAAGGCGCGAATACGCTTTTAGTTAAAAAGCTATTAAAACGTTTAAATCTCGATAAAAATCAAACGTTTATTGACCTAGGCTCTGGAAAAGGACGTATTTTACTGTTAGCAAATGCCTACGGATTCAGCGCAGTGAAAGGCATAGAACTGTCAAAAGAACTTTGCGATATCTCTGAGAAAAATACAACTGCATTTTTTGCTAAATCTAAATTAAAGTCGAAGATTTCGATATTAAATATAGACGCTACAACTTATAAATTTGATAAAACAGATGGAGTCTTATTTATGTACAATCCTTTTAATGGTACTCTTTTTGAAAAAGTCGTTAAAAATTTAAAACAGTCGCTCGTAAAGCATCCTCGAAACTTAACGATCATTTATATCAATCCAACCGAAACCAAAATGTTAGAATCTCATTTTAATTTTTCAAGTATTGAACGCTGCACTTGGAATGAAGACTACAACATTTACACCATCAATTCAGTTTAAACTAATCGATAATTTTAGCACTTTCAGGTTTTACAAACAGGCTTTTTTCTGGTGCGTTTTGAGAGAGTAACACTTCCGTGAATTCTACTGTATTGCGTTTTGCTATTGGCACATTATTTTCAATAGTGTACCAATCGACGCTTTTGGGTAAGACTAAACCATTAATGGTTTGCCAATTGTTATATCTAATAAAACGAAAATCTTTGCTTTTACCTTCTTTACCAAACGTAACCGTGTAACCTAACCATTCCATTTGTCCGGTTTCAGCGTTGTAATAAATAATGTATTGGTCATCTGGCGATACTCCTACTCCAGCATCGTAAGAAATTAAAATTCCTGGATACGTTTTGCCTTCAAAAACTAAAGGTTCGGCAGTTTCGTATGTAATGCCATCGTCACCTACAATAAACGGCATGGCATAAAAATACATCATTAGTCCTTTATAAAATTTAGCATTCCCTGTATATTCCATACCTTCATGCTCAACCAACCATTGGGTTTCGCCATTGTAACCTAAGCTATAAGTTGGTGTTTCAATACGTTCTGCTCTCGTTTTTAAATGGGTTATGGTCACTTCTTTCCCTGTAGATTTGTCCATAGCAAAAGAGAGAGTTTGCATGGTGTTCCAATTATCAATACCACCATGTGCATCGAAAACTTTGGTTATCGCTTCTGGATAAATACTTGTAGTAATATCTTCTGCCTTTACAGTTTCAATAGTGGTACTATTATCTTTCATTTCATTTTTACACGCTATAAAAAGCATTGCTATAAGTAATACTGAGACAGTTTTTTTCATGGTTATTTGATAGTTCTTCTGGTTTGACGAAATTAAATAAAAGTAATTACAAAAAAAGCTTCAGAATTACTCTGAAGCTCCTTTCTATTGAATTTTTATGTCACCTTAATCAACAATTAATTTTTGAACGGTTGATGCATTTCCAACGGTTAATTCCGCAAAATACAAACCACTTTCTAAACTTGAAATATCTACAATGGTTCTATTTCCATCAACATTAATGTCCTTCAAAATCATTTTTCCTTGAATGTTGTAAATCGTAAGGTTTCCTATTTCAGAATAAGAACTTGTTAATTGAATGGTAAATTCGTCTTTTGCAGGATTTGGAAATACACTAAAATTCATAGTAATAAATTCATTCAGACTTAGCGCTACAGCACTTTCAAGATAATCTGGAACAGTATTGTTATTGGTGTCATCGTCAGTTGGATCTCCATTGTTATTATAATCTTCATCTATGGTAAGAATGCCATCTCCATCATCATCGTTATCTAAATAATTTTCGATAAGGTCATTGTCTGTATCGACGAAAGAATGAATTGTATTGGCTCTTTCTGTAGTTTCATTAATTTCTACAATAGTATCTACATTATCTCCATCGTCATCAGTGTCTAAATAGTTAGGTATTGTATCATCATCACTATCATCGTCGTCTAGATTTCCATTGTTGTTAAGATCTTCATCGCTATCAATAACTCCATCACTGTCAGTATCTGGACAACTTATCGCTAACAAATCAAAAGTCGTAATAGCAGCACAATTAGTATTTAAATCTGCGACTCTAGCATAAATCGTTTGAATAGACTGAACAATATTACCATATAATAACGTTACTGTATCATTACCAATAATAGCCGCACTTTCTGTTTCGTGAAAAGACACAATAAAAACAGATGGATCTTGGCCGTTTAAAAGTTCATCAACTTTAAGCTGTAAATCAAATACAGTAAAGCCGTTATTATCTGGATCGCAAGCCTCTAATGGTGTAACTTCCACTATTACAGGTGCAGGATTAATAATTAAAGTTACAGTGGTGGTATCAAAATTAGCTGTATTTACATCAGTAACGGTTGCATAAATAGTTTGAGGATTTGTGAAGTTTGTAAAAATAAATGGCAATTGATTACTATTACTATCCGCATCTGCCTGCGTTATAAAATAGGATACATTGAATAAACTTGGATCTTGAGAACCTAAAATTTGAGGTGATATTATGGCTAAATCGAACGTATAAAACCCATCATTACTAGTGTCATCGCAAACCTCAAAAATCTGAGGACCGTTTGCTACTTGAGCGTAAGATGATAATACTGCGAATAACGCGATGAAAAAGTGGAGTAAATTTAATTTCATAGTTAGGGTTTTATGGTTTAGTTTCACTAATAAAACAAACAAAAAGTAAAAACACCTACCCTGTTTAAAGATTATTGTTTCATTTTATTCGCTTAAATTTGTCAACCTGCATTTCAATGCATAACCTCATAGTCATGAAATCTATTTCAAGTCCACAAAACCCACTAATTAAGCAGTTAATTCTGTTAAAAGAAAAATCTAGACAACGTAAAAAATCCAATCAATTTTTAATTGAAGGCAAACGCGAATTATCCTTGTCTATAAAAGGTGGTTATAAGATTGAAACTTTACTTTTTTATCCTGATTTATTCTCAGAAAGTGAAGCAAATGCAATGAATAGCCACGATATTGAAATCATTGAAATTTCAAAAGAGGTCTTTCAGAAATTAGCCCATAGAGATACCACAGAAGGCGTCATTGCTGTGGTAAAAGCTAAAAATCATCAACTTAATGATTTAAAATTCACCTCTAAAAATCCTTTAATCTTAGTGGCAGAAGCTCCAGAAAAACCAGGAAATATTGGTGCCTTGTTGCGCACTGCAGATGCAGCGAACGTCGATGCTGTGATTATTGCCAATCCAAAATCGGACTTATATAATCCTAATATTATTCGGTCTAGTGTCGGTTGTGTGTTTACAACGGAAATTGCTATGGCAAGTTCAGAAGATGCTATTGCCTTTCTAAAAAAATATAACTTTAATATTTTCTCAGCAATTTTACAAGAATCCAAACCTTATCATACACAAGATTACACCTTACCAACAGCCATAGTCGTTGGCACAGAAGCCACAGGATTAACTAAAGAATGGAGAGCTGCTGCAACACAAAACATAAGCATACCAATGCAAGGAGTTATTGACTCAATGAATGTATCTGTTGCTGCCGGAATTCTTATTTTTGAAGCGAAACGACAGCGAAATTTTCTTTAGAAAATTTCGCTAAAAAACAAATCTCAAAAACTAAATGCCAAAGGTTAATGATTAGAATTTGGAATTTAAAACATTATCATTTTTATGACTGCACAACTACTTTTCTATATCATCATCGCCATTATTATCATCAACTTTATCAAAGATAAAATTCTTGACGCTATTAATGCGAAACATTATAACGACCCAATTCCTGATGCGCTAAATGACGTGTATGATGAAACGGAATATAAAAAATCACAAGCTTATAAAACCGTCAATTACAAATTTGGAATTTGGGCTTCTCTGTTCTCATTTGTACTAACCATAAGCTTTTTATTTTTAGATGGTTTTGAATACGTCGATAACATCGCTCGACGTTATTCTGAAAACCCAATTATCATCGCTTTAATTTTCTTCGGAATTATTATGATTGCCAGCGACATCATCACCACACCTTTTGGCTATTACAAAACCTTTGTGATTGAAGAAGAATTTGGATTTAATAAAACGACAAAAAAAACGTTTGTGCTCGATAAATTGAAAGGCCTACTGATGACCGTTATTCTTGGCGGAGGAATTATTACCATTATTGTTTGGTTTTACCAAATAACAGGAGCGCAATTTTGGCTCTATACTTGGGGTATTGTAACACTTTTTACCGTTTTTATGAATATGTTTTACTCCAAACTCATTGTACCATTATTTAACAAACAAACTCCTTTAGAAGAAGGGACATTACGAACTAAAATTTCAGCTTATGCGGAATCCGTTGGCTTTAATCTCGATAAAATATTTATTATCGATGGCTCTAAACGCAGCACCAAGGCTAATGCTTATTTTTCGGGTTTTGGTAGTGAAAAACGCGTGACCCTCTACGATACTTTAGTTAATGATTTAGACGACGAGGAAATCGTTGCTGTTTTAGCACACGAAGTTGGGCATTATAAAAAAAAGCATATCATTTTCAATTTAGTCACCTCTATCCTACTCACAGGATTGACGCTTTTTATTTTATCCATTTTTATTTCAAATCCTTTACTATCAAATGCTATTGGAGTTGATATTCCGAGTTTTCATGTCGGACTGATTGCTTTTGGACTCCTCTACTCGCCTATTTCGGAGATCACTGGTTTAGTTATGAATCATTTTTCGAGAGTTTTTGAATACCAAGCTGACGATTATGCCAAAAACACCTACAAAGCCGAGCCTTTAATTACGTCGTTAAAAAAGCTATCAAAAAATAGTTTGAGCAATTTAACACCTCACAAAGCTTATGTATTTATGCATTATTCGCATCCTACACTTTTGGAACGTGTTCGGAATTTAAAGCATGGATGATAACTAATGGATTTCAAAAGAAATAATGACACCCAACATTAAAGTTGAATTAAATTTTATCTAAACCGCTTAACAATAAAGAAGTACCTTTTAGTATTTTTACAGTAAATCCTAACGAAACACATGAAAAATTTAACTTTAGCCTTAGATTGGACACCCAACATCAACCACATCGGATTTTTTGTAGCAAAAGAGAAAAATTTCTATCAAGAAAACGGTCTCAATCTTAACATTATTGACCCAACAGAAGACAACTATAAAGTTACACCAGCCAAAAAAGTAGAATTAGGTCTTGCGGATTTTGCATTGTGTCCAACAGAAAGTATCCTTAGCTATAGAACAAAAACAACACCTTTTAATCTTATTGCTATTGCTGCCATTTTAAAAGACGATCTAAGTGCTATTGTTGTAAAAAATAATGGTAAAATAAAGTCCCCAAAAGATTTAGATGGAAAATCTTACAGCTCTTACCAAGCCAAGTATGAAGATGCTATTGTGAAGCAAATGATAAAAAATGATGGTGGCAAAGGAGACCTTACTATTGCATATCCAAATAAATTAGGCATTTGGGATACCGTTTTAAATGATGCATTTGATGCCACGTGGATTTTCTTAAACTGGGAAGCCATAGAAGCAGAAGGTTTAGACCATAGTGTATCTTATTTTAAAATGAAAGACTATCACATTCCGTATTCTTATTCACCCGTAATTGCTGCAAATGAAAACAAGATTCAACAAAATGCATCAGACTATACCAAATTTTTAAGTGCGACTAAAGCAGGTTATTTATTTTGCCAAGAACATGAAGAAGAAGCCATTACATTATTTAAAAAGTATGTCCCTGAAAAAGATGCACATATTAACCTGAACAAAGCACTAAAAGCTTCTTTAGATGCTTTTGGAAACAACGAAAATTGGGGAAAGCTAGAAACATCAGTTATTAGCGAATTTCTAGATTGGATTTATGCTAAAGATTTAGAGACACAAAAAATAATGGTGCAAGATATTGCGACCAACCAACTTATGATTTGATTCTAGTATTCTCAACTACTTAAATCATATGTATTACACAAGATGTCGATTCAATTAATTTATAAAATTTCATTAAATAAAACCATTGCCCATTAACATAACTTTTACTACTTTAGTTCTATGACTGAGGAAGCCATAGAAATAGAAAATAAAGCGATAGCCAAAGCTTACAAAGAACTACTAAAAGTTAGCTATCAGACCTTAACTGACAACGATAAGAAATTAATTCGTCATGCTTTTGAGGTGGCCGTTGATGCGCATAAAGATCAGCGCAGAAAATCTGGTGAAGCTTATATTTTTCACCCTATTGCTGTGGCAAAAATTGTAGCCCAAGAAATTGGTATGGATGCTACATCCATTGCAGCGGCTTTGTTGCATGATGTAGTTGAGGATAATCCAGATTACACTATTGACGATATGGAACAGTTATTTGGAGAAACTGTGGCCAGAATTGTTGATGGACTCACCAAAATATCCAGTCTCAAAAAAGACATGGACGTGTCTTTACAAGCCGAGAATTTCAGAAAAATGCTGCTCACCTTGAATGATGATGTTAGAGTTATCATTATCAAAATTGCTGACCGTTTACACAATATGCAAACCATGGATTCTATGCGAGCAGACAAGCAAGTTAAGATTGCTTCTGAAACCTTATACATATACGCTCCACTTGCACATAGAATAGGTCTGTATAATATAAAATCTGAACTCGAAGATTTAGGCTTAAAATATACCGAACCAGAAGTCTACACTGATATTTTAGAAAAAATTGAAGATAGTAAGGAAGATCAAGATGCTTATATTAAAGCCTTTACCAAGGTTATTGAAGATTCTTTGAATACGGAAGGTTTAAATTACGAGATTAAAGGACGACCAAAATCCATTTTTAGTATTCGAAGAAAAATGGTAAAACAAGGAGTGTCGTTTGAAGAAGTCTATGATAAATTTGCGGTACGGATCATATACAAGTCCGATTTAGCCAATGAAAAATTCTTGGCTTGGAAAATATACTCTATTGTTACAGATCACTTTACACCAAACCCTATACGACTACGTGATTGGATTTCCTCACCAAAATCAACGGGTTATGAAGCCTTACACATCACCGTTGTTGGTCCAAAAAGCCGTTGGGTAGAAGTTCAGATACGAAGTGAGCGCATGAATGAAATCGCAGAAAAAGGCTATGCTGCGCACTACAAATACAAAAACGATGAAGCCAAGGAAGATAATCTCGATTTATGGATTAATCGTCTGCAAGAAGCCTTAGAAAATAATGAAGCGGATGCGGTAGACTTTGTAGAACAGTTTAAACTTAACCTTTATTCTAAAGAAATATTCGTTTTTTCACCTAAAGGAGATTTAAAATCATTGCCAAAAGGTGCTACTCCACTCGATTTTGCGTTTAGCATCCATACCGAAGTTGGCATGAAAACACGTGGAGCAAAAGTCAATGGTAAATTGATGCCATTGAGTCACGAATTGCAAAGTGGAGACCGTGTTGAAATCATGACTTCCGAGAATGCAAAACCCAATGCCAATTGGTTAGACTATGCCACAACGGCCAGAGCACGCAGTAAAATTAAATCTGCACTCAACGAGGACACCAAACTCATAGCGGAAGAAGGCAAAGAGATTTTAAGACGTAAATTGAAACAGCTTAAAATGTCTTTAAATGAATCGTCGGTTAATGAATTGGTCAGCTATTTTAAACTCAATACGTCTCTAGATTTATTTTACAGAGTCGGTATTGGTAGTATCGACAACACCAAACTCAAAGCATTTGCTTCGTCTCGTAGTAATGCTTTTGTAAGCTATTTTAAAAATAAAATCTACAAACCTTCAGTACCAAAAGATATTAATAAAGACGAAATTACGTCTAAATATGATATGCTGGTATTTGGTAAAGAGGAAGAAAAACTCAACTATACTTTGGCCAACTGCTGTAATCCTATACCTGGTGATAAAGTATTTGGATTTTTAACCATAAACGACGGAATTAAAGTTCACAAAAAAAATTGTCCAAATGCCGTAAGCCTCCAATCTAATTATGCTTACCGTATTTTACAAGCCAAATGGATTGACTCTTCTCAACAAGTCTACACCTCGCAACTTACACTTTCTGGTATTGATGATATGGGACTTGTGAACCACATTACATCGTTAATTTCAGAAAACATGCATGTGAATATGAAAAGCCTTAGTTTTTCTAGTGATGACGGTGTTTTTATTGGAAAAATTACGGTGGAAGTCAAAAATCAAACCATGCTAAAAAAGCTGATTGATAAACTAAAAAAAATCAACGGTATCGACAAGGTCACACGAGTTTAAAGTCTCAATTTTGTTTTGTTAACACTCTTGAAAACTTGTTCATTTCTTTCGTTTTAATCCTGATATTTATCATTCATATCATTTAAAATTTACCTAAATTTGTGTCTTAATTATGAATGCAAACACAGAAGAAAGTAATCAGGAAATCGTAAAACGCGTGTTTACACAGTTCCTTGAAGACAAAGGTCATAGAAAAACACCTGAGCGCTACGCTATACTCCAAGAAATTTACGACAGTGAAGAACATTTTGATATTGAATCTTTATATATCAAAATGAAAAACAAAAACTATCGTGTCAGTAGAGCAACACTTTACAATACCATAGAATTATTGTTAGATTGTGCTTTAGTGCGGAAACACCAATTTGGAAAAAGTCAGGCGCATTACGAAAAATCATATTTCGATAAAAATCACGATCACGTCATCTTAACAGATACTGGTGAAGTCATCGAATTTTGTGATCCACGCATTCAATCCATCAAAAAAACCATAGAAGAGGTTTTTGATATCGAAATAACTAATCATTCACTATATTTTTACGGCAACCGTAAAAAAGACGACTAATTCAATTTTATAATGGCAGTAGATTTACTACTTGGGTTACAATGGGGAGATGAAGGCAAAGGAAAAATTGTCGATGTATTTACCTCTAACTACGATATTATTGCACGCTTTCAAGGTGGGCCAAATGCAGGACACACCTTAGTTTTTAATGGTAAAAAGCATGTACTACATACCATTCCTTCTGGTATTTTTCATGAAGGCAAAGTCAACCTCGTTGGTAATGGAGTGGTCATCGATCCTGTTATTTTCAAAAAAGAACTCGATAAATTAGAAGAGCAAAACGTCGATTATAAAAAATCGCTTTGTATTTCTAGAAAAGCACATATCATTTTACCAACACATCGTTTATTAGATGCTGCGAGTGAAGCTTCAAAAGGAAAAGCAAAAATTGGTTCAACTTTAAAAGGTATTGGTCCAACATATATGGATAAAACTGGCAGAAATGGGATTCGCGTCGGTGATATTGAATTGGCCGATTGGAAAGACAAATACAGAGCTTTAGCAGATAAGCACGAAGCCATGATTGCTTTTTATAATGTCGATATTCAGTACGATTTAAAAGAACTAGAAACCGATTTCTTTAATGCCATTGAAACTTTAAAAGAATTAACATTTATTGATTCGGAAGAATACATCTTTCAAGCACAACAATCTGGTAAATCTATTTTAGCTGAAGGTGCTCAAGGCTCTTTATTAGATATTGATTTCGGAACGTATCCTTTCGTCACCTCTTCTAACACCACAGCTGCAGGTGCTTGCACAGGCTTAGGTGTGGCACCAAATCAAATTGGTGAAGTTTTCGGAATTTTTAAAGCCTATACCACACGTGTTGGTTCTGGTCCATTCCCTACCGAATTATTTGACGAAGATGGCGAAACCATGGGACGTGTTGGTAATGAATTTGGAGCAACCACAGGTCGTTCTCGTCGTTGTGGCTGGTTAGATTTAGTCGCCTTACGTTATGCCTGCCAAGTGAATGGTGTTACGCAATTAATAATGATGAAAGGAGATGTACTCTCAGGCTTTAAAACCTTAAAAGTGTGCACTGCTTATAAGTATAAGGGTGAAACAATTACGCATTTACCTTACAATATAGAAGCACAAAACGTTACACCTATTTACACCGAAGTAAAAGGCTGGGCAGCAGATTTAACAGGAATGACTGAAGCATCGGAATTACCAGAAAATCTGAATGCTTATGTTGAATTCTTAGAGAAAGAATTAAACCTTCCTATTACTATTGTATCTGTAGGTCCAGATCGTAAGCAGACGATTATTAGAAAAACGGTATAGTGCACCGAATTTAGATTCTGTTAAAAAAACTGTTAACTCATACTAAAGCAAATCTATAGATGTTATTTTGTAAAAAACATATTGCTTTGAAATGTTATAAGAATCTATTTTTCCTAATTTGTTTTACGACTGTTTTATTCAGTTTTGCTCAAGAAAAACAAAACATCACCATTAAATATGCAGGGATCAGTTATACGGATCCTAAAATTGAAGATGGCGCTAATGTTTTTTTAAGAGACAAATCGCAACAAGTCCATTTTATTCACAAAGGCATCAATATGTGGTGTGATAAGGCCATCTATTATCCAGATCAAGATTTTATTGAAGCTTTTAGTAATGTGGTGATGAAACAAGGCGATACCATTAATATGGTAGCGAAATATTTAGAATACAGTGCTAAAACACAGTTAGCTTTTGCTAGTGGAGATGTGGTTTTAACCGAACCACAATCCACACTAAAAACCGACACGCTTTACTTCGATAGAACCAAACAGCAAGCCTATTACAACTCAAGAGGTACTGTGGTGAGAGATTCCTCAGGAACCATTACCAGCCAAATCGGACGTTACTACATGAGCAAAAGCAAATACCAATTTATAAAAGACGTGGTACTCGTAAATCCCGAATACACCTTAAACACAGAACGTCTCGATTTCTTTTCTGAAAATGGACATGCCTATTTGTTTGGCCCTTCGACAATCGTTGGAGAAACGAGTAAAATTTATTGCGAGCGTGGTTTCTATGATACCAACGCAGATACAGGTCACTTTCAACGTAATGCTAAAATTGATTACGAAAATAGAACTGTAGAAGGTGACAGTTTATATTTTGATCGGAATAAAAGTTTCGCTTCTGCTACCAATAACATTACAGTGACAGACACCATTAATAAAAGCATTATTAAAGGTCATTATGCAGAAGTCTGGCGTGCTAAAGATTCTATGTACATGACCAAACGCGCATTGGCCATTACCATACAAGAAAAAGATTCGGTTTACATGCATGCAGATACCTTATTAGTCACAGGCAAAGAAGACAACCGAATTACAAGAGCATTTTATAACGTAAAATTATATAAAAGTGATTTAGCTGGTAAGTCGGATTCCATTCATGTGAACCAGAAAACTGGACTCACACAAATGATTAATTTGAAAAGATTCGGTTCTTCAGATGCATTTGCTATGGCTCGAAAACCTGTGCTTTGGAATATTGGCAACCAAATGACAGGAGATACTATTCATTTAATTTCAAACGTTAAAACAGAACAACTCGATTCTTTAAAAGTATTCAACAGCGCCTTTTTAGTGAGTAAAGATACCATTAGCGACGATGGTTATAATCAGATAAAAGGACAACGATTGATTGGCTTGTTTGAAGACAATGAATTGTACAATGTTGATGTTATTAAGAATGCAGAAACCATTCGGTATTTACGAAATCATGATAATGAACTCATAGGCATTCAAAAGTCGAAATCAGGAAGTATTAATGTAAAAATTATTGAACAAGTGGTTGATGAAGTTCGTTTCATTCAACAAATCGATGGAGATATTTTTCCCGAAGAAGACTTCCCTAAAACCGCAAGACAATTGAGAGGTTTTGATTGGCGCGGAGAAGAGCGTCCGTTTTCGGTTGAAGATTTATTCAGTGAGGATCCTCCTTTAAATTTGCCTTCAATAAAAGGCTTAGACGATTATGTGCCACCTGAAGAATTTGTCGATGACCAATTAACCGAACGTGTCGAAGAAGCCGGAAAAGCAACACCTCAAAAAACCAATAAAGCTGCACGGAATTTACCCAAGAAAACAAGTGTGGTTCCTTTAAGTTCAGCCGTTAAAAAAGGAAAACCTTTAAAACCTGTATCGACGGTACCAAAAAAAGAAAAAGAAGACGAGAATTGAAAACGGACTTTTTTAAATACCAAGCCCAAACCACACCACATCCTTTAGCCATGGAAATCAGTCATGCTAAAGGCAGTTATATTTACGATACTAAAGGAAAAGCCTATTTAGATTTTGTAGCTGGTGTTTCCGCTTGCAGTTTAGGACACGCGCACCCAAAAGTAGTAAATGCTGTAAAAACGCAATTAGACAAATACCTTCATGTCATGGTTTATGGCGAATACATTCAACAACCAGCAGTTGACTTATCTAAATTATTGGCAAAGCATTTACCTCATCCTTTAGAATCGACATATTTAGTCAACTCAGGCACAGAAGCGATTGAAGGCAGTTTAAAATTAGCAAGACGTTATACAGGCCGTTCAGAAATTATAGCCGCAAAAAATGCCTATCATGGCAATACTATGGGTTCGTTGAGTCTTATGGATTATGAAGAACGTAAACAACCGTTTTTACCCTTAATTCCTGATGTAAAGCACATCACCTTTAATTGCGATTGGTGCCTTAACGAGATTACAGAACAAACAGCAGCGGTTATTTTAGAAACCATTCAAGGAGGTGCCGGATTTATTGAACCTCATGCCGATTATTTAACAAAAGTACAACAACGCTGTAACGCTGTTGGTGCGGTTTTTATACTCGATGAAATTCAGCCAGGTATTGGCAGAACGGGAAAACTATTCGGATTCGAAAATTACAATTGTCAACCAGATATTGTCGTTACTGGCAAAGGATTAGGAGGCGGATTGCCTATTGGAGCCTTTACAGCATCAAAAGAAATGATGGATTGTTTGAGTGATAATCCCAAACTCGGCCATATCACCACCTTTGGAGGCAACCCAGTAATTGCAGCTGCAGCTTTAGCCACCCTAAAAGAGATTACTGAATCTCATCTCATGGCTGAAACTTTGGAAAAAGAGCAAATCATCCGAAAACATCTAACACATAAACGCATCACAGAAATAAGAGGACGCGGATTAATGCTTGCAGCTTTTATGGAAAATGCAGCACTAACAAACGACCTCATTTTACGTGCACAAGACCAAGGACTCATCTTATTCTGGTTACTTTTTGAACCTAGAGCCATTAGAATTACACCTCCATTAACAATTTCAAACGACGAAATTGTTAAAGGTTGCCGCATTATAACTTCAATTTTAGATACTTTATAATTTTATTTCAAAGCGCGCAAACCACTTGCATTCAGAATTTTAAATAGTTTTAAGAAAAGTAACATTTCAATGTTAACTACTTTGTTAAAAACATTCGTTCAAAAATCAATGTAACGCAAAGTATAACTGTAATTTTATTTCAGTGAATTTTTAAACCTTATATGCAATACAGTCAAGAAGACGATCATTTTCCAATTACTCGATTTGAATCGATGTTAAAGACCAACGATATACTGTTCTTTGACTCGAGCGAATTTGAAAATATCATCCATCACTATTTAGAACATGGAAAAATTGCTTTGGCTAAACGCGCCATAAAATTAGGTTTAGAACAACACCCTGCATCTATTAATTTGAAACTTTTTCAAGTTGAAATTTTAGTCATAGAAAATAAATTTAAAGAAGCCGATGACCTTCTAGACCGTCTTCATAATCTAGAACCGACCAATGAAGAAATATTTATTCAAAAAGCAAACGTCTTATCTAAACAAGATCAGCATCAAAAAGCGATAAATACGTTACTCATCGCTATTGATTTATCTAACACACCAGAAGATGATGGAGATTTATATGCCCTTGTTGGCATGGAATATTTGTTTTTAGATCAGTATGATAATGCCATTGTCTATTTCAAAAAATGCCTAGAAAGTGACACCTCAGATTACACGGCACTTCATAATATTGTGTATTGCTACGATTTTCTAAATAAAAATGACGAAGCCATTGTGTTTCTTAACAGCTTTATAAATAAGAATCCGTATTGCGAAGTGGCTTGGCACCAATTAGGGCGACAATATTTTGCAATTAATGATTATGCCAAGGCCAGCACAGCATTCGATTTTGCTATTATTTCAGACGATACTTTTGTAGGTGCTTATATTGAAAAAGGAAAGGTTTTAGAAAAGTTAAAAACGTACGAAGAAGCGATTGAAAATTACAAAATCACTCTGGCTTTAGATGATCCTACGGCTTTTGCATTATTGCGTATTGGTCGCTGTTATGCCAAGCTAAAACAAGAAGATTTAGCCATTCAGTTTTTCAAAAAAGCGATTGATGAAGATCCTTTACTCGATAAAGGCTGGATTGCGATTACAAAATTCTACATGAAGCGCCTTAACTATCAAAAAGCCCTTTATTATATTAATAAAGCAGTGACTATTGATAGTGACCATGTACTTTATTGGAAATTATATGCCTCTATAAATAAACGCTTGCAGTTTCTTGAAGAAGCCGAACGTGGTTATAAACGCGCTTTAGAATTAGGAAATTATGAGCTCGATACTTGGCTCAATAGAACTGATGTTTTAATTACACTAGGAGAGTTTGAAACCGCTACCTTTAACTTGTTACAAGCTACAGAATTTTATCCAGAAAATGCAGAGGTCGAATACCGTTTAGCTGGTCTTTATTTTACAGTACATCAAGCTGAGGAAGGTCGTTTTCATCTTAAAAATGCCACACGCCTTAATTTTGATTATAGTTTTATTATTTCAGAATTATTTCCACAACTTCTAGAGCAGCCTATGGTTAAGGCTATAATTTCAGAAGCTAAAAAGACGTTGAATTAAAAAAAATCATACCTTCGTCGCCTGATATTATAGAAAAATGCAAAGACGATTTTTAGATTATTTAGTCATTAGTTTTAAAGGTATTGCTATGGGAGCTGCAGATGTTGTTCCTGGTGTTTCTGGTGGTACTATTGCTTTTATTTCTGGTATTTACGAAGAACTCCTTGAAAGCATAGACAAGGTCAATCTTGGAGTTTTTAAAGTTTGGAAACAAGAAGGTTTTAAAAAAGCTTGGTATGCTATAAATGGTAATTTTTTATTGGCCTTATTTTCTGGTATTGCCATAAGTATTCTATCCTTAGCAAAATTAATTAAGTGGCTACTGCATAATGAACCGATTTTACTATGGTCTTTCTTTTTCGGGCTTGTGTTAGCTAGTATCCTTTATATAGGAAAACAAATTAACAAGTGGTCCGTAAAAATAATGCTTGCTATTATCCTCACTTCAATCCTATCCTTTTATATTACACTTGCAGAACCGTTTGCTTCACCAGACAGTCCGTTTTATTTACTGTTTTGTGGTTTCATTGCCATAATAGCTATGATTTTACCAGGAGTCTCTGGTGCATTTATTCTGCTCATTTTAGGAGCTTACCAAACCGCTATAGATACGATAAACGATTTAAGAGATGGTATATTTAATGGCGATTTCGAATTATTTAAAGGTGCACTTTTTAGATTTATGCTGCTTGCCTTAGGAGCAATTATTGGTCTTAAAGTTTTTTCTAAAGCCTTAAATTGGATGTTTAAACACCATAAAAATCTCACCCTTGCCATACTCACAGGTTTTATGATTGGCTCATTAAATAAAATCTGGCCTTGGAAAGAAGTTTTAAAAACTCGCGTAAACTCTGAAGGTGAAGTTGTTACCTTACTCGATAAAAGTATTTTACCATCGTCTTACCATGGAGATAATGAAATGGTTATAGCTTTAGTATTTATTGTTATCGGCTTTGGAGCCATTCTACTTTTAGAAACTTTAGGGAAGCAAAAAAACAAAGCTTAATGCAAAGCACCAGAGCCCTTAAAGATCGTATATTTTTGGTCATTAAAGGTTTGGCAATGGGTGCTGCCAATAAAGTGCCTGGCGTTTCGGGTGGAGTGGTTGCCTTTGTTGCTGGGTTTTATGAAGAGTTTATCTACTCCTTACAACGCGTTAATAAAACCGCTTTTAAACTTTTATTTAATGGACGTTTTGCGAGCTTCTATCGTTACATTAACGGTAAATTCTTAGCGCTTTTGTTCTTAGGAATGATGATTAGCTATTTCAGTGTTTCTAAAATTTTAGATTACCTCATTATACACTACGAGCTTTATGTTTGGAGCACGTTCTTCGGAATGATTCTGGGTTCAATTTATTACATTTCTAAAGACTTTAAAGAATGGAACCGTACCACTTTAATCGCTTTAACCCTTGGTACCATTGCTGGTGTTAGTATTAGTTTTTTAGATCCTGCCACTGAAAACGACCATCTTTTATTCGTCTTTTTCTGCGGAATTATAAGTGTTTCTGGCATGACCTTACCTGGGTTTTCAGGTTCATTTATTCTTATTTTACTCGGTAATTATGTGTTATTGTTAGTCGATTCTGTCAATGCTTTTTTCGATACCATGCTCGATGTGTTTAGTGGTAATTTTGAATTTATACACAATGAAGTCCGTATGCGCATGCTAAAAGTCTTAACTGTATTTACCTTAGGCTCAGTGGCTGGTTTAGTGACGTTCTCTCATATCTTAAACTACATCTTAAAACATTACAAAAACATTACGCTAGCCACAATAATGGGCTTTATTATTGGTTCACTTGGTGTGGTTTGGCCTTGGAAAGAAACCGTTTATAAAACCAATCTCGAAGGAGCTTTTATTTTAGATTCTACTGGAAAACAAATCATTGCAAATTACCAACGGTTTTTACCAGAACTGAACAGCCAAACTTACATTGCAATTGCTTATATTGCCTTAGGAATCCTCATAGTTTTAGGATTAGAATGGTATGGACAACACACAAGACAAATTAAAACTTAAATTCGGACTCGTAGGTCGTGATATTTCTTACTCTTTTTCAAGAGGTTATTTTGCAGATAAATTTAAAGATGACAACTTACCGCATTCATACGTTAATTTCGATTTACAATCCATAACCGAACTTTCGGAAATCATCAAAGAAACCAAGAATTTAAAGGGACTCAATGTAACCATTCCCTACAAAGAACAGGTCATTCCATTACTAGATAAACTAGATAAACGTGCTGCAAAAATCGGAGCTGTAAACACCATCAAAATTACCAAAAACAAAAAACACATAGGTTACAATACGGATTACTACGGTTTTAAAAATTCATTAGAACCGCATTTAAAATCACATCATACAAAAGCTTTGATTTTAGGCACAGGTGGAGCCTCAAAAGCCATTGCTTACGCACTTAAGAAATTAAAGATTTCTTATGACTATGTCTCGCGTTCTAAAAAAGAAGGTGTGACCTTTTTGTATTCAGAATTAACCGAAACCATCATTTCAGAATATACCATTATCATTAATTGTACTCCAATTGGCACATTTCCTAATGTTGATGAATGCCCAAATATTCCTTTCGACACCATCAGTACAAAGCATATTCTCTACGATCTTATTTACAATCCTGAGCAAACTAAGTTTTTGCGCCAAGGCTACAATAATGGAGCAACGACTATCAATGGTTTAGAAATGTTGCGTCTACAAGCCGAAAAATCCTGGAAAATATGGCAAAAGTCATAAAATATAAGGTGTGGTTGCATTTCCTTTGTAAATCTAACACTTGTTAGTATCTTTAACCTCCTATATAAAATATATTGACTTATGTCTGAAAATGATAACCTGCAAGATGCAGATGGAAAAAAAGAAGTAGTACCAACAGAAACTACTCCAATAGAAGAAACTGCACGAGAAGTTGAAGTTGAAGCTGAAGCTGAAACCGAAGTTGAAGCTGAAGTCGAAGCTGAAGTCGAAAGCGACGTTAAAGTTGAAACAGAAATCAAAGCTGAAACTCAAGCTGAAGTTGAAACTGCAGAAGCATCGCAAACTGATGATAGTGACGTAACGAGCAGCTCAAAGTCTGAAGAAGAGAAAGATCATGTTGACGAAATAGAAGCTTCAAATGCTGAAGATGCAGAAGACGAATCTAATGCAGAACGTCATGAAGTAGAAGAAAAAGATTACCATGCCATGTCTATGGCTGAATTGAGTACTGAAATAACAAGATTACTTAAAAATCATAAAATACAGACCATTTCTAAACATGTTAATGAAATAAAGTCTGAATTCAATGCTAAATTCAGCGAACTCTTAGACGAAAAGAAAGAAGAGTTTCTCGCAGAAGGCGGTAATGAAATCGATTTTTATTATACCAACGACATTAAAAAAGCGTTTAATTCTAGCTACAAAGAATACAAACAATCTATCAACGCTTATTACAAAGAGCGTGAGCAAAATCTAAAACAAAATTTAGAGCATCGTTTACAAATTATAGAGGATATTAAAGGTTTGCTTAGTGTGGAAGAAAACATGGGTACTACCTACAAGCATTTTAAAGACCTCCAAGAACAATGGAGAAATGCTGGCCCAATTCCTAGAGATAAATACAATAATGCTTGGAATACCTATCACCACCATGTAGAGCGTTTTTACGACTTTTTACATCTCAATAATGATTTGAGAGATATGGACTTTAAGCATAACTATGACCAGAAATTAAAAATCATAGAACGTGCCGAAGAATTAGCACAAGACGAAAACACCAACCGCTCATTTAGAGAGTTACAGGTATTACATAAATTATGGAAAGAAGAACTTGGACCTGTTGGTAAAGCACACAGAGAAGAGATCTGGGAACGTTTTAGCAAAGCAACCAAAACCATACATGATAAGCGACAAGCTTATTATGCAGACATGGATAAAGCGCACGAAAAAAATCTTGAGCGCAAGGAAGAAATCATTGCACTGATTATTAAAGTTTCAGAAGACAAGGACGATTCGCATAATGCTTGGCAGAAAAAAATAAAGGATATTGAAATGTTAAGAGATGCCTTTTTCAAAGCCGGAAAAGTCCCTCTTAAAGTGAACGAACAAACTTGGGCTAAATTTAAAGATGCTGTTAGAAATTTTAATCGTGGAAAAAATAATTTCTATAAAAATTTAAAGAAAGATCAATATGATAATCTTAAAAAGAAGAAAGATCTTATTAAAATAGCGGAAGACCATAAGGATAGTGACGATTTTGCAACCGTAACTCCATTAATGAAGAAAATTCAGAACGAATGGAAAAAAATTGGTCATGTCCCAAGACGCGATAGTGATAAAGTTTGGAAACAATTTAAAAACGCTTGTAATCATTATTTTAATAACATGCATGCGGCACGTAAAGCAGAGGACCAACATCTGTTCGATGCTTTTGATAAAAAAGTAAAACTTTTGGATGCTTTAAAAACCTTAGAATCTACGGAAGATCCTAAAGCAGATATCGACGTTTTAAAGGCTAAAATTTCTGAATGGAAAGCCATTGGACACGTGCCACAAAACAAACGTTATATAGATGGTAAATTCTACAAAGCCATCGATGATGCGTTTGACAAACTTAAAATGGATAAGTCTAAATTAGAAATGATTAAGTTTGAAAGTAAGCTTGAAAATTTAGCCAATCCTGATGATACCAGACTACTCGATAATGAATACAGTTTCATTAAAAAGCGTATGGACGAGATTAGATCTGAAATTAATCAGCTAGAAAATAACTTACAATTTTTCTCTAATGTAAAGTCTGATAATCCCTTAGTAAAAGAAGTTCATAAAAATATTGCGAACCACAAAAAAGACTTAGACACTTGGAAAGCTAAATTGGTTAAGGTTCGTGGGATGTATAATCAAGAATAATATAACTATAAAACTTAATGACTATAAAAAGCCCAAACATTTTAATTGTTTGGGCTTTTTACTATCTGAAAATAATAGATTAATGCAAGTTGTATTTTATGATTATTTCTATTTGTTATATGCGAGTGTTAGCATACGTTATTTATATAATTATTCCAATTCCCAAATTTACTGTAGTCGGTTCTTTTTCATTTTTTAATTCAACGAATTCACTTAAATCAGAATCAGAGTCATTGTTCTTTATAGAATTAAAATGTTGGTTAATTCTCAGAAGAATAAAACCTTTTTTATCTGACGAAAAGGATACATTTTTCTTTAATTGAATGAACGCACCAAAACTCACTGAATTATAATTATCCTTAATATCATTCTCGTAACTGATATTAGGATTAATAAAATTTGGGTCACTTGGGTCAATTATATCAATTTGAGATAAATTTGTTGTCGTGTCACCTTTTTCTTTTGCAGATATCAAAAAACTAGCAAATCCCCCAATTCCAAATTGATAAGATTTATCTTGGCTAAAATGAAAGTTAAAATTTATTGGTGTCTGAATTTGACTAATACTTCGATTTCCTTTATTCGTAACTGCTCCTATTTTATCTTCGATAGAAAACCTGTCCAGAAAAAATCCAATTCCAAAGCCAAGAGATGATTTCTCATTAATTGAATAATTTACACTTGGCAAAATAAATGCGCCTATGTTTATCGAAGATTTAATTTCAGGACTTCCATCAACATTAGTATTGGTTAGTTCACTTGTTTTTGGAACTGATATTGTCGGTCCAACAGATAATTGAAAATTAATTTTTTTGTCTTGTGAATAAATTTTGGTTAAAAAACCAATCATTAAAATCAGTAAAATTCTTTGTTTCATTGTTTACTTTGGGTTTAGTGGTTAATGAATGCTAACGTTTAGTATAAGAGTAGTAGCGGATTAAAATTCACTTTCTTTCAGTTTACAAGTTACTTAATTAAATGCAAAAACGGTTTAGATTAAAACCTAAACCGCTATTACTTTTATACATTGTTACCTGCTGGCCTTATTAACTATTATCCTAAATTTTTCATTTCAAAATATTTTCGTAAATATCAGTAAATAATTTAAGTTTCATTTTTGTAACACGTTTATTCATAAGAATAATGATTCCCCAGTTTGCAGCTCTATTATAGCATATAATTGAAGTTTGTCCCATAGAATCTCCTGTTTTTAAATAAATGGTGTTTTTGTCATCTGTAATTATATTGGTGGCTAACCCTAATTCTCTTCCATCTTTACTATAATGTACTTTTTCAGCTAGTAAAGCAGCATTAGCTATAGCATTACCTTTATTTAAGACTGCCTTTAAAAACGTAATCATATCAGAAGCACTGGATTTTACTAATCCTGCGGGTGCAGTAATACCCCAGTTTATAAATTCTTGAACTCCTCCTTCTGGGTTATATCCAGTTGTAATGTTTCTTACATTAAAATCATCAGTTAAAGTATTGGTCATTTGCAATGGGGTTATCATTTTTTCTCTAATAATTACATCATAACTTTTGCCATATATAGTTTCTAATATTTGCCCAAGTAGTACAAATCCAATTGTAGAGTAACGGTATTTTCCATAATCAACTAATTCAGTACAATTATTTATAATATCGGCTAATGTTTTTTGAGTTACACCATTCATAGGTTGTTGCGAATTTGATGCAATCAAGGCTCTAAAATCTAAATCAGTTAAACCGGATTGGTGTGATGCTAGGTCGGATATTTTTATTTTATTTTTAATTTTTTCATGAAGAATGTATTGTTTAGGAAGATAGTTATCTATATAGTCATCTAATTTCAGCTTGTCATCTATAACCGCTTGTGCTACTAAATTTGAAGTTAAAAGCTTGGTTATAGAAGAAATTTGAAAAACAGAATTTTTATTAATGTCTACTTGACTTTCTTTACTCATTTTCCCGTAGGCGGTATAATATTCTTGATTATTATGAATAAACCCAATGCTGATACCTATATCAGGATTTTTCTGATAATTCTCATTTACTATTGAATCAATCTTTTTAGAAAAGTCTTGAGCAAAAGAAAAGT
This sequence comes from Winogradskyella sp., assembly GCF_045105575.1. Classification (GTDB taxonomy): domain Bacteria; phylum Bacteroidota; class Bacteroidia; order Flavobacteriales; family Flavobacteriaceae; genus Winogradskyella. The sequence goes on along the minus strand of NZ_JBGCDQ010000012.1, from coordinate 846 downwards.
TACTGATTAATAATAGTAATGTTAAAATCTTTAATGAAGTTTTCATTGTATCGTGTTTTATGTTAAAAATAATTTCAATACAAATATGCGAGGGAATTTAACGTTACGCGACCGAATGAAAGTAGTCGAACGCATTTGTTCTAAAAAAATCGTACGAGTTATTTTAAAGAAAAGTATGAGTAATTACAAACCCTTTATTTATAGGTTTTTACGATAATTAGTTGGTGTGGTATTCGTATGTTTTTTAAAAGCAGTATTAAATGAAGATTTTGAATTAAAACCAACTTCATAAAGAATTTCTAGAATAGTTTTTTTACTTTTTGTCTTATCTTTTAAAATATCCATAGCATTCTCAATACGATAGCTATTTACAAAATCGTAGAAATGTTGATTTAGTTTATGATTAATTAAAACAGATAAATCTCTAACTGGAATTGCAATAGTATTAGAAATATCTTGGATTGTTAAAGAAGGATTAAGATATGGTTTTTCTTCAATCATATATTTCTTCAGAGTTAACAACTCTGAATTAAATTCTTTTTCATTTCTGTTTAAAGATTTGTTCTTTTTTTCTTCAGAAATGTATGCATTGACAAGTTTTAATTTTGAATCAATGTTTCTGAAAAGGTTTGGATTATTGAGTGCTTTGAATAGATACCAACTGATTATAAATAGTTCAAATAGAAAAAGTCCAATTTTTAACCATTCAGAAAAGTTAGTATAAGTAGAAAATTTGAAGATGTTTTTTAACAGTGCAAGAGAATAAAATAATGACAGTGCTAACGCAAATTGAAATAACCAATTAAGTGACGTAATACTGGCTCCTGTATAATTTTCTAGGTATAT
>NZ_JBGCDQ010000011.1:0-68228 GCF_045105575.1 Winogradskyella sp. | reverse complement strand
GTGACCTCGAGAGGATTCGAACCTCCAACCCTCAGAGCCGAAATCTGATATTCTATCCAGTTGAACTACGAGGCCATATTTGTGTCTAAGCAGTAATTTCTAAACTAAGACAACTTCGATTTTACAATAGTAGATATGGTCTTTCCATCTGCTTGACCAGCTAATTCCTTAGAAACAACACCCATAACTTTACCCATATCTTTCATCCCTTCTGCACTTAACTGATCTATAGTCATTACAACTACTTTTTCAATTTCTGGAATGGTGGCTACAGCCATATCTAATTGCTGAAGAACACGTTTATTTTCGGCAACACCTGAATGTGGTAATGAGGTTGGCATTAATAGAAAAGAGCCTTCGTTTAAAGATGGCATAAATTCTTTTCCTGTATTGTTCATAATCCATCCTCCAGAAATTAGCACAGTTGCTGGAATAATTAAAAACAATAACTTGTTTGCTAGAGCCCAATTTAAAATTTGTCCATAATACCGTCGTAAAATTGAAAATATTCCTAAAATTCCGAAGCAAATAGTCGCTACAAAAATTAAGTTTACTACAATACTTCTGTCAAAGCCTAATGGTCTCCAATATTCGGCAAGTAAAAATATAATGGTAGTACATGAAATAATAATATTTACAAGATTGCTGTTTTTCTTATTTAGTTTACCCAAAACTCCGAGTAAACCTGTAATACCAAAAGCAATTAAAATAATCCCTAACCAATAACCATAATTGCGATTCCAGCAACTATTAAAGCACCATTTATAATATGCTTAAATGAACTTTTAAGTGATGTTTTTCTGAATAAATAAGGTGCGAATGGTGGGATTAGAAATAAAGCAATAACCAAAGATGCCGATAACGCCATCGTTTTGGTAAATGCTAAAGGTCTAAACAGTTTTCCTTCTGCACCAATCATTGTAAATACAGGAACAAAGCTAATAATTGTAGTTAATACCGCAGTTAAAATCGCTCCAGAAACTTCGGCAGTAGCATTATAAACCACTTCATTTGTAGTTAACTCTGTACCATCTTCTTGTAGCCGTAATTTTTCATCATCGAGATGGCGAATCATATTCTATGCGAAAATGACGCCAACATCTACCATAGTTCCAATAGCAATAGCAATACCGGAAAGTGCTACAATATTGGCATCTACGTTAAACAGTTTCATGGCAACAAATACCATTAATACTGCAACAGGCAACAATCCAGAAATTAAAATAGAAGCTCTTAAATTGAAAACCATAACAATAATAACCAAAATGGTAATTAATATTTCTAGTGTCAATGCTTCATTAAGGGTGTCTAATGTTTCTTCAATAAGCTCGGTACGGTCATAGAAAGGAATGACTGTCAATTGAGATATTCGTCCATCTGCCAATACTTTTGTTGGTAATCCACCTTTCAGTTCCTCAATTTGGGCTTTTACATTGGTAATGACTTCCATTGGATTAGCACCATATCGTGCAACTACAACACCACCAACGACTTCAGCACCTTCTTTGTCTAATATACCTCTTCGTGTTGCTGGACCTAATGATACTTTACCTATGTCTTTAATCTTAATTGAAGTAAAATCTTCTGAAGTTACTACAGCATTTTCAATATCTTCAACAAATTTTACATAACCTAAACCACGCACTAAATATTCAGCTTGATTAATTTCTAAAGTCTGCGCACCAATATCTTGATTACTACTTTTAACCACTTTTACAACTTGGTTTAAACCAATGTTATATTGACGCATTAGCTCTGGATTAACATCAACTTGATACTCCTGAACATAACCACCAATGGAAGCGACTTCAGAAACACCACTTGCAGTAGATAAAGCATATTTTACATAGTAATCTTGAATGCTACGCAATTCGTGTAAATCCCAACCACCAGTAACATTTCCGTTTTCATCTCGACCTTCAAGCGTGTACCAAAATATTTGTCCTAAACCTGTGGCATCTGGTCCTAATGCAGGATTAACACCTTCTGGTAATAATCCACTTGGTAATGAATTGAGTTTTTCGAGGATGCGACTGCGACTCCAATAGAATTCTATATCTTCTACAAAAATGATATAGATACTTGAAAACCCAAACATAGAAGAACTACGAATGGTTTTTACCCCTGGAATACCAAGTAAAGAAGTAGTTAAAGGATAAGTGATTTGGTCTTCTATATCTTATGGCGAACGACCATCCCACTTTGTGAATACAATTTGTTGATTTTCTCCAATATCTGCAATGGCATCTACCGCTACAGGGTTGCTTGGTAAAAATCCTATATCCCAATTAAAAGGCGCGTTTACAGTTCCCCATCCAACAAAAAGGACGAGTAACAGAACTGCTACGAGTTTGTTTTCTATTAAAAATTTGATGCTTTTATTTAGCATTAGCTTTGATTATTAAACAGTTAGACATTGGCGTTAGGAAAACACCGAATACAGCAAATTATCCTTATGACATTATAAAGTTATAGGATAAAACAGTCTATTGTTTAAAAATCAAATTAAATAAGTCTCGTCAATCTTGTAGAGTTGCCTTATGACGAGTGGTGGTTCGTATTCTTCAAAAGAAGATACATTGTTATCTAAAACTTCAGAAAGGTTAATATAAGTGTAAACAAATGAAGCGATGAATACTTGTTGCTCAAAAGAAATTTTGTCAACTTGCAGTTGTAGTTCGTCTTGACCATCAACTATCAATTGTTCATCATTACAACAGTTCTTTTTTGTAATAGAACAACCTTCAGTTGAAGATTGTTCCATTTCCATTCCGCATCCTTCTGCTTTATGGAACATAGAAGTTTCTACCAAAGTATCCCCACAATAATGCATACTAAGCGTAAATGACATTGTAGAGAGTAACACTACAAAAGCCATTGCCAAAGACATTATTTTATGGAATACTTGTTTCATACTGATAACGAAGTTACAAAATTTTAAAATAGAAAGATTTAGTTAACAGGAATTTAGCTGAAGTGATCTTTGTATTATTCAAAAAATGTGATTTTTGATAATAATAATAATAATAACTTCAATGTCAATTTAAAATACTAAATGAAATTAATCTAAATCAAATACTATTAGGTATAAGATAAGTGGTCTTATTCTGTACCTATTCTGTACCCATTGAAATAAAAAAGCCTTTCAATTTCTTGAAAGGCTTGATATTACTAGTAGCGGGAACTGGACTCGAACCAGTGACCTTCGGGTTATGAGCCCGACGAGCTACCTACTGCTCTATCCCGCGATTTTTGATTTTAAAATGACTTATGTTTTTCAAACACTCGGTTCATAATGCCGACTCAATCATTTTAGGACTGCAAATATACAACGCTTTTTAATTATTGCAAGCATTAAAACAAAAAAATAACGTTCAAAATTTTGAACGTTATTTCTAATGTATTAAAAATTTATAGGTTAACTAATCTTCGTCATCTAAAGTAGCTAGCGTACCCTCCATATTGGCTGCATCTAAATCAAAATCAACAATATGAGGAAGTACGTCTTTTAATACAGCATAGTTTCCTTTAAATTGATTGTTACTTAATAATAGCGTTTTTAAGCCTTGTAACTCCACCAATACACCAGGCAAAGTACCATAAAACGCATTATTAGATAATACTAATTCTTCAAGCTGTTGCAGTTGCCCTATTGATTTTGGAATTGTTCCCATCAAATTATTATCAAAAAGGCTTAGTATTTTCAAAGATTTTAAATTCGCCATGCTTGCAGGCAATTTACCCATCAGCAAATTACTGCTCAAATTTAGATTTTCAAGTTTACTTAAGTTTCCTATTGATGCTGGAATCTCACCGAAAAGATCATTATTAAATAATTCTAAAGACTTCAGATTTGTTAATGCTCCAATATTTTTTGGTATGGCACCATTTAAGCTATTCGAGAATAATTTAATTTCTTCCAAACTAATCATATCTACCAAAGAATTTGGTAATTGACCTTCTAACTTATTGAAAGATAAATTAAGAACTTTTAAGTGTGTTAAATTAGAAATTGATTCAGGAAGACTTCCCGTTAAGCTATTAAAACTAAGGTTTATGGCTACCACATTATCATTTTCTAATGTGAGTCCGTACCATTCAGAAACTGATTGCTCTAAATCCCATGACTGATTCCATGACTCACCACCTGTTGCCTCATACAAATCTAGCAATGCTATTTTTTGATTTTGAGAAACTTGGGCAAACGAAAATACTGAAACTAAGCAGAGAAATAATGTTATCTTAAGTGTCTTCATAACTAGTAGATTTCTGTGGAGGGACACAATAACATTTCAAATATAGGCATAATACCACTTAACAGCAACTTTTTTCGATGAAATACACTAAACTATAACAAGTTAAGCTTATAATTTTTAAGAAATTATTCTATTGTTCAATATTTTCAGCTTGAAAACCTGTAATCTCCTGTTGTTCCGTGTGCGCTGTAATTTGAATAGGATTACAACATATTTCACAATCTTCAATATAACTTTGATAGGTTTGAGATACATCAATTAACATCGAAATTTGCTCCCAACAATAAGGACATTGAAAAAATTGTTCTTCCATTTCTGAGATTTAAAATTCAACATTTAACAACTCACCACTAATTTGAAGTGCAATAACTTCAGCTAGTTTAGCGTCATACTTAGCCTGATTTCGAGCTAACTCTGCTGTAAGCAAATTGAGCTGTGCTTGCCTAAATTCAATAGACGTAACTTGCCCTAGTTTGAATTTTTCCTGCGTACGGTTAAAATTATTTTTAGCGGTTTTTATATTATCTTCTTGAACATTATATATTAAAAGCATGTTTTGATAATTGTCCCAAGCATTATTAAAATTACGCGTAATATCGAGTTCTAACTGTGTCTTTTGTAATTTTTGGTTTTCTAAATTGAGTCTTGCATTTTTTACACGTGTTATAGTAGTGCCACCATCAAACAAATTCCAAGTAAGATTAATACCACCGGAAACGCCAGTATTGGTATTTTGAAGCACAAAGGCCAGCGGACTATTATTTGCAGACTCGTTCCAACCATAAGAACCAGTTAAACCAATGCTCGGCAGATACCCAGATTTATTTGCCTTAATAGTGAACTCATTAATGGCAATATTTTTTTCATTTTGTATGAGCGTTACGTTATTTGCGTAAATTGAGTTAAGCAAATCATCTTTATTAGGCTGCATTAAAAATGCCACTGTGGTGTCTACCGCAAACGTATTAGAAATGCTATTGCCAGTAACCACATTTAAATCGCGTTTAGCATTTATTAAACGCTGCTTGGCATTGATAATATTTATACTGTCGTTGTTAATATCAACCTCTGCGTTAAGTACATCTAACTTTGTATTTTGTCCAAACTCAAACTGATATTCGGAACGTGTGAGTCGATCTTTTGAAATTTTGAGCGTTTCTTCTAAAGATTTAAGATTTTCACTTTGTCGCGCCACATCATAATATACAGTAAGCAGTTGGGTAATTGTATTCTCGATGGTTTCGCGAGCTTGTAATTCAGATAAATTGTATTCTTCTTTTAAACGTTTGTAATCGTAATAGCGTCCTAAACCATCAAACAGCGTATAATTAAGATTTATTGAGGCATTGTAACGTCTCGTTTCTGCTCCTTCTGCAAGTCTTACATCGCCATTTGCTAACTGACCTTCGGTATTTTGTCTATCTATTGATCCGCCAGCATTACCAGTAACGGTTGGTAAATAACGAGAGTTGAGTATGTTTTTATTATTTTCTGAAATTTTTAGGTTGTTAGACGCTATTAAGATTCCAAAGTTATTTTCTAAAGCAAGAGCAACAGCTCGTTCTTTAGTTACCACTTCTTGAGCAAAACTGGTGATTGAAATAATCAAAAGACTGACTAATACTATGAATTTATACGTTTTCATTACCTCCTATTATATGGTGCTCGATTCGACTTTCTTCTTACAGAATAAGCGTCCGTTTTTAACTTTGTAGTTGTTGTTAAACTAGAAACCTTTGAGTCTTCACCTTCATTTTGTTCTTTTATAGCACGTTCTACTTCTTCTTTCGAAATTTTATTCCCTGTAGCCAACCACTTCGCTCCTACTTTTATATTATTACTAATGGATAAAAATAAAGGCAACACTAACAAGGTTAATATGGTTGCATATGCAATACCAAATGTAATACTGATCGCCATTGGTTTTAAAAATTGAGCTTGTCTACTTTTTTCTAATAGTAACGGTGCCAAACCTGCAATGGTAGTTAGTGAGGTTAAAAATATGGCTCTGAATCTTGATTTTCCGGCTTCTGACAAGGCCAAATCAAATGTCATACCTTCTTTTAAGTTCGAATTAAATTTACCTATCAATACCAATCCATCATTCACCATAATTCCGATTAAAGCAATAATACCGAGCAATGACAGAATATTAAGTGGAAAACCTAACCAAAAATGTCCCCAAGCCACCGCTGTTAAACTGAATGGAATTAACAGTATCAACAATAAGGGTTGACTGTAACTTCTAAATGTGAAGGCGATGGTTGTATAGATTAATAATAAGATGATTAAACCTGCCGAACTCAAAGAGCTGCTCAATTTCTCCTTTTCTCTATTTTGACCTTCAAAGGAAGCAGAAATTGTTGGGTATTTAGATTGTAATTCCGGAATGACATTCAATCGTAAATCTTCCATAATATCCGTATTACTGGCATTGGCATCTTTCATGTCTGCCGAAATCTGAATTTCTCTTCGACCTTCTAAATGATTAATAGCCACATCGCCTCGTGCAATACTATAATCTGCAATATCTCTGAGGTTGACTCTTGTGCCTGTTGGTGTTACAATTCGCATTTCATCAAGATCGTTTATAGAACTTCTATTATTTCTATCGTAACGTACCCAAACTCTAATTTCGTCTTGTCCACGCTGAAAACGCTGAGCTTGCACACCAAAGAAACCTGCACGTACTTGACTCATTACAGTTCGTAAATCGAGACCCAATAAATAAGCACTTTGCTTTAGTTCTAATCGGATTTCTTTGATACCAGCAGGATCATTATCCTCAACGTCCTTTAAAGCAGGATCTGCTTCCATAATCTCCTTTAATTCGGTTTTAGCAGCTTTTAATTCGTTTATATTATTTCCTAATAGTGACACCGAAATAGGACTGCCTCCAAAATTTCCACCAGACCCAAATATTAAACGTTCCGTGCCAACAACTGGTCCAACTAATTCGCGCAATCGATTAGCTACTAAAATTGAACTGATAACATCTGGACGTTCTTCTCCTGGAAGCATGTTAATTCGTAAAGACGCACTCGAGGAGCTATTAACCGTTCTTATGGTATTTTCAAACAACAACTTATCCGTTCCGCTTAAATATTTATCTGAAAATTCTTGGTTTACAATTTCGGCTTTATCCTCTATCATTGAGATAATAGAATCTGTAATTTTTACATTAGTGCCATTTGGCATATCTAATGCTATCGATATCTGATCACTAGCAATTCTAGGAAATAAGGTTACACTTATAATTCCGCCACCAACCGCACCAAACGTAAACACCAATAAGGCTAAAAATATACCTAAAGCTAAGAGTTTAAATTCTAATACAAACCTTAAAACTGGTGTGTATAATTTGTCCCTTAAAAAACTCATAACACGATCACCAAACTTATTGATGTATCGCATTTTAGAAAAGAACTTTTTTACACCTGTAAGATTTTCTTCTTTTTCCTTTTTAGCTCTCAATGCTTTAGAGTGTGCTAAATGCGCAGGTAAAATGATTAACGCCTCAACTAAAGACACTGTTAAAGTTAAAATAACGATGACCGAAACTTCACTAAAAAATTCACCAATTCTACTGTCTAAAAACAAGAATGTAGAAAAAGCTAAAAGTGTCGTTATTATTGCTGAAACTACAGGTGGAATAACTTCCATCACTCCATCAACTGCAGCATCAAAAGGACTTTTACCACGCTCGTAGTGTTGATAGATATTTTCGGCAATAACAATACCATCATCCACGAGAATACCAATAACGATAATCATTCCAAAGAGTGATAACACGTTGATTGTAACATCAAACTGACCTGCAAATATAAACATGCCTAAAAACGAAATAGGCAAGCCAAAAGCCACCCAAAAGGCTAAACGTGTATTTAAAAAGATGGATAAAAAGATGAGTACTAAAAGAATACCAACCGCTGCATTTTCTAACAACAATTGCGTCCGTTGCTCTAATGTAATAGACAAATCGCGCACCACATTTAACTGCACATTATTGTACTTTTGGTTGTAATCTTCGATATAGTCTTTTACTTTTTGAGCTGAACTGACTAAATCTTCATTATTAGTACTTGTGACCGTAATATCAACTGATAATTCTTTATTGAAATAGGTGGCATTTGGTGTTTCAGAAAAACGATCTCTTATAATGGCAACGTCTTTCAGCCTAACAATTTTTCCTTCTGGTGTTGCTTTAACAATAACATTAGATAAATCGTTACCATAATAAGAACGGTTATTAGCTCTAATTAAATATTCTTCAGCATCGGTTTTTACGTTTCCGCCTGTAACTAAAATATTAGACTGCCCAACAGCAAGCGCTACATCTGTAAAGGTAATATCGTAAGCTAATAAGTTATTTTCATTAACAGCAATTTCGATTTCTTCTTGCGGATAACCAGAAACTTCAACCTGCGAAATACCATCAATACCTCGTAAGTCATTTTCTACTTGGCGACCAATTTCTTTTAACGTTACCAACGGAATCGCTTTACCGCTAACCGCAAAACTTATGGTTTGCCGTACTTCTTCGCGCTTAGCCACAATAAGCGGCTCCATACCAGTTGGGTAACTTGGTACACGATCTACAGCGTTCTTAACTTCGAGAAGCATAAAATCTATGTTTTCTCCTTTTTCAATTTCTATAGTAATTGTACCGCTGTTCTCTCTAGAAACCGAAGTGACCCGATCTACTCCACGTAATCCTTTTAAATTATCTTCAATTTGAAGCACAATACCTTCTTCAATTTCTTGAGGTGAAGCACCAGGATAGGTAATACTAACATTAATAATTTTTGATTCTACTAAAGGAAAAAAACTTGATTTTAAACTGTTATAACCTAATAAGCCAAACACAAAAAATGCACCAATGACGATATTAACGGCAATATGATATCGAATAAAAAACGAGATAATTTTTCTCATATTACTTATTCGCTTTAGTATTACTATATGGTTTAACTAACATGCCAGCATAAGCACCAGGTACTGGTTTAGAAATCATTATTGTACCATCTGCAACATCCTTTAAGACCACTTTAGTGTCTGTAAAAAAAATGGGTTTTGCAGGTATAGCATCTAAAATACTATCTTTTAAAACAAATATGGTATTGCTATCTGACAATAAATTACGATCAATTTCTATCGCATTTGGCTCGTCTTTAGCATCTAATTGTGCTTCAAGATAAACCCCTTCCCTTAAATCTGGATGCTTCAGTTCAATAAATGCGGTAATGGTCTGCGTGGTAAGATCTACATTACCATTGACACGTGTTACTTTACCAGTATAAGTGTCTATTCCGTCTAAGGTATTAAGTGTAACTGTTTCACCTACTTTTAAAAACGAGGCATAGCTTTTAGAGATGGCGACTTCAATTTCGTAAATGGATGTATCAATAAATTCACCAAGCTTTTGTCCATTTCTAATCAAAGCACCTTCACTTACTAAGGCTTCGGTTAAAATTCCAGAAAATGGTGCATTGATGTAATATTTAGATAAACGCTCTTCTAAGTTCTTAACGTTGTAATAGCTTGAAACAATGCCGCGTCCTGTAATAAAAAAGTTTTCCTTTTCGGAAGTCATCTGAGGTAACTTAGGTGTTGTTTTCTCTAAATTATAGTTTGAAAGATAGGTTTTCCATTTGCTAAAAACCTCAGGGAAATCGAGTTGTAAATCTGGCATCATTGCAGCGATGTCATTATAAAGACTGCTCTTTGCCGATTGCACGCTGGCGTAAAATTCTGAAGCATCAATTCTAATTAATGATTGCCCCTTTTTATAGGTTTGACCTGGTTTAAATAAGATGCTTGAAGGTCTAAATATCCCTTGAACTTCTGAGTAAAGTTCTACCCTACGTTTAGCAACCAAGTTACCACTAGCAGCTATTACAATTGGTATTGTTGTATTTTTTACGGTATCTACAAATACCGTTTTAACAACTTTTGCTGGAACTGGCTTAGGTTTATTCTTATTAGCAATAAGATGTTTCGTGTATAAAAACGCAGCTATCACCAATGCTATCCCTATAATAGATAGAATGACTTTTCTTAACATAAATGTGGAGATCAATAAAGTGCAAAGCTATCTATATAGATGTAGTAACACGTTAAAAAAATCTTAATTATTGATAGCGTCTAACTGCTCTTGGGCTGCTTCCCAATCTTTCATTAATTGCTCTAATGATTTCTTTTTCTTTTGATAAGCATCAAAAAACTTAGGATCAGATGCTGTTTTGTCATAATCTGTTGCCAATTTTACATCATCAGCTTTAATGTCTTTTTCTAATTGGTTAATTTTAGATTCAACATTACTCAATTTGTTATTCAAAGATTTTACTTTCTTTTGGTCGTCGTAACTCTGTTTATTACTTTCCTTTGGTTTGTTTGCAACAACCGTTCGTTTTTCGGCTTCTCTTAAGTTTTCTAGATTACGCTGGTCCAAGTAAAAATCGATATCACCTAAATACTCTCTAATATTCTGGTCTTTAAATTCGTAAACGGTGTCTGTTAAACCTTGTAAAAAATCTCTATCGTGAGACACTAAAATTAAAGTGCCTTCAAAACGTTTTAGAGCTTCTTTTAAAACATTTTTCGACTTAATATCTAAGTGATTAGTTGGCTCATCCATAATAAGGACATTTAAAGGTTGTAACAACAATTTAGCTAAAGCTAAACGGTTACGTTCACCACCAGAAAGTACGCGCACATATTTTTCAGCTTCACTACCTCTAAATAAAAATGAACCTAAAATATCTCTTACTTTACTTCGGTTAGTCTCATTAGCCGCATCAATCATGGTATCTAAAACGGTTTTGCTTCCGTCTAAATATTCGGCTTGGTTTTGCGCAAAATAACCAATCTGCACATTATGACCCAAAGTGAGTTTCCCTTGGTGCTCAATTTCACCAACAATAATCTTGGCTAATGTTGATTTTCCTTGACCATTCTGCCCTACAAAGGCTGTTTTTATATCTCTAGGTACTGATAAATTAACGTTATGTAAGACTTGTAAATCACCATAAGATTTAGACACGTTATCCATTTCTACTACCACTTTACCTGGTGTTACAGATACCGGAAAGTTTAACGACATAACGCTATTATCATCTTCATCAACTTCGATGCGATCAATCTTATCTAATTTTTTAATTAGTGATTGCGCCATGGTTGCTTTAGAGGCTTTCGCTCTGAACTTTTCAATCAACTTCTCAGTTTGTTGAATCTGCTTTTCTTGATTCTTTTGAGCTGCCAATTGCTGAATCTTCATTTCTTTACGCAGCGCTAAAAACTGGGTGTATGGCTTATTGTAATCGTAAATGCGACCTAATGAGATTTCTATAGTCCGATTGGTAACATTGTCTAAAAACATTTTATCGTGAGAGACAATAACCACGGCTCCGCTAATAGTCTTCAAAAACCCTTCTAGCCAAATAATGGACTCAATATCTAAGTGATTGGTTGGCTCATCTAATAATAATAAATCGTTATTTTGAAGTAATAACTTTGCTAATTCTATTCGCATGCGCCAGCCACCAGAAAAAGTATCTGTGAGCTTATCGAAATCTTCACGTTTAAAACCAAGACCTTGCAAGATCTTTTCGGTTTCGCCTTGGTAATTGTAACCACCAAGAATTTCGTATTGATGTTGCACCTCGTTAAGATCTATCATCAACTGGTTGTACGATTCACTTTCGTAATCGGTACGCTCAGCTAGTTGAATATTAATCTGTTCTAACTTGCTCTCGCACTCTTTTATTTCCTTGAACGCTTCGTAAGATTCTTCTAAAACTGTTTTACCAAAATCGAAATCAATGTCTTGTTTTAAAAACCCTATTCTTAAATCTTTATCAGCTGCAATTTGTCCAGTATCCGCTTCTTGCTCTTTAGATAAAATTTTGAGCATGGTTGATTTACCGGCTCCATTTTTACCAATTAAACCAATGCGATCTCCAAGACCCAGCTTAAATGTAATTTCTTCAAAAAGATATTCTCCTTGAAATGATATGGATAGATTATGGATATTTAGCATAGCTTATTTGAATATTCTAATTGTAATAAACGTTACAATTGTTACAATACGTGGACTTATAAAAATTTATCTTTGTAGTGTTTTAAAAAATGTAAAAGTAAAGGTTTTTAGTTATGATTAGAAAAGGAATGAAACTTTATAGTATTTTGTTTGGTGCATGTCCAAAATGCCATCAAGAATCTATGTATGTTGAGAAAAATCCTTATAAATTATCGGATATTTTTAAAATGCACGAACGTTGCTCGCATTGCCAAACCAAATACCAAATGGAACCCTCTTTCTTTTACGGCTCAATGTATGTGAGTTATGGTGTAGGTATTGCCTTTGCTGTTGCTGCTTTTATTATTAGTAATGTTATTTTTGAATCGTCACTCATTACCGCATTTATTGCTATTATAATTACAATTATTGGATTTGTACCAATCATAATGCGTCTCTCACGAAATATTTGGATTAACCTTTTTATCAGTTTTGATAAGACTGCTTTGAAAAAGTAATTTTGTCTTTGTAAGTTAATGGTTCAAAAGGAATTTTTAATGTTGAAGATCAAGTTGCAGAGGTCAGTAGTTAAATACCTACTAATATTTAATAGTAATTAATTGATTATATAATAATTGAATTATTAATTGTTGTCTGTTCGAGCGCAGTCGAGAACTATTGATGTGTTTTTTGTAGGTTTCGACTGCGCTCAACCAAACAGTAGCTCATTAATTATCAATTTCCATAAGTAATAATCTACTAAGCGCTATCAATTTGAATATGTATTTTCCAAGAGTGAACTCTGAACTCCAAACTAACGAAACCTAACAATATCAATCTCAGAATTCAAAGCTTTGTTGTTTTCTATGAATTGAAATAATGCATTGGCCACATAAGGTGCAATCATTACTCCTCTTGTACCTAAACCATTTAAAACATAAAGATTTTGGTGTTCCTCGTGTCTTCCGACTAAAGGTCGTCGGTCTTTTGTTGTCGGTCTAACACCAGCCACATGCTTTACTACTTTAAAATCGCATTTTATGAAGGTTTTCACCTTTGTGAGTAACTCTTCCTTTGCCTTATCAGTAGGTGTGTTTGATTTATCGTCATTGTTGTAGGTGGACCCAACGTTATACAAACCGTTACCAAGTGGAATCACAAACACCGAAGATTTTATAGCGTAATCAATTTTTAAATCTGGTGCTTCAATCGTAAGTATTTCTCCTTTAGAACCATTGAGCGGAATATCATTAAAAAATGGATTGTGTTTTACACCAAAACCTTCTGCGAATATCACCTGCTTCCCATGATAGTTGTTATAACCTACAGCGTCATTATTGAATTGCATCTTATGATGCTCAAAAGTAGATTCCTCTAACCAATCCTGCTGCTTTAAAAACTGTTTATAATTGGTTATTAGCATTTCGGTATCTACACGACCTGCGTGCAGGACTTCACCAAATTGGAAAGCTGCATCAATATGTAAATTGGTGTTTTTAATAAGCTTTGTAGAAATAAACGGTTCGAGATTGGGTTTATCGGAAGCTGTAAACCATTTGTTTTGTTCTTCTATTGAGGTGAAACGTCTTAGGATTCTGAGTTTATAGTCTACCTTAATATCTAATTCTTTTTCAATTTTAGCATAGACTGGTAATGCTAATGTCAGTTGCTCTTTTGCTTTCCAAACTTCTGAAAATCGTTTTAATATGACAGGATTATAAAGTCCCGCTGCAACAATAGATGATTTTTGAGAGGCATCATCAAAGACTACAAATGATTTATGGTTGGCTCTTAATTGCTCACAAAAAGCAATACTTGCTAACCCACAACCTACAATGATATAATCTACGTTTTTCATTAAAACAAAAGTAGTAACTATTTATTGACAACAAACATGCACATAGAGTGTTTCATACAAAAAAAACGCCCACTTAAAAAGTGAGCGTTTATATATTTTATGTTAGAGGCTAACTAGTAGCTCCACATATCTTGTTCAAAGTTTCTGATTTTATCTTTGATACGTTCTGACTCAAGCAATTGCATTAATGCATTTTCGGCAACATATTCTTTTACCTCTCTATCACCATAAACATTTTCTTCTTTATAAATAACACTACTAAAACGTCTGCTATTTAATAAATGATCGAATGATAATGGCACTGCACTATTCTTGTTGTTAAAAGCCTTTGCTTCATGAAGAATATCTCTTAATTCAGGATAAAATACCCAAAACAAACCAATTGGTTCTTTATTAGATTCATCATCAGAATCTATAAAGTTCACATCTGGTGCTGCTGGTGCAATACCTAAGATACGATACTTTAATTCACCTTGACGCTTATCAAAATACCACAATCCTTTTACTAGGTAAGAATTGATATCTGCTGCACCAATTTCACGACGAATCACAAATTCTTCTGGTACTTTAGATGTATCTGAAACACCTTCTGCATTCATCCATTCAATTCCTTCATCAGTAATCTCCTCCTTTTTTAATGAAGGGGCTAAATCTTCCATAGTACGTTCTTCAGTAAAATACGAATCCGCATAGACTTTAGGTATGGTACCATCGTTGATATTATTCATCAAAACTTTATACAATGACTGTCGGTCATCACCTAAATTTTCTTCAATAGGAAAATACAAAGGAAAGTTAGCACGCTCGTCTAAAACAATCTTTTCCCAAGTCATTTTAGAAAATAAGATATCTCTATCACCAACATATCCATATTCTAAAGGCTTATCGTTATCTAGGAGTAACTGCGCTTCAGTTTTCATACCAATTTCTTCTGGTATTTTTGCGTTTAGGACATTAGCTTGAGCAAACATTGCATTTGCGGCTAACAGACCTATTCCGATACATAAAAAGCTTTTTAATTTCATCTTATTATTTTATTACAATTTGGGATTTTCTTTTACAGTAACTTTTGTTGATTATGGCTTAGTTGGTTACTTCTACAGCTACAGGTGATACACCTTTTAATCTGTATTTAGCATTACCAGTTATCTTCGCCTGAATATCAAAAATTGTGACTACATCACCTTTACGTGCTCTACCAATGGCAGATTTCGCTTGGCTATTCATTTTAGTACCTGCAACAGCAACTGTTGGCTGACCAGGAACTTTTATTTTAAACGATGTAACGTTGATTGGTAAATCGAACACGAAATCATTTAATTCTGCACCAATAGTACCAATCTCTAAATTACGCTTTGGTAATTTTACAATACCATCCTTACCAGAAATTGTTCCGGTCGGTTTTGGAATATCTTTAATTCTAAACGTTTGCTGATCGCTTGCTCTAGAACCGTCATCTAAAGTAGCAGACACATTAATAGTGACTTCTCTACCAGTACCTGGGTTCATAACATATTTACCAGTACCTGAAGCTTTAGATAAACCTGAACCACTAGCAGACACTTTATTATCTGGTACTCCAGCAAAAGAAATCGTCATTGGATTAGCAACACCACGATAAACAACGTTCATCTTGTCTGCAGATATTGTTGCAGAGTTTGGTCTTGGCACTACCACATAGTTTCCTATAATTGGAATATCTAATGGCTTACCATCTTCTAAGAATGTAAACTGACCTTCAATACTTTGTTCACCAACATTACCTACAGTAAAATCTAATTTTGCCGCACCTGTTGAATCAATATTTTTCGTTAAATCAATCTCTTGACCTTGCACAACCAATTTTGTAGGTGTTACGTTAGCATATTTTCCTAATACGACACGTCCTTGGAATTTTTCACCTGCAAAAAACGCAGACTTATCAGCTAAAACAATAGCTTGATAGTTTTTTAATGATGTTGCTGAGCTAACAAGGTTACCAAGAAATCCATTATAGATATTGGTTTCTGTAGCCTTAACATCATTTTGCATTGCTGTTAACTTGGTATAAGACGCAATTGCTGGGAAACCTTGAAAATGATAATCTAACCATTTCTTTTTAACTCCTTCACCGTCAACTATAGGCTCCAAAGAAAAACGCTTTTCAAAACCATCGATAACTGGTTGCCACTTTCCTTCACTTGGAATTACAGCCTTGATATCATTTTTATACTTCTCAATTGCGGCAACAATCTCGTCACCTCTTTTAGTATAACGGTCTCCTGTAAACCAAAGTTCATTCAGCTTATCGCCTTTATCCATTGCTTCATAAGGAAGCTCGCCGTTTTCTTCTCTCTCATACTTACCAGCTAGTACAATATCTTTTTCTTTTACAGTTTCTAAAAACTTATAAAACTCATCGGATATAATACTAATTTGCTTTGCTTTCTGATTTGCTGCTGCAAACGATTCTGGCTTTTCTTCTGCTTGTGAATTTAATTGTTGTAAAATTCCCGAGTTAGCAGTTGTTGCCAATTCATTTGCGTCAACAAATTTTGTGTTCATTAAACCGAATGCAGATAATACTTCTTTTGACATGGTCATTGCGATCATCGCAATAAATACCAAATACATTAGGTTAATCATTTTTTGCCTTGCGGACTGTTTTCCTCCTGCCATTTCTAACTAGTTTTTAATTATTAATTATATGATTATAAAAACCAATTAGTTTTTGTTCATTGCAGATAACATACCACCATATACACCATTTAAAGATGATAAGTTAGACGCTAAGGATTGCATTTGTTCTTTTAACTTAGTTGCATTTTCAACAGCTTCTTCGTTAATAGCTGCTTGACGGTTTGCACTTTCCATCTGTACTTTGTAAAGGCTATTTAAAGATTCCATTTGCGCTGCTGCTAATGACATTTCTTCACTGTATTTTTTCTGCGCTTGCATACCATCTATAGTTGGAGAAATACCTTTTGCTGCACCTTCAAAGTTTTTAATGCTATCGCCTAAGCTCGCCATAAGCGCACCATCAATTTTAGCATCTTTTAATAAATTGTCTAATTTTTTAGATAATAAACCTTCAGCATCTTTAGGTGCTTCAATTTTCTTTTTACCACCTACTGATTGACCACCAGCTAATTCTGGATATACTAAAGACCAATCTAAATCGTCTCCTTGTTTTTCGAAAGCTGATATTGTAAATACAATAGCTTCAACAATCATACCTATAGTAAGAATAAGCGATCCATAAGGCCAGTGTTGAATTTTGAATAATGCTCCAATAATTACAATTGCTGCTCCTAGTCCATAGACCATATTCATCGTTGATAATTTCTTTTTTGCCATGATTTTAATTTTTTGTTTTTGATGGAGCTTCTGGTTAAGTTTTGCTCGATCTGGATTAATATTTAGTTTAAGTTAAGTTTTAATTTTTTTAGTTTGTTGCTGCGTTTTTAGTGACCTCAGTTCCCATATAATCTTGAACTGTTCTAAAACCGATATAGCTTCGTGCAGAATCTGCATATTCGTAATCTCTAGAACTTACTTGTAAGAAGTAAGCAACATCTTTCCAAGAGCCTCCTCTAACCACTTTACGTGCATTGTTAGGATCGTTTACATTAGGATTGATTGAAGATGCATACTCATAAGATGCAGGATCATAAGAACCGTTTACCCATTCTGATACATTACCTGCCATGTTGTACAAGTTAAAATCATTAGGATCGTAAGCATCAGCTTCAACCGTATATAAAGCTTGATCTGCTGCATAATCACCTCTTAAAGGTTTAAAGTTAGCCATGAAACAACCTCTATCATTCTTAGTGTAAGGCCCTCCCCAAGGATACGTTGCTCCTTGCAAACCTCCACGTGCTGCGTATTCCCATTCTGCCTCAGATGGCAATCTGTATGAGTTTACGGCATGTCTTCCTCTTTTCTTTCTATCAGCATTATGATATAAAGTTCTCCACTGACAGAACGCTTGTGCTTGTTTCCAAGACACACCTACTACAGGATATGCTCCATAAGCATCGTGCCAGAAATAATCGTTGTGCATTGGCTCATTATATGAATAAGCGAAATCTCTAATCCAAGCGGTAGTATCTGGATAAATTTCCACTTCTTGCTGTACAATAACTTCAGAACGCTTTAAGCCTCTGTTTTTAGCCGCCTTAGCAATTTCCATGTATGTATACTGAAATTTGAATTGCTTCACATCCCAAGTACGTTGTCCATTATAAGATTCTTCTAAAGGCAAATACATACCATCCATAACCTCTGCATACAATTCGTCTGGATAATCATCCGTATTGTAATACAATTCTACATCACGATTAATTTTACGTTGCTCATTACCATAAGTATTGACCATGTAACTCTCGTAAGCATTAAGATTATTTGGATCTGAATCTAAATAAGCAAACTCACCAATGTCTCCACTGCCAGCTGTCTTACCTTCTAAATCAGCCATCTCAGCTAATTTTAATCTTAATGTTGAATCTCTTACCCATTCCACAAATTGACGATATTCGCTATTTGTGATTTCGGTTTCGTCCATATAAAATGCACGAACTGTCGCTGTCTTGGTTGGAGCATCTTGTACGCCAGCTAAATCATCATCTGATTTACCCATAATAAAAGCTCCACCAGGTACTAATGTCATTCCGTAGGGCTTTTCGGGATGCCACGCTTTACCTTTTACACCTACTAACTGTCCTCGATCTCCAGAATTACAACTGGCTACCAAAACTAGTACTGCGGTTAATAAAATAAACTTCTTAATATTCATAGTAACTATAGGTTAAATTAGTCCTTATTATTTTTGAGGTCGTAAACATATTTATATAATTCCGAATAAACAACTTTTTTTGTATTTTTTTTGCATTTCACCCTTAAAAAAGGCATTTCATCGATTAAAAAACTGTTAAAATCAGATAAAGTGCACAATTTAAAAGCTATTCTTCCTGTAGGCTTTATACCAGCGTTCTGGTATTTCACCTTGGGTTGCATGCACATAATCGGAATGCATGCAAGGTAATAACGTGTGCTTTTTTAATTTATTATTAACGTTTGGTAAAAATGGAATTTCTATCCACCATCGACCCGTTTTTAAACTCTTATAGAAAATTAATTCGTCATCTTCTACTAAGACGTTATACTTTTGATACTGATTTTCGTTATTAAATTCGTCATCTTTCACTCTACAATTCACTCCTTCTATAAAATACCAAATCATTTGCGCTACCAACATTGAAGTCGCACTATCGTTCTTGGAACCATTATATTCGTATATACCAAAAGACGATACCTTATTACTAATACCTGCATACCTACTAATGGCACAAATTTCCTTTCCTGAAAAACCATTTGGAGAATACTTCTGATTATCGCTTACTTCTGCGGCTCTCACCGATTTTAAATCTACAGAGACAATATGAGCATCGCGCATTAAAGGTTCTACTTTATTAATGTCTCCTGAAATTTCACCTAAACGGTACGCTTCAAAATATAACTTCTCTATAAGATCTATTTCTTCTTGGGAATTAAAATAGGTTTGATAGCCAATAGTAGAGTAATTGAATAAATTATAAGGCTCTTCAACAATCACCTTACCAACGTAGCTATTATTTTTTATAGGAAGATTAGCATCTCCTAAATCGAAGTTAGTATCCACACTCACAATATTTACCATTGGTAATATAGAATCGTAAGCACGATAATTAGCATAAGTTAAATCTTGACTCCCTCCTAAGATAATTGGAATGATATTTTTTTCGACTAAAACTGAAATTGCCGTACGAATTGCAAAATAGGTGTCTTCTACAGTCTCACCTGGCTCAATATCTCCAAGATCGGCAAGTGTTGTATGCCAATTACCAGGAAATAATGTGTAGAGTGTTTTTCGGATGGAATCGAAGTTGATAGTATTACCAATGAAATTAACATCGTTTCTATTTTCTTTAACTCCTATAATTGCCATTTGTACATCTTCCAAATCTGGAATACCATTTTGACGCGAATGTACTTTGATTTTTTTCCCTAGCGCTTGCAGCGCTGTTAGTTCGTTATGAGCTAAAACCGCATCTGATATAGGCGTAAGAAAATTAAAATTCATAGTGGATTACTTCTTTTTAGTAGCGACTTTCTTTTTAGCTGTTGTTTTTTTCGGAGCGGCTTTCTTTGTCGTTTTCTTTTTTGTTGCCTTCTTTTTAGGCGCATTCTTTTCGAGTAATGCTTCTGCTTTGGCTAAAGTCATTTTACTCACGTCAACTGTTTTAGCCAACTCTACTTTTTGCTTTCCCTTTATAATATTGTGTCTTCCCCATCTTGCTTTCTCAACTCTTACACCTTCATCTTCCCAATTGTGGATGACCTTATCAATTTCTTTCTGAATTTTCTCGTCAATTAAAGTCACGATATCTTCCTCAGAGAGATTATCCCAATCGTACTTTTTATTAACATTGATGAATAAGTTGTTCCACTTTATAAATGGTCCAAAACGACCTTTACCTTTAGTCACCTCTAAATCCTGATACATATATATAGGAGCATCGGCTAATTCCTTTTCTTTAATGTAAACTAGCGCTTCGTCTAATTCTACACTCAAAGGATCGACACCTTTTGGTAAGGACACGAATTTTTTACCAAACTTTATATACGGCCCAAAACGGCCGTTATTCACCTCAACTTCTTCTTCTTTATAATGTCCTAAAGCTTTTGGAAGTTTAAATAAGTCCATAGCTTCTTCAAACGTAATAGAACTTAATTGTTGATCTGGTGATAAACTGGCAAACTGAGATTTTTCTTCATCATCTGGTGTCCCTAATTGCACTAATGGTCCAAATTTACCCAAACGCACCAAAACGGTTCTTCCTGTTTTTGGATCTGTCCCTAAGATACGTTCGCCAGATTCGCGTTCCGCATTTTCTTGCACATCTTCAACTTGTGGATGAAAGCCTTTGTAAAAATCTTTCATCATTTCTCTCCAATCTTCTTTTCCTTCTGCAATATCATCGAAACTCGCTTCGACTTTTGCTGTAAAATTATAATCGAGAATACTTTCAAAATGATTGACAAGAAAATCTGTAACAATCATACCAATATCAGTAGGTACTAATTTTCCTTTATTAGACCCTGTTTGTTCTGAAAGTGCATTTTCTTTTACTTTCTGATCTTTTAAAACCAGCTGTTTGTACTTTCTTTCATCACCTTCATTTGTTCCTTTCTCAACGTAATTTCTATTCTGAATGGTTGAAATGGTCGGTGCATATGTAGATGGACGACCAATACCTAATTCTTCCAAACGTTTTACTAAGGATGCTTCTGTAAAGCGTGATGGTGGTCTAGAAAAGCGTTCCGTTGCTGTAATGTATTTATTTTGAAGCGCTTCACCAATTTTTAAATCTGGTAAGATACCTTCTTGCTCTGTATCTTCATCATCTGTACCTTCTAAATAGACTTTTAAAAATCCTTCAAAAGTGATGATCTCGCCAGAAGCTGTGAATTGTTCTGAAACTTTCGATGCACTGTTAATTTGAACTTTAAGATTGGTACGTTCTAATTTAGCGTCACTCATTTGAGAGGCGATAGAACGTTTCCAAATTAAATCGTACAATCGTGCCTGATCGCGCTCTGCATTTACGGTATGATTTGAAAAATCGGTTGGTCTAATAGCTTCGTGTGCCTCTTGTGCACCTTTCGATTTCCCTTTATAGTTTTTTGGATTACTGTATTCTGCTCCGTAAGCAGATGTGATTTCATTTTCAGCTCCTTTCTTAGCTTCGTTAGATAGATTAACACTATCGGTTCTCATATACGTAATAAAACCAGCTTCGTATAAACGTTGCGCGTTGCTCATGGTTCTACTTACTGAGTAACCTAATTTACGTGACGCTTCTTGCTGCAGTGTTGATGTGGTAAATGGTGCAGCAGGTGATTTTTTTGCTGGTTTCTTTTGTAAATCTGATATTTCGTAAGATGCGTCAATATTTGCATTTAAAAATTTTAAGGCTTCTTTTTCTGAATTAAAATTCTTAGGCAATTTTGCTTTAAACGAACTTCCGTTTTGTGTCGTAAATTCTGCATCTATTCTAAAAGAGGCTTGTGCTTCAAAAGCCTGCACTTCACGCTCACGTTCTACAATTAAACGTACGGAAACGGATTGTACACGTCCTGCTGATAAGCCTCCTTTTACTTTTCTCCATAATACTGGAGACAACTCATAACCTACAATACGATCTAAAACACGCCTCGCTTGTTGTGCATCTACTAAATTATAATCGATGCTTCTTGGATTTTCTATCGCTTTTTGTATCGCAGTTTTTGTAATCTCGTGAAAAACGATACGTTTCGTCTTGTCTTTATCTAATTTTAATGTTTCAGCTAAATGCCATGCAATAGCTTCACCCTCTCGATCCTCATCACTTGCTAACCAAACAGTATCTGCTTTTTTAGCTAATTCTTTTAGTTTCTTAACAACATCTTTCTTGTCTTTTGAAACTTGATATTTTGGCATAAAATCACCATCAACATCGACACCCAATTCTTTTGAAGGTAGATCGGAAATATGTCCAAAACTAGAGGCTACCTTATAATCTTTTCCTAAAAATTTTTCAATAGTTTTTGCCTTTGCAGGTGACTCAACAATAACGAGATTTTTTGACATTCTTAAATTTTTGCGTTTACAAATGTATGTGAAAATTAAGTTACAATCCTAATTTGGTCGTAAATACACTACATTTTATCGTGGTTTTTGCACTACAAAACACATAAAGAAGCCTATTGAATACAAGCCTTATACTATTTATAAAAAAATATAAATCCTTATTAGGTCCTGTTTTTAAACAGTCTTCATTTACAACGGCATTGGTAATTGTAAAAGCATTTACAGAAGAAACCTGAAACCGTTCTAGCTCTATAATGGTATTAAAATAGTATTTCAGACTTGTATTGTCGTTATCAACGTTATTGCAACAAAACACGAGTGCTAACACACAGATTATGATAATTATATTGTCGTTTTCTTATCGTTCAATTAATTGGTTCTTATCGATGTGAAGGTTACAAAAAGCCTATATCTACTATGTTATTCAATGGTTAATTGCTCAATACGTTTTAATTGATCGTTATTATCATCAAAGCCGACCACGTCCTTGTAAATAAAATAAGAAGGCAGATAACTTAAAGACGCTGTGATATAAATACCAATTCCACACATTAAAAAACCAAATATACCAGCTAAAAATGCTGAAATGATAATAAGACCAAATGAAATTAGCCATTTTTTATTGCCCAAGTTAAAAGACACTTTCACTATATCAGACACGGATAAATCTGGATTAAAAGCATAAACCACAGTCATAAATGATAATGGTACAATAGCATAAATTAAAGGAAAAAAGCACAACATTGAAGCCACAACAGAAATTAATATCACTGCGCTAGCTAACTTCATCGTTTTACCTAAATATGGTTTTTTAAAGAAGTACAAATAATCTTCTTTCCCTAATTCGTTTAGGTCTTTAAATTGACATATTCTATAAAAAGAAGCCCGTAAACCTAAAGCGAGTGTGCTCATGGCAATAATTAAAAACAAATACACTACAATTAAGAATAAAACTAAGATCACACTCATACCTGCTCCACCATAAGACCCACTAAAATCAGTAGTTGAATCGAGAGTAAAAGCAGTTGCTAATCCTAGTATTACAATCGGAATATAAACGATCATAAAAATTGGTATGGCTAATACAATGTTTAGTAATAAAAGGACTAAACCTTGTACCCAGACTTTTTTGAATAGCTCAATAGATTGGTTAAAAATCGTTCCAAAATCTAAAGCTTTCGCGTTTTCAATTCGATCTAGTATTTGAGAGGTCGTCATCGTTTATCAATTTAGTTAGATTATCAAAAGAACTCTATTTTTATTAGAAAGTCAAGAAAAAAGTCAATCTAAATTCGAGCTAAACAAAAGAAAGCAATCATAAAGAGCACTAGTATTGATATCTTAAAAACAACACTTAACTAAATTATAACTGCCACTTTGTCACAATCTCTAAAATAATATTATCTTTGTATGCTTTTTGATCAAATTACTACAAAGACTAGATTTCCGTGATTACGGGAAATGTTATGGAAAAAATTATAGACGAAAACAAACAAGGGGAATCCTTAGTTATAGCTCATAAAAAAGAAAACAAACGTAAACTATTTATTGAGAGTTATGGTTGCGCCATGAATTTTAGTGATAGTGAAATTGTAGCTTCTATTCTTTCTGAACAAGGCTTTAATACCACACAAACGCTTGAAGAAGCAGATCTTGTTTTGGTAAACACTTGTTCTATAAGAGATAAAGCAGAACAAACAGTTAGAAAACGTCTACAGCACTACAATGCGGTAAAGCGTACCAACCCAAAAATGAAGGTTGGTGTTTTAGGATGCATGGCAGAACGACTGAAAACCAAATTTTTAGATGAAGAAAAAATTGTAGATTTAGTTGTAGGCCCAGATGCTTATAAAGATTTACCGAATCTACTAGCCGAAGTTGACGAAGGACGAGATGCTATAAACGTTATCCTTTCTAAAGACGAAACTTACGGAGATATTTCGCCAGTACGTCTTAATAGTAATGGTGTAACCGCTTTTGTCTCTATTACACGTGGCTGTGATAATATGTGCACCTTCTGTGTTGTACCTTTTACAAGAGGACGTGAGCGCAGTAGAGATCCGCAAAGTATTATTGAAGAAGTAAATGATTTATGGTCTAAAGGTTTTAAAGAAATTACACTTTTAGGGCAAAATGTAGACAGCTACTTATGGTATGGAGGCGGCTTAAAGAAGGATTTTGATAAAGCTACTGACTTTCAAAAAGCAACAGCTGTTAACTTTGCAAACCTTTTAGAGTTGTGCGCGAAAGCCCAACCTAAAATGCGTATTCGATTTTCAACCTCAAATCCTCAAGATTTTACCATGGATGTGATTGAAACCATGGCGAAATACGATAATATTTGTAAACATATTCATTTACCAGTGCAAAGCGGAAGCGATCGTATTTTAAAAGAAATGAATCGCTTACACACAAGAGAAGAATATTTTCAACTTGTAGACAACATTAAACGCCTTATCCCAGAATGTTCTATTAGTGTCGATTTAATAGCAGGTTTCCCAACAGAAACTGAAGAAGATCACCAAGACACATTGAGTTTAATGGAATATGTTAAATATAACTTTGGTTATATGTTCACCTATTCTGAACGACCAGGAACACTGGCTGGACGTAAAATGGAAGATGATGTCCCTGAAAACATAAAAAAACGTCGTCTTAAAGAAATTATACAGTTAGAACGTAAGTATAGCGAAATTAACACGCGTAAACATCTTAATAAAACGGTTGAAGTCCTTATAGAAAAAGCCTCTAAAAAATCAGATTTACAATGGTCTGGAAGAACCTCAGATAATACGGTTGCCGTTTTCCCAAAAGCACATTATAAAGTCGGTGATTTAGTTAATGTGCATATTACAGACTGTACAAGTGCCACTCTTATTGGTGAGGCCATTGATTATTCAAAACTTAATTAAAAGAAAAACAAAATTTATATGAAAAAATTAGCATTAATCTTATTTGCCCTAACTTTAGTGACCGCTTGTAATATAGAACCGCTTGATCCGGATTTAGTAGATCCACAAGGAGGCAACAATAATGGAGGAAACTCTGGTAGCGAAAGTGACGATCTCACCTTAGAACTATACCAACTCGACACAAATATTAGCTTCTCTTTTTTTGGTACTCCTATTGAAACCGTTACCAAATCGGACTTGATTATTGTAAACAATAAAATTGACTCAGGCATTAATAAAGTATCTGTAAGCGGAAGTCCTTTTGTAGAAGAAAATCAAGTAATTACACGTAATACGTCAGGGCAAATTATTAGTGATATTTCTGTAAATCAGGCTGGAGTTACAACTAATGAGTATATCATAACGTATACCAACGGAGTCATCTCTAACATCACTTATGAGTATACTGAAGATGAAGATGACAATTTCAACTATAACTTCACTTACGATGCTAATACCATCACCAGAGAAGAAGTTGGTTCTACCATTACAACAGTGTTTACTGTAGATGCTTCTGACCGTATTATTTCAAAAGCATCTTTTGATGATGGTGTCCCAATTCAAACAGAAACCATAACGTATGATAACAATGGAAATATTACAGGAAGTGTTGCAGTTTTAGAAATACAAAGCAATAACACCTATGTGTATGACAATCAACTCAACCCACTAAAAGTAGTCTATGAAGATAATTACCTTTTAAATTTTTTAAGGGATGACTATTCTGATGAAATTGGGCCACAAATAGCACAATTTCTTTCTACTAATAATTGGAGAGCTGGCACCTTTAATGGTCAAAGCTTCACTTTTAATTTAGAATACAACACCGTGGGAAGGATTACAAACAGAACCATTGCTTATGGTTTTGATTCCGGAATATCTTTTCAAATCGACGAATTATTCGATTACGTGAATTAAACGATTACAAGGTATTAGTAGCACATTAGACAACACAAATATTAATTAATTAAAAAACAATGACCCTTGTTGATGGGAAATTAGCATGGAATCTATTCAAGCCATAAAACAACGTTTCGGTATTATTGGTAACGACGCTAAACTGAATCGCTCTATAGAAAAAGCGATACAAGTGTCTCCAACAGATATTTCAGTATTGGTTACTGGTGAAAGTGGTGTTGGCAAAGAAAGTATTCCTAAAATAATACACCAATTATCACACAGAAAACACGGTAAATATATTGCCGTTAACTGTGGTGCTATACCTGAGGGAACTATTGATAGTGAACTCTTCGGACACGAAAAAGGAGCTTTTACAGGAGCAACATCTACACGATCTGGTTATTTTGAAGTCGCAGATGGTGGCACTATATTTTTAGATGAAGTTGGTGAATTACCTTTAACGACACAAGTGCGCTTGCTGCGTGTTTTAGAAAATGGCGAATTTATTAAAGTGGGTTCTAGCAAGGTTCAGAAAACGGATGTTAGAATCGTAGCTGCCACAAACGTTAACATGTTTGAAGCCATTAAGAAAGAAAAATTTAGAGAAGATTTATATTACAGATTAAGCACTATAGAAATCAATCTGCCACCACTTAGAGAGCGAAAAGAAGACATTCATTTATTATTTAGGAAATTTGCGAGCGACTTTGCCTTAAAATATAAAATGCCAACGGTAAAGTTAACAGATGATGCTATTCATTTATTGGTGAAATTTCGTTGGAATGGAAATATACGTCAACTGCGTAACGTTGCAGAACAAGTCTCTGTTTTAGAACAACATCGTACCATTAACAGTGCTACTATTAAAAACTACCTTCCAGAAACAGGCAGTAATTTACCAGCCGTTGTTAACAATTCTAAATCTGAAAGTGATTTTAGTAGCGAACGCGAAATTTTATATAAAGTATTATTCGATATGAAAAGTGATCTTAACGATCTCAAAAAGTTGACGATGAAACTTATGGAAACAGGAAGTAGTTCTGAAGTTCAAAAAGATAATGAGCATTTAATTCAGAAAATTTATGGTGAAGACAAGGATGATGATTTTGATTCGTCCATAGAAAATTTAGAAGTTTTAGCCATTCCTGAACATTCTGAAGTTGATGATACTACCGAACAAGATACTGATGATAAATATCATTTTGCTGAAGAAATAGAAGAAGAGGAAACCCTATCTTTACACGATAAGGAATTAGAATTGATTAAAAAATCTTTAGAACGCCATAGTGGAAAACGCAAATTAGCTGCTGCGGAATTAGGGATTAGCGAGCGCACACTTTACCGAAAGATTAAACAGTTTGATCTTTAAGATAAATTTAGGAACGTTAAAATAAGAAACACTGAATTTTTAAGTTTTAGTGTTTATTGATTTTAATAGAAAACACATATGAAGCCTATACATTATATTACTGCTATTTTTATTTGTGTCTTAATCGTAGGCTGCAAAGTCAAGTATTCATTTACTGGTATTACAGAAACACCAGACACGTTTCAGGTAAATTTTTTTCAAAATAATGCGGAATTAATAGAACCTGGTTTAGACATACAATTCACTAATGCACTGCAAGATCTTATTGTCAATCAAACCAGTGCAGATTTGGTAAATACTGGTGGAGAAGTCATTTACGAAGGTGAAATCGTGGAATACAGAATAGCACCAATGACAGCTACAGCGCAAAATACAGCAGCGCAAAACCGATTAACTATAGGAGTAAACGTCCGTTATATAAATACTAAAAACGACGAAAAAAGTTTTGAACAACGCTTTTCTTTCTTTTACGATTATCCTGCAAACGATCAACTTACAGGAAGTATTAGAGATACCGCTTTCGAAGAAATTTTTGATCGTCTCACCCAAGATATTCTTAACGCTTCATTAGCAGATTGGTAAATTATGCAACTTCAAGAACTCACTTATTTATTACAACATCCAGAAGCCGTTACAGCCTCTCAAACCGACGTTCTTGCGGCTGCCATTAAAGATTATCCTTATTTTCAGCCCTTACAAGCGTTGTATCTAAAAGGTCTAAAACAAAAAGAAAGCTACAAATACAATAATGCGTTAAAAATTACAGCGGCTCACACCACAGATCGTAGCGTATTATTTGATTATATAACCTCAGCTGAGTTTAATCAAAATGAAATATCAGATCAGATTAAACAAAATTCAGAATATGTAAAAGCTATTGAAGTCAATGCCGTAGATGATATTTCTGTAAATAAAAGCGTTACTATTGACGATGCTTTAAAAGAACAAATTAAAGCTACAGAAGGAGTTTTAGATCCGCAATTATTTGAAGCTAAACCACTTCCTGAAATAAAATTAGAAGATCCAAAAATTGAAGATTCTATTATCGCTGTAGACGTTGAGAATATTACCGTAGAAAAACAACTCAATATTGGCAAACCTTTAGAGTTTGATAAGTCTGAAAATCATTCGTTCACAGAATGGCTTAAAATTACCAGCTTTAAACCCATAGTAAGGGATGACGTTGAACTTGAAGTTGAAATCGAAGATGAAGCTGAAGTTGAAACCGAAACTGGAGATGAAACTGAAACTGAACTTCATCCTTCGGAAGCGAGTCGCACTACTCCACTTGAAGACAAATTGGCTATAATTGATAAATTTATTAATGAGAATCCGAAAATAAAACCCATTTCTGATAATGCGCCTAAACCGAAACTGGTGAATAATGACGATACAGTTTCAGACAGTTTAATGACCGAAACTTTAGCTAGAATTTACCTAGAGCAAAAGAACTATGATAAAGCAATTCAATCTTACAAAATTTTAAGTTTGAAATATCCAGAAAAAAGTAGTTTCTTTGCACACCAAATAAAATTGACAAAAGAATTAAGAGATCATAATACCTAATAACATGAGTGCATTTACAATATTTTTAGTACTAATCGTAATCATTGCCTTTTTACTCGTCGTAGTAGTTATGGTACAAAACCCTAAAGGTGGAGGATTATCATCATCTTTTGGTGGTGGTGGAACACAACAACTAGGTGGTGTTAAAAAAACAGGAGACTTTTTAGATAAAGCGACTTGGTTTTTAGCAACAGCTTTAATTATTTTGATTTTAGCATCTAATTTAACGATAAGTTCTGGTGGCAGTACAGAATCTAAAGCTTTAGATACTAATGAACCAGTTAATATGCCTGTAACTGCGCCTGCAACTGCGGACGATTCAGCAACAACAAATGGTACTGATCCGGAATAACAACCGTAAGATCACATAAATATAAAAGAAGCCAACTTTTTAAAGTTGGCTTCTTTTGTTTTTATAGCTAGAAAACACGTCTGAAACTTTGTCAGTTGTGCTGACTTGGCATAATTTTCGAACTACGCTAGAGCGTAATTAATAATTAAATAACCAAAAACATATAACAAATGGCTTTAAACATTAAACCGTTAGCAGATAGAGTTCTTGTAGAACCTATGGAAGCTGAAACTAAGACAGCTTCAGGTATTATTATTCCAGATAATGCGAAAGAAAAACCGCAAAGAGGAACAGTAGTTGCCGCAGGAAAAGGCACTAAAGACGACCCTATCACAGTAAAAGTTGGCGATACAGTACTTTACGGAAAGTATGGTGGTACTGAGCTTAAATTAGAAGGTAAAGATTATTTAATGATGCGCGAGAGTGACATCTTGGCGATAATCTAAATCGCTATTAGCTTTTGGCTGTTAGCCTTTAGCATACCTTAAAACAATTATCATATAAATAAAACCTTTTAGCTAAAAGCCAAGTGCTAGCAGCTAAAAGCTAAAACAATAAAAATGGCAAAACATATAAAATTTGATATTGAAGCACGCGACGGATTAAAACGTGGTGTTGATGCTTTAGCAAACGCAGTAAAAGTAACTTTAGGACCAAAAGGTCGTAATGTAATTATAGGAAAATCATTTGGTGCACCACAAGTGACAAAAGATGGTGTTTCTGTTGCAAAAGAAATTGAGCTAGCAGACGAGTTAGAAAACATGGGAGCGCAAATGGTAAAAGAAGTCGCTTCTAAAACTAACGATTTAGCTGGTGATGGTACAACAACTGCGACCGTTTTAGCACAAGCTATAGTAAAGGAAGGTCTTAAAAATGTTGCTGCTGGCGCAAATCCTATGGATTTAAAACGTGGTATAGACAAAGCTGTTGAAGCCATCGTAAAAGATTTAGACAAGCAAGCGCAGAAAGTTGGTAACAACTCTGACAAAATAAAACAAGTAGCTGCAATTTCTGCTAATAATGACGATACTATTGGTGAATTAATCGCAAAAGCTTTCGGGAAAGTTGGTAAAGAAGGAGTGATTACTGTTGAAGAAGCTAAAGGCATGGAAACTTATGTGGACGTGGTTGAAGGTATGCAGTTTGACAGAGGCTATTTATCACCTTACTTCGTAACTGACGCTGATAAAATGATTGCTGATTTAGAGAATCCATACATTTTATTATTCGATAAGAAGATTTCTAACTTACAGGAAATTCTTCCAATATTAGAGCCAGTGGCACAATCTGGTCGTCCGTTATTAATCATTGCAGAAGATGTTGAAGGACAAGCTTTAGCCACTTTAGTAGTTAACAAATTACGTGGTGGGTTGAAAATCGCTGCTGTAAAAGCACCAGGTTTTGGAGACAGACGTAAAGCTATGTTAGAAGATATCGCGATCTTAACTGGTGGTGTTGTTATTTCTGAAGAACGCGGTTTCTCTCTTGAGAATGCTGACTTAACCATGTTAGGTACTGCTGAAACTGTAACGATTGACAAAGACAACACAACTATAGTGAATGGTGAAGGAAAAGCTGCTGACATTAAAGCTAGAGTGAACCAAATTAAAGCACAAATAGAGACAACTACATCTGATTATGACAAAGAAAAGCTTCAAGAGCGTTTAGCGAAGTTAGCTGGCGGAGTTGCAGTTCTTTATGTTGGTGCTGCTTCTGAAGTTGAAATGAAAGAGAAGAAAGACAGAGTTGATGATGCTTTACATGCCACACGTGCTGCTGTAGAAGAAGGCATTGTTGCTGGTGGTGGAGTGGCTTTAGTAAGAGCTAAAAAAGTTTTAGAGAAAATTACTACTGAGAATTTAGATGAAACTACAGGTGTACAAATCGTTAATAAAGCGATTGAGTCTCCTCTGCGTACTATCGTAGAAAATGCTGGTGGTGAAGGTTCTGTAGTGATTAATAAAGTGTTAGAAGGTAAAAAAGACTTTGGTTACGATGCTAAGTCAGAAACTTACGTAGATATGCTTAAAGCTGGTATTATCGATCCTAAGAAAGTAACGCGTATTGCCTTAGAAAATGCCGCTTCTGTAGCTGGTATGATCTTAACAACAGAGTGTGCTTTAGTCGATATTAAAGAAGAGGCACCTGCGATGCCACCAATGGGTGGAGGCGGAATGCCAGGCATGATGTAATTTTGACGACGTTCAATTACTGAGTGGCAAATTGCCATAAATAAATTATTAACTTTAGTTAATGAAATTTTTAAAAGCCTTTGATGAAAATCAAAGGCTTTTGGTTTTTAAGGATCTCAAAAAGGTATGCTGTAGATGGAGCGCAGTCAAAGTCAGAACCTTTGTCGTTTTTTACAGCAACTAAAATTAAAAATCGAATTATATTTCTTAAATTTAGACAACTAATCAACCTACTCCATGGCAAAGAAAACTACAACTCTAAAATATACGTTACAAGAAATAATCATTGTTATTATTGGTATAACCATTGCCTTTAGCATGAATAAATGTGCTGATAATGCACGAGACAATAGTCTTAAGGAAGAATATCTTATCAACTTAAAAAGTGATGTTGAAAACGATAAAATTCAACTCGAAATAAATAAAAAAGACATCGAAAAAAAGTTGAAAATTTGCAATGCACTCATACCAACTTTAAACACAGGTCAAAAACATGGTATGCCTCTCATGAACGACACTTTTGAACTGGTGCAGTATACCACCTTTAGTCCCAAGAATACAACATTCAAAACGTTAATAAACTCAGGTGATCTTAAACTTATTGAAGATTTTAAACTCAAAACAAATATTCAAGGTCATTACACTAATTATGAAAAACTTGACGACGTGTACGCTAGACACCGTAGTTTAATAAAAGATTATTTAGGCAATTATATGATTATTGAGGCTGATTACGATCAACTTTTTGAAGACAAAACACCATTTAAGAACGAAATAAGACTGAAAAATATAATCCGAGCACTACTAACAACGTTTAGGGAGAAACAACGCATTACATTACAAGCCATTGAAAGTTGTAATTCTTTAATTAAAGACATTGATAAGGCTTTGGAATTATGATTCTTAGGTTTAATTAACGTCTTGTCATTAGTCTAAGGCAACTCATAGTTTTCAAAAAATTGCCACATTAAAACACTTGCATTAAAGTGATTTGTTATGTCCATATTAGGCAAAGCTTGTCCTCCTGGCCAAGTATGACTACCATCTTGACTTACATAGAGTTGAATTTCTGTATTATCGCTACAATCTGAATATCTAAAAAAATCATAGGTGTTGGCATTGCTAAAGACAGTTTCTCTTATTACATTACAATTATAATTATTGGCAATTAATAGCAATGTTGATTCTACAGATGGAAACTCAAAATTAATATTTGGTGCATCAGACAAGCCACCATTGTAAGGTGCAGTTTGATCTTGATACGAATGAAAAT
Source organism: Winogradskyella sp. (assembly GCF_045105575.1). Classification (GTDB taxonomy): domain Bacteria; phylum Bacteroidota; class Bacteroidia; order Flavobacteriales; family Flavobacteriaceae; genus Winogradskyella. Next base: position 34,841 of record NZ_JBGCDQ010000011.1, on the reverse strand, counting down.
GTATAATAGGCACTTTTCGTGATGGGTTATAAGGAAAATCTTGAAGAACTCCAGCAACAGCAGAAACGGCAGCAAATTTATTTGGAAAACGATTGGCTAGTTTATAAGCTAGTTGTCCTCCATTTGAAAAACCTGTAGCATAAATGCGTTTACTATTTATAGAGAGTTGTTGCTCTAGTTTTTGTAGAAGCGCGTTAATAAAGCCGATATCATCTGTGCCTAAGGTGGTAGCTGTTGGGCAACAATCTCCTGCGTTCCATGTTCTAAAGCCAAGGGTTTTTATACCCTCAGGATAGACAACGATAAAGTCTTCGGTATCGGAAAGTTCGGATAATTGAGATTGCGCTTCAACACCTTCGTAGCCTAATAAGCCTCCTCCATGCATTGCAAAAACTAAAGGATAGGACATCGCAGCATTATAATTGCTTGGTAAATGCACAAAATAAGTTCTTTCCAATCCATCAAACACCATGCTATCATAAAATTCAAACTCAGTTATTGGATTCGTGTTGGTGTTGTCATTATTTGAGTTACATGCTACTATTACAATAACTGTTAATACAACTATAAAATAGCGTTTTATTTTTTTTGTCATTTTTACTAGCTTCTAAGGTTTGTTTGTATTTCAACATCTTCCTCGATTCTTATCCTAGTTGCTGAAAATCAATCATTACAAATAAAAAGATAAAATTGATTGTTATTTTACGTAAACACATCAAGTCAACTAAAAGATTTTTTAAAAATAATATTTTTGGAAATAAAAAAAGCCCAAATCTAAATTCGGGCTTCTTATAGTTTATAATTTCTTTATTTTATTTTCCTCCGCCTTTTTCACCTTCATGATCTTTAACCACCTCCTCATCGCGATACTTGCAACATGGATGTACAGATTGATATTGTGCTTCTGTAGCTTTAATTTCTTTTGTATCGTGACCAACAGATGCTATTTTAGCTGAGATTGTTTTTAAATCGGTTTTACGTTCATCAAAGATGAGTTTCAGCTCGTGTGTATCTACATTCCATACCGCAGATTTTACGCCTTTGGTTCTTATGGCTGCCTTTTCAATACGTTCTTTGCACATGCCACAAACACCATCGACTTCCATACTGGCTTTGGCGTTTTTGTTTTGTGCGAATGTTGCTGTTCCTATTAATAATGTGAAAATTAAAATTATTTGTTTCATGTTGTTTTGTTTTTAAATTAATACACTTTGACTTCGCTCAGTGTGGCACTATGATTTACTTTTTTTAGCCTTCCCTCTAGGAAAGTTGGATGGGCTTCTTTTACTTTATCTTATAACGCAATCCTGCATAATACATACTTCCAAAAATTGGGCCATATACAAAGTTACTATCAAAATTTGAGCCAAATGGATTGTCTGCACTAATTATTGGATTTGGCTGACGTACATTGGTTACATTTTCACCACCTAAATATACTTCAAATTTTGAAGAAAACACTTTAGTGACTTGTAAATTTAATGTTGCTACGGTCGGTGTTTCATTAACCAATTGAAACTCTGGCAAACTTAAATCTGTACTTGGAAAACGTTGTGCACTGAGCCAATTAAAGGTAGCATCAAACTTCCATCGACTTCCATTATCCTTTAATTGCGTTTCGTAACCAGCATTGGCAAATACACGATGCTTTGGTATTAATGGCTTTTCTAATCGACCAGAATTGTAGTCGGTTTGAATGTCGTAATATTTATAGGCTGCACGTAACTCCAAACCTTCGAATAGGTTATAATTCAATTCAAACTGAAAACTATTGGCAAAACTCTCCCCTTCCAAATTATAAAAATTAACCTCAAACGGGTTTTCCCAATCGACCACCACTTGATTGTGAAAATCGGTTCTATAAAAATCAAAAGTAATGTCTCCTTTTCTATCAAATAAATTAAAACCTTGTAAATAGCTTACTCCATAATTCCAAGCAATTTCTGGATCTAAACCGTATATTTTACCTCCAGCATCTGTAATATTAATTTGACGCGAACTGGCAAACATATTCTGATTTTCAGCAAAAATATTAGCCGCTCGCTTACCACGACCTATGGATGCTCTAAACGCCGACTTTTCCCAAGGTGTGTAACGCAAATGCAAACGTGGCGTTACAAAAAAGCCTAGTCTATTGTGTTGATCTACACGCAAACCTGCCGTCATGGTGAGTTTATCTAAATTATCGTAAGCATATTCAAAAAAGCCTCCTACTGAATTCTCCGTGCGCTCAAACGTTGCTGAATTCACTAGTTCGTCATAATGATCGTATGTGAAACTTAATCCTGTTTTTACTTTATGACGCGAATCTGAAATAATCGTATTATAAACTAAGTTAGAATAAAAACTATTATGCTTAATATCATATAAATTCAACCCAAAATAAGACTCTTGATTATGGTAACTAAAGGCGGTTTGAAACCCAAGACTTTGATATGGAATTGCCGGATTTACATAACCTAATTTTGTAGAAGCCTCAAAACGTTCTGTATTAATTTCGCTTCCCCATGCACCGATTTCACTCAGTGGCCCTGGATTTCTGGGATTAAAATTAGCAGGATTAAAATTGACTTGTCCTGCCTGCTTTTCGTCATTAAGATATTTTACATTAAGAAAGCTGACAACGCCTTTTTCAAGATTGGTATATTGCCAACGGTTCATTACATTAATTTGATTGTACTTTGGCATATCTAAGAAGCCATCATCATTAACATCGTGTTCCGCCTGTAAGGTGCTACCATGTACATACAAACCTGTACTCCACTTTTCAGATACTTTTGTGTTGAAATGTGTGTTTAATTCTAAACGCTCGTTAGATCCACCATATAGATTCACAAAAAATGAATCGTCCGTAGTAGGTTTCACGAGTTCCGCATTAATTTGGCCAGCAATACTTTCAAAACCATTAACCACACTTCCTGTACCTTTGGTAATCTGAATACTCTCTACCCAAGTACCAGGAATAAAACTCAGTCCGTAAGCCTGAGCTGCACCTCTAATGGTTGGAACATTTTCGGTAGCAATTAAAATATAAGGCGAGTTTAAACCCAACATTTTTATTTGTCGTGTACCCGAAACAGCGTCAGCAAAATTAACATCAATTGAGGGATTGGTTTCAAAACTTTCAGAAAGGTTACAGCAAGCCGCTTTTAGAAGTTCATCACTTGTTACCGTAAAAGTGTTTGTGGCTGTTACATAAGATTTTCTTGTGGTTTGTTTACGCGATGTAATTTCTACGACGTCTAAATCAGCACTGGCTTGCAACACGTGCTTTATATATTTATTCTCGTTAATCGTTATGGTATCGGTTTTAAAACCTACATAACTAATCACTAATTTATTATACGAAAACTTATAGGGCAAGGCAAACGTACCATCATCATTAGTAATGGCACCAACCGATGAGTCTAACCAATAGACATTAGCACCAGGCAATGGCCTTTCTTTTCCTGTACTTGCTTCTGAAACAATACCTTTTAATTGTTCTTGAGACCAAAGCAAGGCTGGACACATGAATAGTAGGATATACAAGACTCTCATAATGATAGGTTTTTGACTAACATGAACACTGCCATTACAATCATAATGGAATTTTCGATAAACGTGGCTTTTGTCATTGGCAATTTTAAAGCGGTACCCAAACAAGCACATTGAATAGTGGTTTTGCTAAATAATGCTTTTGTGACACCGACCGTAGTAATGCCAAGAATGATAAGCGCCACTATTAAAGCCACATTGATTTGAAAGCGCATTAAAAACATAAAACCCAGCGTCACTTCTATAAATGGATATACCCAACCATAAACTGGCAGTGCTTTTGCCAAAGGATCATACATTTTAAAACTTTCTGGAAAACCTTTAAGGTCTAACAATTTAAAAAAGCTGAAAACCACGTAGAAAAGTCCCATAAAATCGAGCATAAAGCCAGAAGTATTCCAAGGCTTACTATTTAATAATAGTGATGCCATTAAGATATAGGCAAATATTAAAAACAATGGAAATAGTTGTTTTAAATCACTCTTTTGAGTTTGATTACCAAGTGAAACTGTATCAAAATTAGGTGTTTCTTTTAATTCTGAAATTTGAAATTTATCAGATAATCTATTCTGAAAATCGTGAATTTCAATGTGCGATGACATTGTTATTGTTGCTGTTTGGGCTCCGAGATTTACAGAGACCTCGTTTACACGTTCTATGCTTGAAAGTGCTTCTTCAACCGAAGTTTTACAGCCGTTGCAGGTCATACCTGAAACGTTATAAGTATGTTTCATTTTAATTTAAATTTGAAATATTAATAATGAGCATCATTACGTTTGACGCTTAAAATCTGGTATTTCGAATCAATTAAATTAGGAATGTTTCATCCAAAAGGTGGATGTCTTTAATAAGTGTGGGAGGTAAATAACCTCGATGTGGAATAACTTTGTTTGGTAAATCTTCAAAAAGACTAACATAAGAAAAGCCGTAAGCCCTTAAAACTTGCTTTTGTAGGATTTCAAGATCATCAAAAGAGTTGATGGTTAAGTCCGAAATGCCTTCAACCACATCAATTTCGTCTTTACAACATGTTTTGGTTAAATTATCTGATGATCCTGTTTTGTTCAATTCCATAGCTCCACATTTTTCACTTTCAGAAAAAATAGCTACGTCGATTAAAACATCTCCACAAAAATGTTTCTCTATAGTTAAAGATAATGTAGAAAACAGTACCAATAACGATAGTGTAAAAGAAATGGTTTTATGTGTATATGATAATTTCACAGCGCGAAGTTACAAAATTATTAAATTGTGATGATAAAATTATTAAACTATTAACGATTCAACTTATAGTAATAAAACGCTGGGAATAGGAGAATTAAACCAATAGGCTGAATTAAAAAGCGTCTGATATTGAAGAACAAATAATAATCTTCTTGATTTGGATTGATTACAAAATACAAAAACGGAATGAGCAGTAACACATAAGCTATAGCATAGATAAGTACTGAAAACTTAATAATGCTTCTGTCTTTAAATATAAGATATAAAATACCTAAAGAAAATATTGTATTTAGAGCAAAACGCAGTGTGGTAAACAACACAAGTTTGGCAACTTCTCGTCTGGGACTGTCTATATACAGGTAGTCGTTTTTAAAAAATGTTAAATACGGATCGTAAAACAGATCACCTTCAAAAGCCCTTATTAAAATTAATAATAAGATGAGGAGTCCGACTAAAAAGTAAGTCACCACCTTATTCATTCGTCTGTATTTGTTTAGAAAACCGATTGACCCAAACCATCCAAAGTAAAAATACAGTACCATAAATCAACATCGGGAAAATAACGGTGTGCAAGATTTCGCGTCTCCATGGGTAATGATACAATCCAATGGATAGGACGACAATTCTTATTAAATTAAACGCATAAATGATAATGCTGCCTGCTAAACCATAAAATAGTGTTGTTTTAAACTTTCCGGCAAAGGCCACTAGAAATGACAAAAACAAAATAATGACACTTATAGCATTACAACCTTCAATAACACGTGCTACATATTTTCCGTTAATTACAATTTTCATTGAAGGCTCGTTAGGGTGTGGTACAACATCCGACTTATAATCTAAACCATTCAATAAGGCATTTGTTTGGTCGGCTACCAAATGTGTGAGGTAATCTGGATAAAATTTAGAACCATCAGACGCATTTAAATACACATTATAGCCAATGGTTAAAACACCATATACCGCTAAAAATGTAACGATAAAACGTATAACTGATTTATATTTTTTTAAAAGTGCCTTCAAATAGAAACTATAATAATTCGATGTTAAATTTATAAAAACTGCATTTTAAAACAGTGCATTTTAGATACTTTTACCAAAAAAAATACAGTAATGAGTTTACAACAGTTAAAACCTCAAATAAAAGCAATCGTTGCAATGCAGAACCTGAGTATTGACGAGCGGCTTTTAGACATTTGCAAACTCTTAGAAGCAAATATAAGTTATTACAATTGGGTTGGTTTTTATTTTAAAAACGGTGACAAAGACGAATTAAAACTAGGACCTTACGTTGGCGAACCTACAGACCATACGATTATTCCATTCGGAAAAGGCATTTGCGGTCAAGTAGCCATTAGCAATCAAAATTTTGTAGTACCAGATGTGGCAGCTCAAGATAATTATATTGCTTGTAGTATTTCTGTGAAGGCTGAAATTGTGATTCCTATCTTTGTCAATAATGAAAATATTGGACAAATAGATATCGATTCTAACACTCCCGATCCTTTTACGGAAGCTGATGAACGATTTTTGGAGTTTGTATGTAAGGAAGTTGCGACGTTTTTAACGTAAATCCCAATAGGAAGGGTTGGATTTAGAAAATAGTACATCGGCTATGACACAAAGTTCCACAAAGAAGGCACAAAGGCTCACAAAGATTCAATTTTGGCGACTAGCTATCGTTGATTCTGAGTTGGAATTTGATAGTTATTATTTGGAATTTATTTCTGGTTTTTTTAAACCAGAAATCTACATTCCAGTCCTAATCGCTTCCACAGGATCTAATCGGGAAGCCCTCAATGCAGGAACCACTCCTGAAATCAATCCTATAATTGATGAAATAAAGAAGCCAAGACCCATGTTTTGAGGCGACAATACAAATTCAAAATCTTCAGCGAGACGACTTCCTATGATGGTACCTATCCAAACCAAAAACAAGCCAACTAAACCACCTACCACGGCTAAAATAACAGCTTCAAACAAAAATTGAAATAATATAAATTTATTTTTAGCACCTAATGATTTCTGAATACCGATGAGATTCGTGCGTTCTTTTACACTCACAAACATAATATTGGCAATACCAAAACCACCAACCAAAAGTGAAAATCCACTAATGACCCAACCAATAACATTTAAGCTGCTAATAATACCATCTATTAAGTTTTGTAAACCTGCGATAATGGTAATAAAAAACGAATCAATTTCATCAGGCTTTATACCACGTTTATTTCTTAATACTTGCGTGATTTCTGCTTTTAAACCATCTATATCAGCATCTGCTTTTGGTTTAATAATCACGATATTTCTAATGTTGGGATTGTTATCTCCAAAACGATTTCTAACATAATTTGCAGGTAAAAATATAGATTCATCATTACTGTCGCCAAATAAACCAGAGCCTTCCTTTTTTACCACTCCAATCACGGTAAATTTCTGACCATACAAGCGCACTTTTTTTCCAATAGGTTCAAACGTGCCAAAAAGTGCCTTCGCAATTTCGGAACCAATAACCACAACAGCTTTACCAGAATTAGATTCCGATTCGTTATAAAATCGCCCTTTTTCAAATTGTAAGACTTGAATATCACTAAACTCATGAGACACAACGACCGTGTTAATACTATTTACCTGTTCAGACTCATATCTGATATTTTCTCGCTTTACAAATTTCTGCAAGCCTATGTGTTCAGCATCCGCAATAGACGATTGCAAGGTTTTAAATTCATTATATGAAATTTCGTCAAAAGTTTCGCGTTTCCATCGTGGCACGTCGGTTGGCCCAAAAGAAAAGCTCGCCAAATACATGGTATTACTGTCTAAGGAACTCAGTTGAGAGGTGATGGTCTTATCGAGAGAATCTACAGCAGCCAACACAGCAATAATCGAAAAAATACCTACCGTCACTCCCAAAAGTGACAAGAAGGTTCTGAGTTTATTATTACGAAGCGCATTTAGTGCGAACGAAAAACTCTCCTTTAACAAACGTAAATAGACCAGCATTAATAAATTCTTTTATAAGATTTTAAAGATAGGACGTTTTCAACAATTTATTGTTACAAAAAACTTAAAGAAACTGGTTTTAGCGCAACCCTTTCTTTTTGAATATCCGTATTTTTGCGCCATCGAAAAACACAACACAACATTATGAGCAACAAAACCATATCCTCGGCACTAATATCAGTATTCAGTAAAGATGGATTAGCACCAATTGTAAAAAAACTAAATGACCTCAACGTAACCATCTATTCTACAGGCGGCACCGAAAAATTCATCAAAGATTTAGGAATTGAGGTTGTACCAGTAGAAGATGTCACCTCCTATCCATCAATACTGGGCGGACGCGTTAAAACCTTACATCCTAAAGTTTTTGGAGGGATTTTAAATCGTCAGAATCATGAAGGTGATGTTGCAGAATTAAAGGAATTTGATATTCCTCAAATTGATGTGGTCATTGTTGATTTATATCCTTTTGAAAAAACCGTTGCTTCTGGTGCAAGCAACCAAGATATTATCGAAAAAATTGATATTGGAGGTATTTCTTTAATTAGAGCTGCTGCTAAAAATTATGCGGACGTTACTTGTGTCTCATCCGTTGATGATTATGCTGATTTTTTGGATTTGTTAGAAGCAAAAAATGGAGAAACGTCTGAAGATGATAGAAGACACTTTGCTGCCAAAGCATTTAATGTGTCTTCGCATTATGATTCCGCAATTTTTAATTACTTCAACAAAAACCAAGAGATTTCATCTTTAAAAATTTCAGAAACTAACGGAAAAGTATTGCGTTATGGAGAAAATCCACACCAAAAAGGATTTTTCTTTGGTGATTTTGATGACATCTTTACAAAACTGCATGGTAAAGAATTAAGCTACAATAACCTCTTAGATGTTGATGCTGCTGTAAATTTAATGTTAGAGTTTAAAAACGATGCACCAACATTTGCTGTTCTAAAACACAACAACGCATGTGGTTTGGCACAACGCGACACGTTACACCAAGCTTATGTAGATGCCTTGGCTGGTGATCCGGTTTCTGCTTTTGGTGGTGTTTTAATCAGTAATTCTGAAATTGATGTAGCTACGGCTGAAGAAATTCATAAATTATTTTGCGAAGTGGTTATCGCACCTTCATTTTCTGTCGAAGCTTTAGAAATTTTGAAAGGTAAAAAGAACAGAATCCTTTTAATTTTGAAAGATATCGACATGCCGCAAACCAATGTTAGAACCTGTTTAAACGGTGTTTTAGTCCAAGACAGAAACAACATTACAGACACACTTGAAGGTTTAAAGGCTGTCACAAAAACAACTGCTAGCAAACAAGAATTGGACGATTTAATCTTTGCTTCAAAAATTTGCAAACACACCAAATCTAATACCATTGTATTAGCTAAAAACAAGCAATTGTGTGCTAGTGGAACTGGGCAAACAAGTCGTGTTGATGCCTTAAACCAAGCCATTCATAAAGCACAATCTTTTAAATTCGATTTAAACGGAGCTGTGATGGCAAGTGATGCCTTTTTTCCGTTTCCAGATTGTGTAGAAATCGCAAATAACGCTGGTATTACTGCGGTAATTCAACCTGGTGGTTCAATAAAAGATGAATTGAGTATTAATTATTGTAACGCCAATAATGTGGCGATGGTTTTTACAGGAACTCGTCATTTTAAACACTAGAAAAAAGAGTTTAGACCGCTTCGCTTTTAAAATTAAAAATCAGACCTGACAATTGAACGTTAAAGTCATTTATATAAGGTTGGAAATGGGTGGCTAAAAATATAATATATAGATTTTAGACCTTTTCAAATACGCAGGTTTTGAACAGTATCGTAGTGATTCATAATTCCGATAGTGATTGAAACCTGTCTAAAATTTAAAAGTTGAATTCTTGCTTTTCTTTAAAATCACTTAAAAAACAGAAATAATCATGTAATAAACGTCTATTATCACATAAATATCGTATAATTAATTACTTTTACATATCGTCTATTAAACTAGACACGAATAACCCAAATAATTAATAATAGCACATGGGATTTTTTGATTTCCTTACAGAAGAAATAGCCATAGATTTAGGAACTGCAAATACACTGATCATACACAATGACAAAGTCGTTGTTGATAATCCATCGATAGTAGCACGAGACCGCATTAGCGGAAAAATTATAGCAGTTGGCAAAGAAGCCAACATGATGCAAGGAAAAACGCACGAAAACATCAAAACCATTCGTCCTCTAAAAGATGGAGTTATTGCAGATTTTGATGCGTCTGAGCAGATGATTAGTATGTTTATTAAAAACATACCTGCGTTAAAGAAAAAGTTTTTCAATCCTGCATTACGCATGGTTGTTTGTATTCCTTCTGGTATAACCGAAGTAGAAATGCGAGCGGTAAAAGAATCTTGTGAGCGTGTTAACGGAAAAGAAGTTTATTTAATACATGAGCCAATGGCTGCTGCTATTGGTATTGGTATTGATATTATGCAACCAAAAGGAAACATGATTGTGGATATTGGTGGTGGTACTACCGAAATTGCAGTGATTGCTCTTGGTGGTATTGTTTGTGATAAATCTGTAAAAGTAGCTGGTGACGTGTTTACAAACGACATTATCTACTACATGAGAACACAACATAACTTATATGTTGGAGATCGTACTGCAGAGAAAATTAAAATTCAGATTGGTGCAGCTACGGAAGATTTAGAATTGCCACCAGAAGACATGAGCGTTCAGGGACGTGATTTGTTAACAGGTAAACCGAAGCAAGTTCAAATTTCATACCGTGAAATCGCTAAAGCTTTAGATAAATCTATTTTACGTATTGAAGATTCCGTCATGGAAACTTTATCGCAAACACCTCCAGAATTAGCAGCCGATATTTACAACACTGGTATTTATTTAGCAGGTGGTGGCTCTATGCTAAGAGGACTCGACAAACGTTTGTCGCAAAAAACAGATTTACCTGTTTATATTGCAGAAGATCCGTTGAGAGCAGTAGTTAGAGGTACTGGGATTGTTCTTAAAAACTTATCTAAATTCAAAAGCATATTGATTAAATAAAGTTTAGATAATGCAACAAATTCTCAATTTTGTTATCAAAAACAAAACCTTTCTGTTGTTTTTATTGCTTTTTAGTGTTGCCTTAACTTTAGCCATTCAATCACATTCGTATCACCGAAGTAAATTTATAAATTCAGCCAATGGATTAACAGGTGGTGTTTATAGTTCGGTAAATTCTGTAGAACAGTATTTCAATTTAAAAGCTGAAAACGAATTATTATCCGAAGAAAACAAAAACTTACGAGAACAGCTGTTCAACATTGAAACAAATGCAAATTCTTCATTTATTGACAGCACATTTGTTACAAAATATAAAGTAACGCTTGCAGATGTTTATAAGAACAGTTATTCTGCAACCAATAATTACCTACTACTAAACAAAGGTAACACGGATAGTATTAAGCAAGATTTTGGTGTAATGACTTCTAATGGTATTGTTGGTATTATTGACAATACATCTAACGGTTACTCTCGAGTGCAATCGATCTTAAACATAAAAAGTAGAATTAACGCAAAATTAAAATCCACCAACCATATTGGTTCCTTAAGGTGGAATGGGACCTCTCCAATTTATGTACAACTCGAAGATGTCTCTCAATTTGCACCTGTAAAAGTAGGTGACACTATTGAAACTGGTGGACAATCGTCCATATTCCCTGAAGGCATTGGTATTGGTGTTATTGATAGTTTTGAAGAAGATATTAGTGGAAATACGTACACTATTCAGGTGAAATTATTTAACGACATGACTAATATTGGAACTGTTTATATTTTAGAAAATTTAGACCGTACCGAAATTAATTCATTAGAAAACAGCACTAATGAATAGCATTTCTAGTATAAATATCGTAAGATTTGTTTTACTGCTTCTATTGCAGGTGATTATATGTAATCATATTGATTTTCTAGGCTACATTAATCCTTACATCTACATTATATTTATTTTTCTATTTCCAATACGAGAAGAACGCTTAGTGCTTTTACTCATTAGTTTTTTATTAGGCATGTTAGTCGATCTGTTCTCAGACTCTGGAGGAGTACACGCAGCAGCTTCAGTGAGTTTAGCATATGCTAGGCCTATACTTCTAAAAAGTTCTTTCGGTATGCTATATGAACACCATAGTATAAAGTTTAGCACAACCGAGATAGGCAGTTTAATTGCTTACATTTCAATTGGTACTGTTATCCATCATCTTATATTGTTTTCACTAGAAATTTTTAACATTTCTAACATACTTTTAATCTTAAAAAAGACGTTATTTTCTAGTATTTTCACTATACTACTGAGTATATTGATTATAATTTTATTTAGCCGAAACAAAAAATGAGAAAATTACTTTTACTAACTACTGTTATTCTTGTTGGTCTTGTTTTTATTGCGCGTCTATTTTACCTTCAAGTTTACACCAGCTCTGCGTACAATATCTTTGAAGATACGGCCATTAGAAAAGAATTTAAATACCCAAAACGCGGTTATGTTTATGATAGAAACGGCAAACTTTTAGTCGCCAACCAACCGTCTTATGATGTGATGGTAATTCCGAGAGAAGTTGGCTATTTAGATTCCTTAGATATCGAAGAATTCTGTAGTCTTTTAAAAATAACAAGAAAAGATTACGATAAAAAACTGAAACGAGCCACTAACTATTCTCCAAGACTACCGTCTCCCTTTGTGCCACAGCTTTCAAAAAAAGATTATGCAGTGCTTCAAGAAAAAATGCGAAAGTTTGAAGGTTTTTACATTCAGAAACGATCGCTTCGGTCTTACCAAACAAGCATTGGTGCCAATGTCCTTGGTGATCTTGGTGAAGTGAATCGTAAGATTATTGAAAATGATGCTTACTACACCTTAGGTGATCTTATTGGTAAACAAGGTATTGAAAAAACCTACGAAGAAACCTTACGTGGAGTTAAAGGCATCAAATTTATTCAAAAAGATCGTTTTAATAAAAATATAGGCCCTTACAAAGAAGGAAAATTAGACACCTTACCTCAGCCAGGTAAAGATGTTACCATTACTATAGATTCTGAACTACAAGCCTATGGTGAGTTACTCATGAAACACAAACGTGGTGGCATTGTAGCTATCGATCCTAGTAATGGAGAAATTTTAGCTATGGTCACTGGACCAAGTTATAACCCTAACTTATTAGTCGGTAGAGAACGTAATAATAATTTTTCAAGCTTATATCTCGATAAAATAAATAAACCAACTTTCGATAGAGGCTTGCAAGCACAGTATCCACCAGGATCACCATTTAAAGTGATTAATGCACTTATTGGTTTACAAGAAGGTGTGGTTGATACAGATGATACCTTTACATGCAGAATGGGTTATTATTATGGTAGCCGAAAATTAACAGGATGCCACCATCATAGGAGTCCTGCAAATATGAATTTAGGAATTGCGCAATCTTGCAATGCTTACTTTGTAAATGTATACCGTCGTATCATCGATAAATATGAAGATGCTGGAAAAGGCATGAATACTTGGGCGGATCATGCCAAAAGTTTCGGTTTGGGTAATTTTTTAAATAATGACTTATCTGTGGGACAACCAGGACGAATACCAGATGGTGATTATTACGATAAAGCTTATGGAGACAATCGATGGGGCTCAACCTATATTGTGTCTAACGCTATTGGGCAAGGAGAAGTTGAAGCCACTCCAATTCAGTTGGCCAATATGGCTGCAGCTATTGGCAATCGTGGCTATTATTACACTCCACACATTGTAAAGAATATTGAAGGTGAACCTATTCCTAAAAAATATACAACACCAAAATACACCACCATAGATAAACGTCATTTTGAACCTGTTGTACAAGGAATGTTTGATGTTTACAATAAGGGAGGAACAGCACAATCTTTACAAGTTCCAGGTATTGACATTTGCGGAAAAACGGGTACTGCAGAAAACTTTATAAAAATTGATAGTGTAAAAACGCAATTAACAGATCACTCTATTTTTGTCGCTTTTGCACCAAAAGACAATCCGAAGATTGCCATAGCTGTTTTTGTAGAGAATGGGTATTGGGGAAGTCGGTTTGCAGGACGAATGGCGAGCCTAATGATAGAAAAACACATTAAAGGTGAAATTACCCGAACCGATTTAGAACGCTGGATTTTAACACACAGCTTAGAAGACGAATACAAAAAACCATATTCTGGAGAGCCATTTAAAATTAATGGAGAAGCAAAACTACAAGTGATAGATAACTATGCCATTAGAGAAGAATTTAAAGTCAAAAATCTCAAAGATTAATGTTAAGAGAAAATCATAGAGGCTTTAAATTCGATTGGATTACCATTCTCCTATTTTTACTTTTAGTAGTATTTGGCTATCTTAATATTTTGTCAGCGTCTCATGTTGGAGAGATCACAAGTTATTTTGATACGTCTCAACTCTATGGTAAGCATGTTATTTTTGTAGGACTCTCATTTATATTAATCATACTTATTCTTTCTATTGAAGCTAAATTTTATGAACGTTTTGCCAGTATTATCTATTTAATTGGCATGCTGGCATTAGTTGGCTTATTTATTTTCGGAAAAGATGTTAATGGTGCGCGCTCGTGGTATGGCATTGGCAGCATGACGATTCAGCCAAGTGAATTCGCCAAGTTTGCAACGGCCTTAGCAGTAGCTAAATACGTTAGTGATTTGGAAACGAATATGGAAACCATAAAAGATCAAATTAGAGTGGCTGCCATTATTTTTATTCCAGCTTTGCTAATTCTACTACAAAATGATGCTGGTAGTACCATAGTGTATTTGGCTTTTTTCTTTGTTTTTTATCGCGAAGGACTACAACAAGTCTATTTAATTATTGCCCTATCCTTAATCATCCTAGCTGTTTTAGGACTTAAATTTGGAGTCCTCATCACTACCGTAGTGACCACATTAGTTATTACAAGTGTTTATTTTCTTCGAAAGAAAAAACGCGGACCACTACTACAATATATCGTTGTACTTATTGTTGCTGTTGGATTTTCCTATGGTGTCAAATTGTTTTATGAGCATGGTTTAAAAATCCATCAACAAAATAGAATTAGCCTTTGGTTGCGTCTTGAAAAAGACCCTACGAAATTAGAGCGCATGAAAAAAGCCGAAGCCTACAATCTCATTCAATCTGAGCAAGCTATCAGTTCTGGAGGTGTTACAGGAAAAGGGTTTTTACAAGGCACAAGAACCACAGGGAAATTTGTACCAGAACAACATACCGATTATATTTTTAGTACCGTTGGTGAAGAATGGGGATTTTTAGGCACCAGCTTTGTCGTCGTGATATTTGTTCTTCTTATTATTAGGATTCTTTATTTGGCCGAAGGACAAAAATCACAATTTAGTAGGGTTTATGGTTATGGAGTGGCTTCTATCCTATTTATACATTTCACTATTAATGTTGGTATGGTGATGGGCTTGATTCCAACGGTTGGTATTCCACTCCCCTTTTTTAGTTATGGAGGCTCAGGACTTTGGGGCTTTACGATTTTGCTATTTATTTTTGTGAAGTTGGATAGCAATAAAATTAATGAGTGGTAAAAAAGAAGAAAGACTACTTTCGCTTTTAGACATTAAATGATAAACTTATTTGTAGTTAACTGATAAAATTGCTGCTACTACTAAAAGAAGACCATTCTCGTTAGAGAACAGCCTTTTATAGTTTCTAGTGTTATTTGAACTTAAAAATAATACCACTATTTATTTTTACTGTATTAAACTTACTGACCTTGACCTAAAGAGTAACCTCTTACGCCATCAAATGTATATAAGTTTTCGGTTTTAATAGTATCAATACCGTTGTCTACAGCTTTATTTAATACTGCAATAATATCACTTTTAGAAGGCTGTTTTCCTTCTACAGTGCTAAAACGGCATCTCCAGTGATCCGTACAAAACGTCTCTTCATAACCTTTTGGCCAAACTTTTACACCTCTGTTAGTAATCATGGTAAGGTTAAGCACATCTGTATTCATGTGCTCTAATTTTTCGCCAATAATATTAGGGTCTGTTCCTTCCCAATCTACAAATACATCAACACCTACAAGCACTTTTTCGGCTCTTGGTTTTCTTACATGTTTTGGTATTTCAATAATACCAGCATTTTTAAAGTTTACCTTAGGTAACGTTTGTGGCTCTTCGCCTAAATTAGCAACAACCGCTTCAGCAAATTCTTTAGTCCCTACTTTTTGTGTACTTACACCTTCTTTATAAATATCGTAAGTATGGATACCATCTTCCATGGTCTTAAGCCATGCATTCTGAACTTTCTCAGCGACATCAGGTTGTCCAATATGCTTCAACATTAAAATAGCTCCTTGTAAAAGACCAGATGGATTTGCTAAGTTTTGACCTGCTCTTCTTGGTGCTGAACCGTGAATGGCTTCAAACATCGCATGATCGTGACCAATATTTGCAGAACCTGCTAAACCAACCGAACCTGTAATTTGAGCAGCAATATCAGAGAGGACATCACCATATAAATTTGGCATTACAATAACATCAAAGGCTTCTGGTGTATCTGCTAATTTAGCAGCACCTATATCAATAATCCAGTGCTCGTTTTCTATCTCAGGATACTTTAATGCGATTTCATCAAACACCTTGTGAAACAAACCGTCTGTTTGCTTCATAATATTATCTTTTGTGAAACAGGTTACTTTTTTACGTCCATATTTTTTAGCGTATTCAAAAGCGTAGGTTACAATTTTTTCACAACCAGGACGGCTGATTAACTTTAAACATTGTACTACCTCATCAGTTTGTTGATGCTCAATACCTGCGTATAAATCTTCTTCATTCTCTCTTACAATAACAACATCCATTTTTGGGTGCTTTGTAGCAATAAAAGGATGTAAACTTTTACATGGTCTTACATTTGCAAAAAGACCTAAAGTTTTTCGCGTCGTTACATTTAAACTTTTATAACCACCACCTTGAGGTGTGGTAATTGGAGCCTTCAAAAATATTTTATTCTTTCTTATCGTCTCCCAAGCGTCGTTAGATATACCTGCCGTATTTCCTGCTAAATATACTTTTTCACCAACATCAATTTCATCAATATCTAATTTTGCACCTGCCGCTAATAAAATACTTAAGGTGGCATCCATAATTTCTGGGCCGATACCGTCACCCTTTGCAACTGTTATTTTAGTCATAAAATTAAGTTTTTAAAGTTGCGCAAAGATGCAACGGTTTTTTAGTATTGTTTTATTTATGTTTTTAATCGTAATCATAAACAAAATTTATAAAACAAAAAAAAGACCAGATAAACTGGTCTTTTTCGTTGGGTTTTATGTGACATCTACTTCAAACTAGATAAACTCGCTTTTATAGTTTCAATTTTAGCCAAAGCATCCGCTTCTTTATTCTTTTCAGCAGCAACTACCTGTTCTGGTGCACCAGCCACAAATCGTTCATTCGATAATTTCTTTTGAACCGATTTCAAAAAGCCTTCCGTATATTTCAATTCTTCCTTAAGCTTTTCAATTTCTGCTTCTACATCAATGCTGCCTTCCATAGGAATAAAGTACTCATTCGATTTTACACGATACGTTAAAGCACCTTCAACAGTGTCTGTGACATAATTGAAAGTTTCAAGATTTCCTAATTTTGAAATAACCGCATCAAAAGTAGGATTCACCTTTTCGTTATTAACTACTGAGAAGCCAATCGCATCTTTAAAGGCAATGTTCTTTTGTTTTCTGATGTTTCTGATGCCTGTGATGACTTCTGATGCAAATTCAAACTCTGAAATCAAAGTGTCATTGATTGATTTTGCTTCTGGCCATTTTGAAATGATTAATGCTTCTTTTGGCGAACGCTCCTTTATATAATGCCAAATTTCTTCAGTTAAGAATGGCATAAATGGATGTAATATCTTCAGAATATCTTCAAATATGGCATTGACACTTGCTAAAGTCTTCGCATCAATAGGTTGTTGGTAAGCTGGTTTTATAATTTCTAACAACCACGATGCAAAATCATCCCAAATCAATTTGTAAGTGGACATTAAAGCATCACTTAATCTGTATTTGCTAAAATGATCTTCAATTTCTAAAAGGGTTTTCTGAAATTTAGATTCGAACCACTCCAACGCTATTTCACTAGATTCTGGTTGAGGAATTGTTTTAGCTTCTTCCCAACCTTGCACTAATCTAAAGGCATTCCATATTTTATTGGCGAATTGTTTGCCTTGCTGGCAAAGGTCTTCATCAAACATTAAATCGTTTCCTGCCGCTGAACTTAATAAAAGACCTACTCTAACTCCATCAGCTCCATAATCTTCGATTAACTTTAAGGCATCTGGCGAATTACCTAAAGACTTCGACATTTTTCGTCGTTGCTTATCTCTAACCAGACCTGTTAAATATACATTTTCAAACGGTCGTTCATCTTTGTATTCGTAGCCAGCAACAATCATACGTGCTACCCAAAAGAATAAAATATCTGGACCAGTCACTAAATCGTTTGTTGGGTAATAGTATTTTATTTCCTCGTTTTCGGGATTTCGGATACCATCGAACACGCTCATTGGCCACAACCATGATGAGAACCAAGTATCTAGTGCGTCCGTATCTTGTTTTAGGTTTGACGCTTGAAGCTCGGAGTTGGAAGTCTTTACTCTTGCGAGCTCAACTGCTTTTTCAATGGATTCTGCAACTACAAAATCTTCTTTACCATCGCCATAGAAGTATGCCGGAATCTGTTGTCCCCAAAGTAACTGACGTGAGATATTCCAATCGCGAATATTCTCCATCCAATGACGATAGGTATTTTCAAATTTCTTCGGAAAGAGCTTTACCTCTCCTGTTTTTAGAACCGCATCAATAGCAGGTTTTGCTAAATCTTCCATTTTGAGAAACCATTGGTCGCTTAATCTTGGTTCAATTACGGCTTTAGTTCTTTCAGAAGTGCCTACCTTATTAATATGACTTTCAGTTTTCACTAAAATGCCAGCGGCTTCTAATTCTTTAGTCACAGCTTTTCTAACCACAAAACGATCTTGACCTTCGTAATGCATTCCGAAGCTATTCAAACTGGCATCAGCATTAAAAATATCAACTACTTCTAAATTATGCTTATCGCCTAAGACTTTGTCATTTTCATCGTGAGCAGGTGTTACTTTAAGACATCCTGTTCCGAATTCAATATCCACGTATTCATCTTCGATAATAGGAATGACGCGTCCGCAAATTGGCACAATCGCTTTCTTTCCTTTTAAATGAGAAAAACGTTCGTCATTCGGATTGATACAAATGGCCGTATCACCAAAAATAGTTTCTGGTCTTGTCGTCGCAATCGTTAATTTCTCATCGCTGCCTTCAACTTTGTATTCTAAATAATAAAGAAGCCCTTGTTTTTCAACATGAATCACTTCTTCATCGGATAATGTGGTTTGCGCCTCTGGATCCCAATTCACCATGCGGAAACCTCTATAGATAAGTCCTTTATTATGTAAATCTACGAAGACCTTAATTACAGCTTCAGACATGTCGTCATCCATCGTAAACTTAGTACGATCCCAATCACAAGAACAACCTAATTTTTTTAATTGTTCTAAAATAACACCACCATATTCTTCAGTCCATTCCCAAGCATGTTTTAAGAATTCGTCTCGTGTTAAATCATTTTTATCAATGCCTTGTGCTTTCAATTTGGCAACAACCTTGGCTTCTGTAGCAATCGATGCATGATCTGTACCAGGTACCCAACACGCATTTTTACCCAATAATCTCGCACGACGAATCAGCACATCTTGAATGGTATTGTTTAACATGTGTCCCATGTGCAAAATTCCTGTCACGTTTGGTGGAGGAATAACAATCGTATAAGGTTCTCTTTCATCTGGTGTAGAATGAAAGTAATTATGCTGCATCCAGTAGTCGTACCACTTACTTTCTACTGACAATGCGTTATATTTAGAAGGAATCTCCATGTTTGGTATCGTTTTTGTAATAAGACTGACAAAAGTACTTATATTTCCTTTTTTGAAATCATATTAATGTAAGAATATAGGTTGAAAAGCCATAAATTCTGTTAAATGGAGTGTATTACATCTAATAAATTTTGTTTGAAAGGAAAAAGTAACTAAGTTTGAATAATCAATTTTAAAATTAAAATGATGAAAAATTTAATAGCAGTTTTATTTGTAGGACTAATGAGTCTTGGTGCTTTTGCTCAGGAAAAAGTAGCAAAAATCGAGTTTAAAACGGATGTAATCGATTATGGTACTATTGAGAAAGGTGCTGACGGAGTGCGTGTTTTTGAATTTACCAACACAGGAAATGCTCCATTAGTAATTTCTAACGTAAAGTCAACTTGTGGTTGTACAGTTCCTAAAAAACCAAAAGGCCCAATTATGCCAGGTGAAACAGGTGAAATTGAAGTAAAATACGATACAAAACGCGTCAACCCAATAAGAAAAACAATTACTGTATTTTCTAATGCTGACACACCAACAGTAGCCTTAAAAATTAAAGGTTTAGTTGTCGATTCTAGTAAAACAAGTGTTTTAGAAAAGAAAGAAAAAAGCATGATTGAGCAATAACAAATCTTGCATCTCATAAAATGAATGAGTTTTCTTAACAGAAAGCTCATTTTTTTTATGCTTTTTTTTCACATTAGCTTTAAGAAATTTCAGAACTTAGCACTTTAAAAACAGATCTAATGCCAACAATATCAAATAAAGGCATCCACATGCCAGAATCACCAATTAGAAAATTGGTGCCTTTTGCTGAAGAAGCACAAAAACAAGGGAAACATATTTTCTACCTTAACATAGGTCAGCCAGATATAAAAACACCTCAAGTAGCACTTGATGCGATAAAAAACAGCAATCTCGAAACCTTAGCTTACAGCAGATCTGAAGGCTCTGAAAGTTACAGAACAAAAATCGCTGGATACTATAAAAAGCATTCTATTGATGTTACACACAACGATATCATTGTAACTACAGGAGGAAGTGAAGCGCTTTTATTTGCTTTTGGGAGTATTATGGACGAAGGAGATGAGATTATCATTCCAGAACCTTTTTATGCCAACTATAATGGATTTTCAACGGCTTCTGGTGTGAATGTTATTCCTGTAATTTCTAAAATTGAAGATAACTTCGCACTACCACCAATTGAAGCGTTTGAAAAACTTATTACACCAAAAACCAAAGCCATTTTAATTTGTAATCCAGGGAATCCTACAGGTTATTTATATTCTAAAGAAGAAATAAAAAAGCTCGCTGCTATTGTAAAAAAGCACGATCTCTTTTTAATTGCCGACGAAGTTTACAGAGAATTTGTGTATGACGGAGTTGAGCATTATTCTATTTTACAGGAAGCTGGATTAGAAGACCATGCCATTATTATTGATTCAGTTTCTAAACGTTACAGCATGTGTGGAGCACGAATCGGCTATTTAGTTTCAAAAAACAAAGCTGTTATTACAACCGCATTAAAATTTGCACAAGCGCGATTAAGTCCACCAACCTTAGCGCAAATTGCGAGTGAGGCTGCTTTAGATACTCCACAGCGTTATTTTGATGATGTTAAAGACGAATACGTAAAACGCAGAAACACACTCATAACAGAATTAGAAAAAATTGAGGGTGTGAAAGTTGCAAAACCGAATGGTGCCTTTTATTGTATTGCCGAATTACCTGTAAAAAACACAGATAATTTTGCAAAATGGCTTTTAGAATCTTTTGATTACAATAACAATACCGTTATGGTAGCTCCAGCAGCCGGCTTCTACTCTACACCTGGTGTTGGTTTGAATCAAATTCGTATTGCATATGTATTAAACGAAGAAAGTTTAAAAACCTCAGTCAAAATTTTAGCAGAAGCACTTAAAGTTTATAAAGATTAATGACCACAGCGACTAATGTTTCATTAAAATCATTTAATACTTTTGGAATTGATGCCAAAGCAGCATCGTTTTGCAATATCACGTCTGTTGAAACGCTCCAAAACGTTTTAAAAACACGTCCATCTCGTCCTCTATTTATTTTAGGAGGAGGAAGTAATATGCTTTTGACAAAAGATATTGAAGCGTTAGTACTTCATATTAATCTAAAAGGTATTGATATTGTTAGTGAAACAGAACACACTGTTATTGTAAAAGCCATGGCTGGTGAGAACTGGCACGATTTTGTACTGTGGTGCTTACAACACAATTATGGTGGTATTGAAAATTTATCACTAATTCCAGGAAATATTGGCACGGCTCCTATTCAAAATATTGGTGCTTATGGTGTTGAACTCAAAGATACCTTTGTGCGTTGTGAGGCGATTCATATTAAAAACCAATCTTTAAGACTATTCTCTAAAACAGATTGTAATTTTGGCTATAGAGAATCTGTATTTAAGCAAGATTTAAGAGATCAGTATATTATTACTAGTGTTTATCTAGAGCTAACGAAAGTCAACCATACATTACACACCGACTATGGTGTTATTAAAAATGAATTGGCAGATCGTGGTATTGAGACCCCAACAATCAAAGATGTTTCTAACGCTGTAATAGCCATAAGACAAAGTAAATTACCAGATCCAAAAGAGATTGGTAATAGTGGTAGTTTTTTTAAAAACCCTGTAATTTCTATTGAAGGTTTTCACAAATTAGAACAAAATTTTCCAGATGTACCTTCTTATAAAATTTCAGAAGCATTGGTAAAAGTACCTGCTGGTTGGCTTATTGAAAAAGCTGGTTTTAAAGGCAAACGCTTTAAAGATTATGGAGTACACCATAAACAAGCTTTGGTTTTAGTGAATTATGGTGATGCTACTGGCAAACAAATTTTAGAACTAGCACAATTAATTCAAACCACAGTAAAACGCCTCTTTAATATAAGTATTGAAACGGAAGTCAATATTATATAAAACAAAAGTCACAATATAAATTGCGACTTTTGCCTGTTAGAATAATTTTGTTTGAAAAAGCTATTAATCAATTACTTGAGGGAAAAATTATTCTAAAAATATATGGTGAGCACCTCTGTAAGGTGTATTTAATTATATTTACGTTTCCAAATGAATTTTGGATGTTTTAAAACCCTTAAAATCAATATTTTAACATTTTGAGTATAACACCTACAGAGCAAAAAATTATTGCGTTTCTTAAAAAAGGAGACAAACGTGCTCTAAATCTACTTTACGAAAACTACTCAAACAGTCTTTACGGTGTCATTTTAAAAATTACGGTTAACGAAGAAATTGCACAAGATGCATTACAAGAAACCTTTATAAAAGTTTGGAAAAACGCTTCTAAATACGATGCTTCTAAGGCGAAACTCTTCACCTGGTTATTTCGTATTGCTAGAAATACAGCCATTGATAAACTCAGAAGTTTTAATAATCGTTTTCATAAAGAAGTCCAAATTGAAACTTCTAACGTATATATTCTGCCAACAACGAACTTTAATCAAGATGTCATGGACATTAAAGAACATGTTGGGAGACTAGAAGAAAAATATCAAATTGTGTTAGATGCTTTGTTTTTTCAGGGCATGACACAACAAGAAGCCAGTGACGAATTAGAAATTCCGCTTGGTACTATTAAATCTAGATTAAAAATAGGATTACGCGAACTTAAAAAAGTTTACAATCCATAAATTATTTGATCATGGAAAAAAAACTACAAGACTTTTTAAGCTCTAACCTACTGAATAAGTATTTGGTTGGAGAGACTTCTTTAGAGGAATCTAATGAAGTGGAACATTTTATTTCAAATTATCCGGAAGCGGCTGAGGCTTTTGATCAACTTCAAGATAATTTAGAAATTATAGCGAAAGCAGGAGCTGTTACTACACCTGACCATATGCTCGAAGATATTTTAGAATCACTAAAAACGCCTAGTGATGCTAATGCTAAAGTGATTGAGATGGTACAACATAAAAAAACGACTCCTTGGTACAGTATTGCTGCAAGTGCTGCAGCCGTTTTACTAGCAGCTACCACATTTATGCTTTATCAAAAGAACTTAGAGTTAAATAGTGAGAATAATGTTGTTGTAGAAGAAATTTTTGATCTCCGTAGCGATATTGAAAGTAACAACGCTAAACTCGATGCCTTATCTAGAGAATTGTTAAAACTTAACAATCCTGATTCTAGAAAATATGTAATTAATGGTAACGAACGTGCAAAAGATTTAAAAACAGTAGCTTATATTAACTCTGTTGAAAAAACGTCTATGATTGATGTGATTACATTACCACAATTGCCAGAAGAGCAACAATACCAAATTTGGGCTGAGTTGCAAGATCGTATGGTTAACTTGGGTATTTTAGATGAATCTGATCGTAAGCTAAAACAAATTCCTTACATGGAAGATGCACTCGCACTAAGTATTAAGATTGGTACAAAAGGAGATACGACCAACGAAAATGATACTGAAGTTGCTGAAATTTCTTTAAAAGATAAATAAAATCAAAAGAGAAACATAAAAAGCCTGAACAATAAATAATTGTTCAGGCTTTTTTCATTCTTAATTTTTAAAAATTTAATCTCTATTTGGAGCCATAAATTTATAAACAATACCTGCTAAAATAGCACCAACTATTGGAGCTACCCAAAACAACCATAATTGACCCATCGCATCTGCACCTGCAAATATTGCCGTTGCAGTACTTCTAGCAGGATTAACAGAAGTGTTTGTAACTGGAATACTAATAAGGTGAATTAGCGTTAAAGCCAAACCAATTGCCATACCACCAAAACCTGGCGCTGCATTCTTATGTGTTGCACCCAAAATCACAATTAAGAACATAAATGTCATTACAATTTCGGTAACGAGTGCACCTACCATTCCAAAGTTCACACCATAAACATTTGCATCGTAAAAATTACTTGCAAACGCACCTGCTCCAACTGTTCCATCTGCACCAGCAAAGCCAGTAAAATCAGCCGAACTGCTTACAATTAAATACAAAATACCTGCACCAGCTGCTCCACCCAATACTTGGGCAACAATATAACCTAACAACTCCTTACCTTCAAATCTGCCTCCAAAAAACAATCCAATCGAAACTGCTGGATTAAAATGACCACCTGAAATATGGCCCAAGGCATAAGCACCAGTTAAAACAGTAAGACCAAATGCTAGAGAGACTCCTACAAGTCCAATCCCAACATCTGCGACACCTGCAGCTAATACTGCACTTCCACAACCACCTAGTACTAACCAAAAAGTACCAATAAATTCTGCTAATAGTTTTTTCATAATTAAAATAGTTAGTTAATAATATAATTAATAGTTATACGACACACCAATAAGGAGTTAAGTCACATTAGAATTGGGCAGAAAATAAATGTAAAAGCTTATCTTTGCATTAAAGTTACAGTTTTAAATGACATATTAGAGATTGAAATTCAAAATATGTAAAAATTTGATTATCAATGGTGTTGTGCTGTAACATTAAAAAATAATAAATTCAAGAGATGAAATTAGTATTATTAACATTAGGATTATTAGCACTAGCAGTAGCAGGCATTACCATAAAAATTTGGGCTAAAAAAGATGGTAAATTTGCAGGTACATGTGCAAGTCAAAACCCTATGCTCAATAAAGAAGGTGAGTCTTGTGGTTTTTGCGGTAAATCACCTGAAGAATACAAAGACTGTAGCGAACCTCAACATTCTTAAGTCTTCATGACGCCACTCTTAGTACTATTTTATGCATTTATTGCCGTTGTTGGTATTCAAATTATATACTACTTAAGTTTTTTATTCGCTTTTGGTGTAAAGCGTGCCGCATCAAAATCTAAAAAACACATTCCTATTTCTCTAATTATTTGTGCTAAAAATGAAGCCGAAAATCTAAAGAAAAATATTCCGCTATTCTTAGAACAAGCGTATTCAAATTTCGAAATTGTTTTAGTAAACGACAGCTCGTTTGATGCTACATTAGAGGTTATGGAAACTTTTGCAGCAAAGAACGAAAACATTAAAATCGTCGATGTTAAAGAAAGTGAAGCTTTTTGGGGCAATAAAAAATATGCCTTAACTCTAGGTATCAAAGCATCTAAACATAACTTTTTAGTTTTTACAGATGCTGATTGTGTGCCAAATTCTAACCAATGGTTGGCAAAAATGAGTAGTTATTTTTCTAATGAAAAATCAATTGTCTTAGGTTATGGTGCTTATTCTAAAAAGAGATTTTCATTTTTAAACAAACTGATTCGTTTTGAAACTGTGATGACTGCATTGCAATATTTTTCTTATGCAAATATGGGATTACCTTACATGGGAGTTGGTCGGAATATGGCTTACAGAAAAGATTTATTTTTTAATAATCGTGGGTTTAACAACCACATGTCTATTAAATCTGGAGACGATGATTTATTTATAAATGAAGTCGCGAATTCTTCAAATACGGCATTGAGTTTTACAACAGATAGTTTTACGATTTCAGAACCTAAAACATCATTAAAAGCTTGGATGCTTCAGAAAAGAAGACATATCAGCACCGCATCGCTATACAAATGGAAACATAAATTATTATTAGGTCTATTTTACAGCTCGCAACTATTATTCTGGATTTTAGGAATTTTACTTTTTGTATTCAGTTTTAATTGGCAATTGCTATCTGCATTAATTGGGTTACGTTTTGTAATTCAATGGTTATGTTTGGCATTTACAGCCAAAAAATTAAACGAAACAGATCTTATTATTCTCGCTCCAATTTTAGAATTATTTTTAATTACTACACAATTAAGTATCTTTATTGCTAATCTGATCTCTAAACCAAAACATTGGAAATAAAAGACGCGATAAGTAAAGCCAAAGAAAATAATCAAATAGCCTTCAACTTTCTTCTTGATGCGTATTGGAACGATGTCTACGCATTTCAATTAAAACGCACTCTAAATGAGAACGATGCTGAGGACATTACCATTCAGACGTTTTCTAAGGCTTTTGATAAGATCAACACTTATAAAGAAGACTATAAATTTAAAACGTGGTTGATTACCATTTCTAAGAATATCCATATTGATTTAATCCGAAAACAAAAAAATTCAATACGAAATACTTCCAAAGACAACGACGAGCACTACTTTCAGATTATAGATGATTCGCCTACACCTGAAGATAAAATTATTACCGAGCAAAATTTAGCAAAACTTCTTAGAGATATTAAAAAGTTAAAACCGCATTACCAAGAAGTGATTAATTTGAGGTATTTTCAGGAATTAAGCTATAAAGAAATCTCATTAGAATTAAAAGAGCCTATAAATAATGTGAAAGTAAAACTACTGAGAGCAAAAAAATTATTGGCTGCTATTATTACTAAAACATAATGCTTTTATCCTTTAAAAAACTCGGACCAGGTTTATTATTTGCAGGAGCAGCAATTGGTGTCTCGCACTTGGTGCAATCTACAAGAGCTGGTGCTGATTTTGGCTTAGGTTTACTTTGGGCTTTACTATTAGTGAACCTTTTTAAATATCCTTTTTTTCAATTTGGACCAAGATATGCTTCTGCTACAGGAGAAAGTTTAATAGAAGGCTACCATAAATTAGGCAAAGGCGTTTTGGCGACCTATTTTGTTCTAAGTTTAGGAACTATGTTTACCATTCAAGCTGCCGTCACTATCGTAACAGCAGGCTTAGCACATTCTCTTTTTGGTGATATTAGTGTTTTAAATTTTGGTTTTAACACGATTACAAGCGTAGAAATCTGGACTGTTATTATCCTTGGTATTTGTTTACTGATTCTCTTTCTAGGGAAATACAGCACTTTAGATAAGCTGATTAAAATTATTATTATAACATTAACCATAAGCACACTTGTAGCGGTTTGCTTTGCTTTTGACTCTTATACCCAACCTGTTTCTTTTACTCAAATTTTACCAGAAAATGCTACTGAAATTACATTTTTAATTGCCTTTATGGGATGGATGCCTGCACCATTAGATATTTCGGTTTGGCACTCTATTTGGGCAATAGAAAAAAAGAAAGACGAAAACACATTTACACCCAAAGCCGCTTTACTAGATTTTAATATTGGCTATGCAGGAGCGATAGTTCTAGGTATTGCTTTTTTGTGCTTAGGCTATTTTGTAATGTACAACACAGGCGAAACGTTTAGTAATAAAGCGTCTGTATTTTCGAACCAATTAATAGATCTTTACACTAAAAGTCTTGGCAATTGGGCTTATGTTCTCATAGGTATTGCAGCCTTAACAACCATGTTTAGCACAACAATAACCACGTTAGATGCGTCTCCACGAGCCATGTCTAAAAGTTTAGACACACTTACAAATAAAACGTATAACAAGGGCTATTTACTATGGATTCTCATACTCACCTTTGGCACCTTAATTATTTTTTTCGCTTTTGCTTCAGAAATGGGCTTCCTCATTAAAATCGCTACAATACTATCGTTTATTACAGCTCCGTTTTATGCTATTATTAATTACAGATTAATTACGAGCAAGCACACTCCTAAAGCTTGGAGACCGAGTTTAAAACTTCATGTTTTATCATGGTGTGGCATTGTTTTTTTAATCGGGTTTAGCATCTGGTATCTCGCTTTACTTTGAGTAATTTTAAATTTTTACTTCGTATCTTTGTATTCTGAAAACGAAAAACGCATGGAAACAACTGTTGCTTCAAATGTATTACCAGAGCGCAAGCCGAAATGGTTACGCGTAAAATTACCTACTGGAAAAAAATATACTGAATTAAGAACCTTAGTAGATAAGTACAAACTAAATACCATTTGTACCTCTGGTAGTTGCCCAAATATGGGTGAATGTTGGGGAGAAGGCACAGCAACTTTTATGATTTTAGGAAACGTCTGCACGCGTTCTTGTGGCTTTTGCGGTGTAAAAACAGGACGACCAGAAACAGTAGATTGGGACGAGCCAGAAAAAGTAGCACGTTCTATAAAATTAATGCAAATTAAACATGCTGTTTTAACCAGTGTAGATCGTGATGATCTTAAAGATATGGGAAGCATTATGTGGTCCGAAACTGTAAAAGCAGTACGACGCATGAATCCTGAAACCACACTAGAAACATTGATTCCAGATTTTCAAGGTTTAGAAAAACATATCGATCGTATTATTGATGTGGCACCAGAAGTGGTTTCACATAATATTGAAACGGTCAGACGACTTACTCGCGAAGTGAGAATACAAGCGCAATACGACAGAAGTATGGGTGTTTTAAAATACTTAAAAGCACAAGGACAACGCAGAACCAAATCTGGCATTATGCTCGGTCTAGGTGAAAAACGAGAAGAAGTTATTGAAACGTTGCATGATCTTAGAGCAAATGATGTGGATGTGGTTACGATCGGACAATACCTTCAACCTAGTAAAAAACATTTACCAGTAAAGCAATTTATAAATCCAGATCAATTTGATGAATATAAAGCGATTGGTTTAGATTTAGGATTTAGACACGTAGAAAGTAGCGCCTTAGTAAGATCTTCATATAAGGCACAAAAACATATTAATTAATGATTAAAGTGGCCATTAATGGCTTTGGCAGAATTGGTCGACGTGTTTTTAGATTAGCATTAGCGCATCCTGAAATTAAGGTGGTTGCCATTAATGATTTGGCAGATGCCAGAACGTTAAGCCATTTGCTTAAATATGATAGTATTCATGGTGTTTTGAATGAAACTATATCTTTCGATGAAAATCATATTTTTATAAATGACAAATCGATTCCTTTATATAGAGAATCGCATCCCAAAAGTATAGATTGGTCGCAGGTTCAACCTGATTTTGTTGTAGAATCTACAGGAAAATTCAAAACCACATCACAACTTCAACACCACATCACTAATGGTGCAAAACATGTCGTTTTATCAGTGCCTGCATTAGAAGACGACATCAAAACAATTGTTTTAGGAGTCAATGATAACACCTTAAATGGTTCAGAAACCATCATCTCTAATGCCTCTTGTACTACAAATAATGCGGCACCAATGATTGCTTTAATAAAAGAGCACTTAGGTATTAAACAAGCTTATATTACTACCATTCATTCTTATACTACAGATCAAAGTTTACACGATCAGCCTCATAGAGACTTAAGACGCGCAAGAGCTGCTGGGCAATCTATTGTGCCAACCACCACTGGAGCTGCAAAAGCGCTGACAAAAATTTTCCCAGACTTAGCTGATGTTATTGGAGGCTGTGGCATTAGAGTTCCCGTTGCTAATGGTTCTTTAACAGATATTACCATTAATGTTGAAAAGCCAACGACGATAGAAAAAGTCAACGAAATTTTTCAACATGCAGCCAAAAATCATTTAAAAGGCATTCTCGAATATACAGAAGACCCAATTGTATCTATCGATATTGTTGGTAATCCGCACTCATGCATCTTTGATTCTCAAATGACTTCCGTTATCGGAAACATGGTAAAAATAGTAGGATGGTACGATAATGAAACAGGCTACAGTTCAAGAATTTTAGATTTAATTTGCAATTTATCGGACAAATAGTGACTTTTGTCGAATAAATAATTATATTTGCTCAAATTAAAGTGAGCTGAATGTCCCAGATCAAATATTACATATTTGTTTTTTTAGCATGTTTTTGTAGTCTTATTTTCGCGCAGCAAAATAGCGTTGAAGATAAAGATATGCTAGCATTGCGATTAAAAGAACATTTGCAGCAAGCCTCATTAGATAATGATCGCGGCAAATACTACAATGCCAAAGATAATTTAGACAAAGCCTTAATTATTGCTAATAAAATTGAAGACAAAACCAATCAAGGTAAAATTCATACTAAAATTGCCAAAGTACAGTTTTTAGTTGGTCAACAGAACCAAGCCAATATTTCACTTGGTAAGGCTATTCAAATTCAACGTAAAAACAATGATTACGCCAACCTTGCTATTACCTACAATATAAAGGGTGTTATTCACAGCACTAAAGAAGAATACAAAAATGCTTTAGAATACTTTAATTCAGCAAAAAACCTGTTTGAACAAGAAGATTTAAAGGAATACATTTCTGAAGTCACCCTAAATGAAGCCAAAGTACTCATTGCACAAAATCGATTTGAAGACGCCAGGCTTAAGCTTGAAAAAACAATACTCATAGCAAAAAAATACGACCAAAAACGCCGTTTAAGTAGTGCTTTAATTCAGAGTGGAAAAGTATTTAGTGCCTTAGATAATTTAGATTTAGCCTTATCACAAACCGAAGAAGGGCTGTCTATAGCCAAATCACATAATCTTTTAGAAAATGTAAATGAAGCATTTTTAACCATTAGTGATATTCATGAAAAGAGAGGGGATTACCAAAGTTCGTACAGTTATATTAAACAACATATTCAGTTATCCGATTCCATATTAAATGTCAAACGCGAAAATTTACCAGCCGGATTATCAGGAAAATACATTAGCAATTATAAAGATGCTGAAAATGCGCAATTAAAAGCGCAAATTGATGAAGTAAGCGCAGAAAGTGCTTTTACCAGAATTACAACTATTTTAAGTATTGCATTAATTACCATTTTGTCCTTATTAACCTTGTCGTTATATAAAAACAACAATATTAGGCT
Organism: Winogradskyella sp.; assembly: GCF_045105575.1. GTDB lineage: Bacteria > Bacteroidota > Bacteroidia > Flavobacteriales > Flavobacteriaceae > Winogradskyella. The sequence continues at coordinate 3,498 of NZ_JBGCDQ010000011.1, read as the reverse complement.
GAACACCAATACAATGCTTCACAAAAAGAATGATGAACTTATTGTGGCAAAAGAAAAGGCAGAACTTGCCTCTAAAACAAAAGCCAATTTCTTATCGACAGTAACACACGAATTACGCACTCCTTTATATGCTGTAACAGGACTTACAAATATGTTGTTAGATGAAGATCCGAAAGACCATCAAATTCCACATTTAAAATCTCTAAAATTTTCAGGTGATTACCTACTCACCTTTATCAACGATATTCTTCAAATTAATAAAATTGAAGCTAATAAAGTTGAATTAGATCCAGAACATTTCAACCTAAAAAACAAAATAGAAAACGTTATGTCTGCCCTTAGCAATTCTGCTAATGATCAAGACACCAAATTACATTTTGACTATGAAGACGGTTTACCAGAAACATTTATTGGTGACCAATTAAAGATTTCCCAGATCTTAATTAACCTACTTGGCAATGCTATTAAATTCACAAAAGATGGAGACATCTGGGTGAAAGCGTACAAAATTGACGTAAAAGACAATATGTACAAACTTCGCTTTGAAATTAAAGATAATGGCATTGGAATTACAAAAGAAAAACAAGACCAAATGTTTGATAGTTTCTCACAAGGTTCTGTTCAAATCAACAGAAAGTACGGAGGTACTGGTCTTGGTTTATCGATTGTAAAAGGATTAATTCAAATTCTGAAAGGTAAAATTTACTTAAAGAGTGAGCTTGGAAAAGGCTCTACCTTCTTTTTTGAATTGCCTTTAGAATATGATAAAGAAGCCGACAAACCTAAAGTAGAAGAAGTTAAAAAAGTAAGTAAAATGGAAAATCTAGACCTGACTAATGTTAAAATTCTAGTTGTAGAAGACAACAAAATCAACCAAATGATTACTAAAAAGATTCTTAACAAAATGAATCTGTATTGTGATGTGGTAGATAATGGTGAAGCTGCTGTAGAAAAAGTAAAAGAAGTCACTTATGATGTGGTTTTAATGGATATTCACATGCCAGGTATCAGTGGATTAGAAGCCACTAAAATCATTAGAACGTTCGATAAAGAACTGACTATTTTTGCACTCACCGCTGTTACCTTAGAAGACAAAATGCACGAGTTTGGTGAAGCAGGTTTTGATGATATTATTTCCAAGCCATTTAAGCAAGAAGATTTTGAAGATAAATTACACGCAGCACTTTCAGGCGAAAAAATTGTGTCTAGCTTCTTTAGCTAACAAATGATTGCACTGCAGTATTAAATTCTGCTGCTCTATCTATCTGTATTTGAATTGGCAAATAGTACAACTTACGTTTTAACCTATCGTGATTAGATAAGCGTACATAATCCTTTTCCGTTGTAATGATTAACGACTTCGAAACTAAGGTTTCTATATCCGAAGCTCTAAAACTATAATGATCACCATATTCTAAATGATCAAAATGCAGTCCCTTTTCCACTAAAAAATCTACCAGTGGTTTCGCATTGGCAATGCCTGTAACTAAAGTAAATTTAGGAAGTGTTGCCAATTCTAATGTATCCGAATCCGACATCACCTTATCTGCATAATCCACATAGCTAAAAAATACATGTTGATTATTTCGTAATTTTAATTTTGAAGTCACCTGTTGCTTTTCAGCTTCAGAAATGGATTTTTTACATTTTGTAACAACGATAAGATCTGCACGTTTGGCACCAGACCTTGGTTCGCGCAAATTTCCTGTTGGCAAGACCGTATCCTTATAATAAAGATTGTTATAAGCCGTCAATAGAATATTAAAACCAGCTTTAACCTTTCTATGCTGATAGGCATCATCTAATAAAATAACCTCTGGTTTTTGCGCTAACTTTCTTAATTCTGAAATTCCATTTTGCCGATCGGCATCTACAGCAACCTTAACATCGTCGAATTTTCTATAAAATTGAAATGGTTCGTCACCAATAGTATCTGCATTGGCATTTTTATCCGCTAAAATAAAACCTTCCGTTTTTCTTTTATAACCTCTACTTAGTGTAGCCAGAGATCTTTCATCTTTTAAAAGTCGAATTAAATACTCTATCATTGGCGTTTTACCAGTACCACCAGTACTTAAATTTCCGACGCAGATTACAGGAAAATCGTAGGACTTTGAAGATTTAAAACCAGCATCGTACAACCAATTACGCAATAAAGTAATCACATAATAAATGGGAACAATAGGAAACAATATGATGCGGATAACGTTCAAGAGTATTAAATGAGCAACTAAATATTAAATTTTAAACAAATATATGAATGACGAATTACAACTGACCGATTTAAAAAATAAAGAATTACAGATGAATTTATATTATTTTTGAAACAAATATACACTTATGATTATACAAGACGTCATTAATCACCTACACGATTTAGCACCTTTAGCTTACGCTGAAGATTTTGATAATGTTGGCTTGTTAGTTGGTGATAAAAATAAAGAAGTTTCTGGAATACTCGTTACTTTAGATACGCTTGAAGCTGTGGTTGATGAAGCTATTGAAAATAATTGCAACCTCATCGTCAGCTTTCATCCTATTATATTTTCAGGCTTAAAAAAGTTAACAGGTAAAACCTATGTGGAACGTGTGGTGATTAAAGCTATACAGCATAACATCGCCATTTTCTCAATTCATACGGCTTTAGATAATGCCTATCAAGGTGTCAACGCTATTATTTGTGATCAATTAGAACTAAAAAATAAAAAGATATTAATTCCGCAATCTGGCACCATAAAGAAACTCCAAACCTACGTGCCAAAAGCAAATGCCGAAGCATTACGAACCGCTTTATTCGAAACTGGTGCAGGACGTCTTGGTAATTATGAGTCGTGCAGTTTTAATGTAGAAGGCGAAGGTACCTATTTAGGAAATGAAGCATCAAATCCTGTCCTCGGTAAAAAAGGCAGCTTACACACTGAAAAAGAGGTGGCTATTTCTGTGACATTCAAAAAACATCTAGAATCTAAGGTACTTAAAACCTTGTTTGAAGCGCATCCTTATGAAGAGGTGGCTTATGAAATTTCAACCTTAGAAAACACCAATCAACATATTGGTTTAGGCATGGTTGGCGAGCTTGAAAATGCTATGGAAACCGACGATTGTCTTAATTATATTAAAACAAAAATGCGTACCGAATGTATAAGGCATTCTAAACCCTTAAACAAACCTGTAAAACGCATTGCAGTTTTAGGTGGTTCAGGAAGCTTCGCGATTTCTGCCGCTAAAGCCGCAGGCGCAGACATTCTGGTTACAGCAGACTTAAAATATCATGACTTTTTTAATGCCGAAAATGACATTGTATTAGCAGATATTGGGCATTATGAAAGTGAGCAGTTCACAAAAACGTTTTTAGTGGACTATCTCTCGAAAAAAATTACTAATTTTGCAATCATTTTATCAAAGACAAATACAAATCCGATAAAGTATTTATAATTATGGCAAAAAAAGCTGAAGTTTCTGTTGAAGAGCGATTGAGAGCACTATATGATTTACAAT
>NZ_JBGCDQ010000010.1:0-173547 GCF_045105575.1 Winogradskyella sp. | reverse complement strand
CGCTCTAGCCAACTGAGCTAATGCCCCATTTTACTAATTAAAAAGCTTCTGCAATACCTAAGTAAAGGTAATTAGATTTTTGACCAAAACCCCAATCTAGCCTAATATTTAACCGTTCAGATTTATCTATCATATAGCGCAATCCTGCACCATAATTAAAGCGAAAATCATCTAGTTTAAATGAAGATATATTATCACTTACATCACCAGCTCCTGCAAAAACAACGGCTCCAAGTCTCGAATTCTTAAATTGCTTTCTGTATTCAACTTGATTTGCCAATAAATTTTGATCAACAAATCTTCCTTCACGATAGCCACGTAAGATTTTGCTTCCACCAAAAAGCGATAACTCATTAAAAGGTGTGTCACCACTAGAAAACCGTCCTAAAAACTGAAATGCCAATACGTCTTCATTTTTGTCGGAAATGTCAAAATAATGACGTAAGTCAAAACGAGTGAGATTAAAATTTTGTGTGCTTCCAAATGCAGTATCGTAAATACCATGCGTAAATTCAAAATACCAACCACGCTTTGCATTTAAAACAATGTTTCTACTATCATATAATGCAGCTGCTTCTACGCCTACAGATCTTGAACCATCAAAACCAGCGGGTTTTAGAATATTTAAAAGACCATTTTCTATGGTTTTGGTATTAAAAATTTGATTATATCTTAAGCCAGTACCTATAAAAAGATAACGTGTAAGCATGTTTTTTAAGAAGATTGGCTCTAACAACAACTGATAATAGTTATATTCTTCTTCATTTCCTTCTTGGCTATCCCTTCCTAATCCATAGAATAATCTGGGATAGTTTTGAAATCGAATATTCCCTTCTATAACCCATTTTTCTTGATTAGTAAAAATCTCAAAGCCCGAAAATATTATAAATTGATTGTTTAAAGTATATCTAAGACTAATAGGCATGTTAGAAACTCTAGTTTCCTCACCACTACCATTAAATTTGAATAAGAATTTAGCACCAGTGCCAAAACCAAAATTAGTTTCTGGCGAATAGCTAACAATTGGTGCTAAAATAAACTTTGAAAGGTAACGTGTAGAATCTTTTTTAACCGCACTTTTGTTAGGGTAGAATGTAAAAAAATCTTTTACTTTTTTAAAACCCTGTGCTTCAACAGATGTAACTGAACTAAAGAAAATGGTAATAAGAAGTACTAAAATTTTAAACCTAAGCAATTTAGTCATAATAGAATTCGGGTCTGAACATCAAAATTAACACTATAGTATCTCAATTATTGATACACATATGTTTTTAATTGACTGAAATACTTTAAAAAATAATTTATAACACTTTACTTTAAACCACTAAGGACTAAAACTGGTAGCTTTGTACTGTGAAAATCCTTTTTCAAAATTATATCGTCTTCCCAAAGTTTCTTAAAAAAACCTCTTTTTCGTCTTACAACACACAATAAATCTGGAGAATTAGATTTATAATGCTCTAAAACAGCCTGAAACGTTGTTGGTCTTTCAGCTATTGTTGTATTTGTAATCATTTCTTTAAACTCATCAATAAGTTCAAAATCACCTTCGTTATGATAAGGTGTTTTTACCAAAAGTATATTAACAATAGCCTTAAACTGATTTTTTATAGCTTGCAATGGATATAATACACCTTCATTCTTAATAATGGCAGACTTTAAAGCTACCAAAACCTTAACAATAGGTTTGTAAACATAACCTTCTGGCACAATTAAAGCTGGTATCTGTGTACGTTTTACAATTTTCCCAGAGGTCTTTCCTAAATACACTTCATCTTTAATTGAGTTGGTTCTAGGTTCAAGAATAATTAAATCAACATTTAAAGCGTCACAAACTTTTTCGAGCGTATCGATTAGTTTTCCTTTAAAAGTCTTGGTAATAATCTCGACACCTTTAGTGTCTATAGAAGAAATATGCGATTCTAAAAATGACTTAGACTCACGTTCTAAAATATGATCTATTTTTATCATGGTACCTGCTTTGGTATAAACATTATATATTTGAACAACATATAATTTAGCACCAAATGCTTTTGCAAAATCTACTGCATATTGTAAATGCGATTGTGCGTTTTTTGAAGACCCAACAGGAACTAGTATCGTTTTCATAACTATGAATTTGAGAACAAAAATACACATTATAAATGATTCGTAAAGCAGAAGACATAGATATTGAAGCTATAATGAACCTAACAAAAGCTTGTGCTAAAACAATGATAGCCAAAGGTATTTACCAATGGAACGAGCATTATCCCAATCCATCAGCTTTTAAAAATGATATAAAACGACACGAACTCTATGTCTTAGAAATAGATGCCCAAATTGCTGGTACTATTGTTATTTCAACTTTTAAAGATGAAGAATACATTCCCATAAAATGGTTATCTGAGAATGAAAACAATATATACATTCATAGACTTGCTATTCATCCAGATTTCCAAAGAAAAGGCTATGCAAAACAGTTGATGGACTTTGCAGAACACTACGCTATAGAGAACAGCTACAGTTCTATAAGATTAGATACCTTTTCTCAGAACAAAAGAAACCGAAATTTTTACGAACTTCGTGGTTATAAACGCTTAGGAGATATTTATTTTCCTAAGCAAAGTGAATTTCCTTTTCATTGTTATGAATTAGTCCTTTGAACACAGCCATTACATTAAAACAAATTAACAAACTCGCCATACCAGCGTTAATTTCTGGTGTGTCTGAACCTATTTTGTCATTAACGGATTCTGCAATTATTGGCAATATGGATTTTAATGCTACTGAATCTTTAGCAGCTGTTGGTATTGTTGGTACATTTATGTCTATGCTTATTTGGGTTTTGGGCCAAACACGTAGTTCAATTTCATCTATTGTATCTCAATATGTAGGCGCTGATAATCTTGAAGCTGTAAAAAACTTACCAGCTCAAGCTATTTTCTTAATCACGTCTTTGAGTATCTTAATTATTCTAGCAACTTATCCTTTTGCTTCGCAAATTTTTCAATTTTATAATGCATCGGATACTATTCTAAATTATAGTGTAGATTACTATCAAATTAGAGTGTTTGGCTTCCCTTTTACTTTATTTACAATTGCTGTTTTCGGAACTTTTAGAGGTCTTCAAAACACCTATTATCCAATGCTAATTGCGATTGCTGGAGCTGCTTCAAATATTATCTTAGATATTATTTTTGTTTATGGTATTGCAGACTTAATTCCTGCAATGCATATTAAAGGCGCTGCTTATGCTAGTGTTATTGCTCAAGTTATCATGGCTTTACTTTCAGCTTATTATTTATTGAAAGAAACTGATATTCCGTTATTGGTTAAGTTCCCTTTTAATCCTGAAATAAAACGTTTTACTTTAATGATTCTCAATTTATTTATTAGAACTATTGCACTAAATGTAGCTTTATATTTCGGAACAAGCTTTGCTACCAAATACGGAACAAACTACATCGCTGCATACACTATTGCCATAAATCTTTGGTTTTTAGGCGCATTTTTAATTGATGGCTATGCAAGTGCTGGTAATATTTTATCAGGAAAACTTCTAGGAGCAAAAGACTATAAAAACCTAATTGATTTAAGCAATAAACTTATTAAATATGGAATTATCGTTGGTTTAATATTAAGTATGGTTGGTGCTCTATTTTATTATCCTTTGGGTCGTATGTTTAGTAATGATGCAAATGTTTTAAATGAGTTCTATAATGTCTTTTGGATTATACTTTTAATGCAGCCCTTATGCGCTTTAGCCTTTATATTCGATGGTGTTTTTAAAGGTCTCGGAAGAATGAAATACTTAAGAAACGTATTACTGTTTTCAACACTCTTAGTATTTATTCCTGTTGTATTTTGGACAGATGCTTTAGACTATAAACTTTATGGTATTTTCTTCGCTTTTACACTCTGGATTATTGCGCGTGGACTGCCATTAATAATAAAATTCAGAAAAACGTATAAACCCCTTGCCCAAAACACTTAAATTTGATGAATTAATTGGGTTAAATTATAAATATGGATATTCTTGGCTTTTTAGGAGGAAATGGCTTATTCCTAATCTTAGGGTTAGTACTTATTATTGTATATTTCTATAACCGAAACAAAAGACGTTAATGAGCAACATACGTATTACAAAACAGTTTTCTTTTGAAACAGGTCATGCACTTTATGGTTACGATGGTAAATGTAAAAATGTACATGGTCACAGTTACCGATTAGATGTCACAGTTATTGGCACACCAATTTCCGATAATACCAATGTGAAATTTGGAATGGTCATTGATTTTAGCGATTTAAAAAAAATCGTAAAGGAAGAGATTGTAAATGTTTTTGACCATGCTACTGTGTTTAATAAAAATACACCTCACGTTGAATTGGCTAAAGAATTAGCTGATAGAGGTCATGATATTATCTTAGTAAACTATCAACCAACAAGTGAAATGATGGTGATTGATTTTGCTAAAAAGATAAAGAAACGTTTACCTAACAACATAAAATTACATTCTTTAAAACTTCAAGAAACTGCTACCAGTTTTGCAGAGTGGTTTGCTAGTGATAATGATTAAATCCAATCACATAAAAATTCCCGAAGGAAAAAAAATATACTTCGCATCAGATAATCATCTAGGTGCACCAACAGTGGAAGCTTCTCGTCCTCGCGAAAAAAAATTCGTAGCTTGGTTAGACGAAGTAAAACACGATGCTGCAGCTATTTTTTTATTAGGCGATTTATTCGATTTTTGGTTTGAATATAAAACCGTTGTTCCAAAAGGATTTACTAGAACCTTAGGGAAACTAGCCGAAATCAGCGACTCTGGTATTCCTGTTCATTATTTTGTTGGCAATCACGATTTATGGATGAATGGTTATTTTGAAGAAGAACTCGGTATTCCAGTATATCATAAACCTCAAGAGTTTACCTTTAACGATACTTCATTTTTTATTGGTCATGGCGATGGTCTAGGTCCAGGTGACAAAGGTTATAAACGCATGAAAAAAGTCTTTATAAGTCCATTCTTTAAATGGTTATTTAAATGGGGGCATCCAGATATTGGTATGCGAATTGCGCAATATCTATCTGTTAAAAACAAACTGATCTCTGGAGATGATGATGCTAAATTCTTAGGTGAAGACAACGAATGGCTTGCGGTTTACAGTAAACGTAAACTAAAAGAAAAACATCGTGATTTCTTTATTTTTGGACATAGACACTTACCTCTAGAAATTGAATTGAATAAAAAATCCAAGTATATTAATCTCGGTGACTGGATTCAGTATTATACTTACGGTGTTTTTGATGGTGAAAATTTCGAATTAAAAGTCTTTCAAAAAGACTAATACTTCATTTACAGATTGTTGTTAAACCTTTATCATAATCTATAGTCTTATATAAAATCAACTTTATGAGAACCAACAAATTCAACCTAATATTTACTGCTCTTATATTACTTTTTTCATGCAATGACAATTCTTTAACTCCAGAAGATAATCCTGAAAGCAGTAAACCAAATATATTGCTCGTTATAGCAGATGATATGGGTTTAGACGCTACTCCTGGTTATAGTATAGGAAACATAAAACCAAATATGCCTAATTTACAAGGTATGATGACTTCTGGCATTAAATTCAACAACTTGTGGTCCAACCCAACATGTTCACCTACACGAGGTACTATTATCACAGGGAAATATGGCTTTAGAACGAATGTGACAGAAGCTGGAGATTTAATGCCAACTTCAGAAGTATCATTACAAAAATATTTAGATAATACTAATTCTGGATATGCACATGCCGTTGTGGGCAAGTGGCACATAGGTAATAACGATGTTAATCATCCAAATAGCATAGGTGTTGATTATTACGCAGGTAATTTAAGTGGTGGCCTACCATCTTATACAAATTGGAGTTTAATTGAAAACGGAGAAACAACAACGTCTGCAGAATATGCAACAACAAAATATACTGATTTAGCTATTGATTGGATTAATGACCAAACACAACCATGGTTTTTATGGTTAGCTTATAATGCAGCGCATACGCCATTTCATTTACCACCAAACGATTTACATTTTCAAGGTAATTTACCTTCTGACCAAGCGAGTATAGATGCTAACCCTTTACCATATTATTTAGCTATGCTCGAAGCTATGGATACAGAAATGGGTCGTTTAATTAGTTCTATGTCCCAAGAAGAAAGAGATAATACTGTCATTATTTTTATTGGAGATAACGGAACTCCTAATCAAGTGGCTCAAGAATACGCTAGCAATCGTGTTAAAGGGTCGTTATTTCAAGGAGGTGTGAATGTACCAATGGTTATTTCTGGTAAAAATGTGACAAGAGTCAATGCTATTGAAGATGCTTTAATTAACACCACAGATTTGTTTGCTACAATTTCTGAATTAGCGGGTAATTCAACTTCCGAAATCCATGATAGTAAAAGCTTCAAAGAGATGCTAACCAGTTCTAATGTAACAACAAGAGATTATGTATATGCAGAACGAGGTCCTGTTGGTGCGCAAGATTACACTATTAAAAACTCGACGCATAAATATATGTATCTCAATAATGGTACAGAACGTTTTTATGATTTAAGCGACAATCCGCTTGAAAGTCCAAGTCTTTTAAATGCTAATCAATTGCCATTGAGTGCAGAAAATAGTGCGATTATGGATGAGCTAATAGCAGAATTGAATAGTATTAGAAATTAAGTCTCTTCTTCTTTTTCATGTTCTGAAATATCTTGTTGTAAATCGAGTTCGCGTAATGACTTATTTTTAGCACCTATAATAACAACTATAATTAAGGTTATTGTACCACCAAGCATCACTGCCAAAGGTGCACCAAAAATTCGTGCTGCAATACCACTTTCTAAAGCACCCAATTCGTTAGAAGACCCAACAAACATAGAGTTAACAGCACCCACACGACCTCTCATGTTGTCTGGTGTTTTAAGTTGAAGAATGGTTTGACGCACAACCATAGAAATGCCATCAAAAACGCCTGAAAAGAAAAGTGCGAGAACACTTAACCAAAGTAATTTTGAAGCGCCAAAAACTATCATACACAATCCAAATCCAAAAATAGAAATGAGTAATTTTTTACCTGTGTTTTTGGTAATAGGAATGTATGTTGTCGCTAACATGGTAATAATACTACCTGAAGATAATGCTGCATTTAACAATCCAAAACCTCTGGGTCCTGCGTCTAAAATATCTTTTGCAAAAACGGCGAAAATAGCAACTGCGCCTCCAAATAAAACAGCAATCATATCTAAAGTTAAAGCACCTAAAATGACTTTATCATTGAACACAAAACTAAGACCTTCTTTTAGACTTTCCTTAACCGTTTCTTTAGCATCTTTATTTAAAATTGGTTTTTTATCAATTTGAAAAACCAAAACTAGTGCTAACATGACCAATAAAAATATAATACCAAGCGTATAATGTACACCTATCCAAGCAATTAAAAACCCACCACATAAAGCTCCAAAAACACTAGCACCTTTCCATGTACTACTGCTCCATGTCGCAGCATTTGGATATATTTTTTTAGGAACAAGCAAAGCAATTAATGAAAAAATTGTTGGCCCAAAAAAAGCTCTCAAAACACCACCAAAAAATACAAGACTATAAATACTGTATAAAATTGTAATAGTTTCCCATGAGGATTCTATGGTCTCTGATGTTAACCAAAACAATCCAAAACTTATGAAAGAAAATAATGTTATACACAGCATAAAAAGGTTTCGTTTTTCCTTTTTATCCACAATATGTCCTGCAAATGGTGCCAATAAAAAAGCAGGTAAAAATTCACAAAGACCAATAATTCCTAATGATAATGGGTCTTTTGTGAGTGCGTAAACTTGCCATTCAATAACCACAAATTGCATAGACCAACCAAAAACTAAAGCAAAACGTAATAATAAGAAGATGTTGAATTCCTTAATTCGCAGTGCTGCGTATGGATCATTTTTTGCCAAAGGTTAGCTGTTTATTAATTTAAACTCAACACGTCTATTCTCTTGTCGTCCTTCTTCAGTTTTATTATCTGAAATAGGTTTAGAGCTTCCAAATCCAAATGATTTAATTTTAAAAATGTCAAGACCTTGCGAAATTAAATAATCTGCCACAGCTTTTGCTCGTTGTTCAGATAATTCTTGATTTCTAGTTTCTAATCCTGTATTATCTGTGTGACCATAAATTTCAATTTTTAAATTTGTGTTTTCACTAAGATGGTTATAAAGTTGATCCAATTCTTCGATAGAAACTTCTAACAACTCAGCTTTGTCAAAATTGAATAATACATGTTTAAAAGAATAAACCTCATTAGTTTTAATGATTGGTTCTTCTACAATTTTGACTATTTCTTTTGCTTCTTCTTTTTCTATAGACTCTATTGAAATATCATCTATATAGTAGTATGCAAATTGATGTCTAGCCTTTGCTGTTCTTAAAATTTCTTGTACTTCAATCTTTTTATTACTATTAAAATTCCCTATTGAAAAATGAATCTCATAGCCTTCAGCTTCAAATTCTAATGAAACTTTCATCCAATTTTCTCTATCATTATAAAACGTTTCAGATTCTAAAGTATATAGTCGAAAACGATTTTCTGCATATTTTTGGGGTTTAATATACGTTTTAGAAATAGTTCTATAAGTTCTTTTTTTATTAGTTAAGAGAGAACCTTCTTCTTTATTTTTAACTGTAGTAAGTCCTAAAAACTCTTCTGTAAATAGTACTTCAATATTTTTTAGTGCATCTGTAGAATTTTCAGCCAAGCTTATATAAAACGTAAGTTTATACCTCTTTCCTAGCTGTAAAGGTTCTCTTAGTTTTCCTTGTATATATTCTCTGTAGTTATCTGGTGAAAAAAGATAAAACCCTGCATAAGACCTACCTTCCTTAGGTGTTTGAAATCCATTATAGTTTTTATAACCAACGGTTTCGCTACAAAAGCTAAAAAAATCTGTAGTTCCTAAATTGGGAATCGACCAGTCTTTTACATTACCAGCAAATCTTCCAATATGCCAAGGGCATCTATTATAGGCTTCAAAACTTGGATTTAATACTAGGTTTTGGCTCGTTGAAATAACACTGTAAAAAATGAAAAGAATTAATATTAGTTGTTTCATGTGGTATCAACGAAGAGGTAGTCAATTATATTTTATACCTATCAGGTTTTGAAACCCTACAGGATTGAATTAAGCTTTTATATCCTTCAACTTCAGCTGTAAACTCACATTACCATTCCAATGGTTTTCGTCTATAGAATATGCTGCGCTGAACAATTTTTTATCTTTTATGATGTCTATTTTGTCCCCTAATCCAAAACCAATACAGACAATTTTGTCATTAAAAGATTGTGTGGCTGTAAACCTAATATGCTTATCATCTTCACCAACACATTTTCCGTAACCTGTATCTTTTATGTTTTGCGACATAAAGGTTGGCGACATGTTAGCTGGTCCAAAAGGCGCGAATTGTTTTAAGATTCGCATTAATTTATCATTGATTTCCCCTAATTCTATTTTTAAATCAACTTTGAGTTCTCGCGTTAATGATTTTGGGTCTATGGTTTCTTTAACAACACTTTCAAACTTTGCCTTGAAGGCTTCATAATTTTCTGGAAGTAAAGTTAATCCTGCAGCATATTTATGGCCACCAAATTGTTCAATATATTCAGAACAGGCTTCCAACGCATTATAAACATCAAAACCTGAAACAGAACGTGCCGAAGCTGCTAGTTTGTCTCCACTTTTGGTAAACACTAAAGTTGGTCTATAATAGGTTTCTATTAAACGTGAAGCCACTATACCAATAACGCCTTTGTGCCAAGTCTCATCGTAAACAACGGTTGTAAATCCTTCTTTTTCGTTATTTTCTTCTATCTTATTTAAAGCTTCTTCAGTTATGCGTTTGTCAGTTTCTCGACGGTCTGTGTTAAATTGGTCGATATCTACGGCATATTCTGCTGCTAAATTAAAATCAGTTTCTGTTAAAAGTGTTACAGCATGGTTGCCATGCTTCATTCTGCCCGCTGCATTGATTCTAGGCGCGATTATAAAAACTACATCTGTAATCGTTAACTCATCCTTTTTAACTTCGGCAATTATGGCTTTCATTCCTGGTCTTGGATTGGTATTAATGACTTGTAAACCAAAATAAGCAAGTGCTCTATTTTCTTCTACAATAGGAACAATATCTGCACCTATCGCTGTGGCAACTAAATCTAAATATTCTACTAAATCTTCAACCGTTTGACCTTCATTTGAAGCTAATGCTGTAATGAGTTTAAAACCAACACCACAACCACACAATTCTTTAAAAGGATACTCACAATCGTCTCGTTTTGGGTCTAAAACCGCAACGGCTTCGGGTAATTTATCTCCTGGTCTGTGATGGTCGCAAATAATAAAATCTATGTCTTTTTTTTTAGCATAAGCGACTTTATCTATTGCCTTAACACCACAATCTAAAGCAATGATTAATGAAAAATCATTATCATCGGCAAAGTCAATGCCTTTGTAAGACACACCATAACCTTCGTCGTAACGATCAGGAATATAAGTTGCAACACTATCGATTCGTGTTTTTAAATAGGAAGACATTAAAGCCACAGAAGTAGTTCCATCGACATCGTAATCTCCATATACCAAAATGTTTTCACCATCTTCAATGGCCTTTTCGATTCGTGCAACGGCTTTATGCATGTCTTTCATTAAGAATGGATCATGAAGCTCATTAAAACTTGGTCTAAAGAATGTTTTGGCAGCTTCGTAAGTATCAATGCCTCGTTGTAACAACAAAGTCGCAACGATATCGTCTACTTGAAGTGCTTTTTTTAAGTCTTCAACTTTTGATGTTTCTGGTTTTGGTTTTAATGTCCAACGCATAAAAAAAAGCCCCTTTAATTAACTCGGTTTTTTTATTTAAATTAATATCTCATTAAATCTTCGATTTCCCAAAAGGGGAAAACTGTTCTACATCTAATCTCATCTTTTCGTCGCTATATGATAAATAATATTAGTTTCAACCTTAGCAAAACGTCTAAACATCTCCATAACTCCGCAGTATTTTTCAACAGAAAGGTTTACTGCACGTTCGCACTTTTTTTTATTTAAATCTGAACCGTAAAAATGGTAATCCACCACAACAGAATGGTAATATCGTGGATGCTCTTCTGTCAATTCTCCAGACACTTCTATTTTAAAATCATCTATTTCCTCTTTCATTTTATCTAATGTAGAAATCACGTCTAACGCAGAACAACCTGCCAAAGAGGATAACATCATTGCTTTAGGTGATAAGCCAAAACGTTCGTCTTGTCCTTCAATGTTTGTATCTATAATTACAGACTTTCCACTTGGATTATCAGATTCGAAGGTTAGTCCACCTTGCCAGTGTGTTGTGATTTTATCAGCCATGTAATTGAGTTTTGAAGTTATAAGTACTTAGAGTGCCTAAAGTTAAGAAGTTCTAGGTTTAAAAAGATTATAAAACTGTAAAGTTTAGTTGCAATGCGTGTGGACTTTAAGTACTTTAGACATTTATAACTTTTTAACTTAGAATATGGCATTAGTAACTCCGTTATCTGCAGAGCACGATTTAGAAACAAAAGAATTGGCTGAATTCTTTAATGAAACCCTTGGGTTTTGCCCAAATTCCGTTTTAACCATGCAGCGCAGACCTGCAATAAGTAAAGCATTTATTAACTTAAATAAAGCTGTAATGGCCAATGAAGGCAGAGTGACCTCAGCCTTAAAACGAATGATTGCTTGGGTAAGTAGTAATTCTACTGGTTGCAGATATTGCCAAGCACACGCGATTAGGGCTGCGGAACGTTATGGTGCAGAACAAGAACAACTCGATAATATTTGGGAATACAGAACACATCCTGCTTTTTCGGATGCAGAACGTGCTGCGCTCGATTTTAGCCTAGCCGCTTCACAGGTGCCAAATGCAGTAAATGCTGATATTAAAAAACGTTTATACAACCATTGGAATGAAGGCGAAATTGTAGAAATACTTGGCGTAATTTCATTATTTGGTTATTTAAACCGTTGGAATGATTCTATGGGAACTAATATTGAAGAAGGAGCTGTTGAAAGTGGAAACCAATATTTAGGAAAACATGGTTTTGAGGTTGGTAAGCATGACGGGAGTCAGTATTAATTTGTCATTCCTGTGAAGGCAGGAATCTTGATTATTAAATGAATTAGATTGAATCTCGCCATAAAAGGCGAGATTTTCCTTTTAAGGATAAAAGGGAAATTTACTGTCCTTTTTTTATTCCCGCACTTATGATACCTTGGTTTCAACAATAAAGTTAAAATCATTTTTTCATGTCTTAATAGGCACTAATTGAATGATTTACTTTAGCTCAAAAATAAAATCATAATGGAAATATTTAAATCTGCATCTGTAATTATAGCTTTGATAATTGGTGGTTGTTTCATTGTTTTCCTGATATGGATATTGGTTATGGTACATCAACTTAAGTCTATATCTAACCCAAAGATTGAAGCATTAGGTGATTTTTTTAGTAAGCTTCCTGTAAAGAAGTTTTTTGGTTTATTATCAAATAACACGATCAATAAAAATGAAAAGTAGTTTAATTTATGACCCTATTTCTGGTTCTGGTGGGTTTTTTACACTATCAATAACGTTTCTACTTTTTTCTGCAACTCAGAAACCACCAATTCCTCAAACCAAGGATTCTTGCTTCTCCAAAACCGATTAGTTGGTGATGGATGCGGAATAGGAAAATACTTTGGTAAATAGTCTTTGTAATCACCAACCGTTTCCGTTAGCGTTCGTTTTGCTTTATCTTTTAAATAATATTTCTGCGCATACGCACCAATTAATATTACCAATTCTACATTAGGCATTTTATCTAATAAAGCTTTGTGCCATTGCGGAGCACATTCTGGTCTTGGTGGTAAATCGCCTGTTTTTCCTTTTCCTGGATAACAGAATCCTATAGGTACAATGGCAAAATTTTCTGGATTATAGAATTGAGCTTCTGTAACATTCAACCATTTTCTTAGTTGTCGTCCACTTGGATCGTCCCAAGCTTTTCCCTTTTCGTGTGCTATTCTGCCAGGTGCTTGGCTTAATAACACAATCCTAGCATTTCTATGCGCACTTAGAATTGGCAGAGGTGCTAATGGCAAATGTGCCTTGCAGATGGTGCAGCTTCGAATCTCTTTAAGTAATTCTTCCATTATTGTTTAATCTATAAACAAAATATAGGCAATATTGTTTTTTAAAAAAACAATCACTTCTTCCCTCCAACCACAATAACAATTTCTCCTTTAGGTGGTTTACTGGTATAATGCTCTAAAACTTCTTTTGCTGTTCCTCTGATCGTTTCTTCGTAGAGTTTGGTTATTTCTCGCGATACTGAAACTTGTCGGTCTTCACCAAAATACTCGCAGAAATGCCCAAGCGTTTTAATTAATTTATGAGGAGATTCATAAAAAATAATGGTTCTAGTTTCTTCAGCTAGTAGTAATAACCTGGTTTGTCTTCCTTTTTTAACAGGAAGAAATCCTTCAAACACAAACTTATCGTTGGGTAGTCCACTATTAACCAAAGCTGGCACAAATGCTGTTGCACCTGGTAAACAATCCACTTCTATTTGGTTTTCTACACAAGCACGCACCAATAAAAATCCAGGATCTGAAATGGCAGGCGTACCAGCATCACTTATAACGGCAATTGCTAATCCTGCTTTTAGTTTTTCAATTAAACCATGTACTGTTTTATGCTCATTATGCATATGATGGCTTTGCATTTGGGTAGTGATTTCAAAATGCTTTAAAAGTTTTCCTGAAGTTCTGGTGTCTTCTGCCAAAATTAAATCCACCTCCTTTAAAACATCAACCGCTCTAAAGGTGATATCTTTTAAATTTCCTATTGGTGTTGGAACGAGGTAAAGTTTACTCATTACTATAATATCAATAAAAACTAATTAAACCTACCCTCAACAATCTCAATAAAACGCTCTTCGTATGCTTCTTTGCCTGTCCAATTATTATAATCTGGTTTTACCATTTCTATAATTAATTTTCGAGCGTCATCTAAAGAATGTATGGTATTAATTTGAGAAATTACGCGGTCGTAATCTTCATTTTTACCTTCAAACAAATGCTTAATAAAAGCCAATTTATCGTTGAGACCAATATTTAAACGCTTCCCTTTAAGCTTATCATTAAGTGATTTCTTTTGTGATACTGCTTCGCGTTTTTGAGCTTCTTCAATAGGTTCAAACTCCGGAATCTCTTCAAAGCCAGATGTAATCGTTTCAAACTCTAATGATGTTGATGTTTTTATTTCATTTGGTAAAGCCTTTTCTAAAAGCGTATCTACAGGCTCGGTTTCTTCTGGCATATGTGCTACCATATCCTTAATTTTCATCATTACAGGTTCCATGATACCATCATCTTCAATCTCATCTAAATTGACATAGGTTTTATCCTCCACTTCAATATTATCACTTACTTTATTATTAAAGGCCGTATCTAACATATCAAAAAACGAAGAATCATTACCTATAGTTGGCATATCATCTTCAAAATTTTCTTGTGCAAATTTTAGAACGGTTAATTTTTCATATAATTTAGCCACTTCCTCATGCAGTTTATTAACATCTTCTCTACCTGTTAGCTTTAGAACCCTATGTGCAATACTAACTAACTCTGATTCTAATTTCTTTATCATTTTGATCTCAATTTTTATGTTTTAAAATGACGCATTTTTAAGCGCTTCTTACTCTCAAAATTCAAAAGAAAAAATAAGTCTCTATTGGTATAAAAAGAGAATATTATTTCTTTCTGTGCTTTTCGTAAGTTTTACTTTTGATTTTTAATAAATTTGCGTGACCTTTATAAGAATCGAATATCGTATTCGATTTAGTGCTAAAATTACAAAATGTTTCTCGAAAATACAGTAAATCAGAAAGAACAATTTGGGTGGATTGAAGTCATCTGTGGATCGATGTTCTCGGGTAAGACCGAAGAACTCATTCGTCGTCTAAAACGTGCGCAATTTGCTAAACAAAAGGTGGAAATCTTTAAACCTTCTGTAGATGTGCGTTATGATGAAGACATGGTTGTTTCTCATGATGCTAACGAAATACGCTCCACTCCTGTACCTGCAGCTGCTAATATTCCTATTTTAGCAGATGGCTGCGACGTGGTTGGGATTGACGAGGCGCAATTTTTTGATGATGAAATTGTGCGCGTCTGTAACGACTTAGCCAACAAAGGTATTCGTGTTATTGTGGCTGGTTTAGATATGGATTTTAAAGGTAATCCATTTGGACCTATGCCAAATCTCATGGCTACAGCAGAGTATGTTACTAAAGTACATGCTGTTTGCACAAAAACTGGAAATTTAGCACAATACAGTTACAGAAAAGCACTAAGCGAAGAATTAGTATTACTCGGTGAAGTTGACGAATACGAACCGTTAAGTCGAGCAGCTTATTATAAATGTATGCATCGCGATAAAATAAGGCAACTCAAAGTAAATGAAGCGGAAGAAGTAGATGCTAAAGACCAAAATCAAAATGTCTAAAGCACAAGAAACTGTTCTGGAAATTGATTTGAGTGCGCTGACACATAACTTCAATTATTTAAAATCTAAATTACAACCACAGACCAAATTTTTAGCTGTGGTTAAGGCTTTTGCTTACGGAAGTGATGCGGTAGAAATTGCCAAACACCTCCAAAAGCTTAATGTAGATTATTTTGCTGTGGCTTATACCAAAGAAGGTGTTGCCTTAAGAGATGCTGGGATTAGGACTCCTATTTTGGTACTTCACCCGCAATCTATCAATTTTAAAACGCTTATTGACCGTTGTTTAGAACCTAGCCTCTACAGTGCTCATGTTTTAAACGAATTTATAAAAACTGCCGAAGGCCAATATCAAAAACACTATCCTGTTCATATAAAATTTAATACAGGCTTAAATCGTTTGGGTTTTGGAGAAAGTGATATTGATGCCATTGTTTCTAAACTCCAAAATACAAGCTCTGTTATTGCAAAGTCTTTATTTTCTCACTTGGCAGCAAGTGAAGATACTGCGGAATTAAACTTCACAAATTTTCAAATTGAGACCTTTAAAACGATTTCGGAAACATTTCAAAATAAAGTAAACTATCAACCTTGGTTGCACCTTTGTAATACATCTGGTGTTATAAATTATCCTGAAGCACATTTAGATATGGCGCGCTGTGGCATTGGTCTTTATGGTTTTGGAAATTCCGCTGATGAAGACCAAAATCTAAAACCGATAGCACGTTTAAAATCTCTTATTTCTCAAATTCACACGATTAAAAAAGATGAAACTGTAGGTTATAATAGAGCTTATAAAGCTGAAGGCATTGAACGAACAGCAACCATACCAATTGGTCACGCAGATGGTATCAATAGAATTTATGGTAACGGCAAAGGCTTTGTAGTTATAAATAAACATAAAGCACCAATTATTGGAAATGTTTGTATGGACATGATTATGGTTAACATTACCAATATAGATTGTAACGAAGGAGATGAAGTTATTATCTTTGATAACATTTATAAAGCCAGTGCCTTTGCTGAAGGTGCTAACACCATTTCATACGAAATTTTAACCTCTATTTCGCAACGTGTAACACGCAGCATTATATACTAAAAAGTATTTTTTTTATGTTTTGTGACTTTTTTAACTATATTGTATCCTATTAACACATTAACTAACTAATTAAAAACATTAAATCATGTTAAAAGAATTTAAAGATTTTATTATGACAGGCAACGTTATTGACTTTGCCGTTGCTGTAATTATGGCTGGTGCTCTTGGCGCCGTTATAAACGGTTTTGTTTCAAAAATTGCTATGCCACTCATAGGCCTAGTAACTGGGGGAAAAAGTTTCTCTGACATGTTCTGGACTCCAGGAGATGAAGTTTACGCTACAGTTGCCGCTGCTAAAGAAGCAGGTGTTGCTGCAGTAGAGTATGGTGCATGGATTGATACTATCGTTAGCTTGCTTGTAGTTGGACTTGTAATGTTTATGCTTGTAAAGGCTTATAACAAAACTAAAAAACCAGTAGAAGAGGCAGCTCCAGCAGGACCTTCTGAGCTTGATATCTTAATGGAAATCAGAGACTCATTAAAAAAATAAAACACGTATAGCATCATCGCTACACTATTATTTTTAACTAAACCCAGACTGTAAAGGTCTGGGTTTCTCTTTTTATGGTATTTATTATTGCATAACCAATAATTAATTGCCCTAATTTTTATCACATTTTTAAGACTTAATTCCTCCTTTACTTAAAGAAATACTATAATTTTAAACCCTTAAATAGTTTTGTTATGAAAGTAGCCATTGTAGGTGCAACAGGTTTAGTAGGTAGTGTAATGCTCAATGTTTTAGAAGAACGAAATTTTCCAGCTGATGAATTATTATTAGTGGCATCGGAACGTTCTGTAGGTAAAAAAATAAGCTTCAAAGGAAAGCAAATTGAAGTGATAAGTATTCCTGCTGCAATTAATGCGCGTCCAGATATAGCACTATTTTCTGCAGGTGGTAAAACATCTTTAGAATGGGCACCAAAATTTGCAGATGTTGGTACAACGGTTATTGATAATTCTTCGGCTTGGAGAATGGACCTATCTAAAAAATTAATTGTTCCAGAAATTAATGCAAAAGAACTTTCTAAAGACGATAAAATTATTGCCAATCCCAACTGTTCTACCATACAAATGGTAATGGCCTTAGCTCCGCTTCATGCTAAATATAAAATAAAACGTATTGTGGTTTCTACCTATCAATCCGTTTCAGGTACTGGTATTAAAGCGGTTGAACAAATGGAAAATGAAATTTTAGGTAAAGAAGGAGATATGGCTTATCCTTATCCTATTCATAAGAATGCCATTCCGCATTGCGATGTTTTTGAAGAGAACGGCTATACCAAAGAGGAAATGAAATTGGTTAGAGAAACTCAAAAAATATTGAATGATTCCACTATTGCGGTAACTGCTACTGCGGTAAGAATACCAACTGCTGGTGGACATAGCGAATCTATAAATGTAGCGTTTGAAAATGATTTTAATATCAAGGATGTTAAACAGTTACTAATGGACACAGATGGTGTCACTATACAAGATAATTTAGAAACGAACCTCTACCCAATGCCAATGTATGCTAATGGCAAGGACGATGTTTTTGTTGGTCGTATAAGACGCGATGCTTCGCAACCAAATACATTAAATATGTGGGTAGTTAGCGACAACCTAAGAAAAGGAGCTGCGACCAATACCATACAAATTGCGGAATATCTTATAAAACACAATTTGGTTTAACAAAATTAGAAGCAGTAATAAATAATTTCAAAAACAGCTATTAGCTCCACCTTGTTAGAGCAATGTTGTGGTATTTATAACCATCATCAATTCAATTTTTGAGAAGTTTTTTAAAACTTAACTAATTAACTACTCGCTAATGTTTTATATTTGAGAGAACTATTGTTTTATTTTCAAAAAAACTGTTTATGAAAAAAATACTTTTTGTTACTGCTGTACTTTCTATTTTTACCTCTTGTAAAAACGAAACTAAAACTTTGAATACAACGACTATAAATTATCCAGAAACTCAAAAGGTAGATACAACGGACACTTACTTTGGCGAAGTTGTACCAGATCCTTACCGTTGGTTAGAAGATGACCGAAGCGAAGCAACCGAAAGTTGGGTAAAATCTCAAAATGAAGTTACTTTTGGCTACCTAGACAACATTCCATATCGCAACGCTTTAAAAGAACGCTTAACAAAACTTTGGAATTATGAAAAAATGGGATCCCCTTTCGTTGAAGGAGATTACACCTATTTCTACAAAAATGATGGGTTACAAAACCAATATGTGATTTATAGATATAAAACAGGTGATGATCCGGATACTGCTGAAATATTCTTAGACCCTAATACATTTAAAGAAGATGGCACTATCTCATTGGGTGGCACTAGTTTTTCTAAAGATGGAAAAACTTTAGCTTACGCTATTTCTGAAGGAGGAAGCGACTGGAGAAAAATTTTAGTGATGAATACGGAAACTAAAGAAATTGTAGAAGACACCTTAGTCGACATTAAATTTAGTGGTATGTCTTGGTATAAAAACGAGGGTTTTTATTATTCTAGCTATGATAAACCTAAGGGTAGCGAATTATCTGCAAAAACCGATCAGCATAAAGTCTATTATCACAAATTAGGTACAAAACAAACTGAAGACGCCTTAATTTATGGTGGTACACCTCAAGAAAAACACCGTTATATCTATGGTGGTGTTACCGAAGATGATCGTTTTTTAGTGATTACACCTCGTGTATCCACTTCGGGCAATAAACTATATATAAAGGATTTAACAGTTTCTAATGCACCTTTAGTTGAAATACTTGGTCATACCGATTCTGATTCTAATATTATAGAAAATGTAGGTTCTAAGCTTTTCATTATGACGAACTTGAATGCACCTAACCAAAAAATTGTAACGGTAGATGCTTCAAATCCAAGCCCTGAAAATTGGGTAGATTTTATTCCTGAAACTAAAAATGTCTTAAGTCCATCCACTGGTGGAGGTTACTTTTTTGCCAAGTATATGGTTGATGCTGTTTCTAAAGTCTTGCAATACGATTATGAAGGAAAACTCATTAGAGAAGTTGAATTACCAGGTGTAGGAACTGCTGGTGGCTTCGGATCTAAGAAGAAAGAAAAAGTATTATACTATTCATTTGCTAATTATATCACTCCGGGAAGTATCTATAAATACGATATAGAAAAAGGCACTTCAGAATTATTCCGTAAACCAAGTATTGACTTTAATCCAGAAGATTACGAAAGCAAACAAGTCTTTTACAAATCTAAGGATGGCACCAAAGTACCTATGATAATTACGCACAAAAAAGGGTTAGAACTCAATGGAAAAAATCCAACCATTCTCTATGGTTATGGCGGATTTAACATCAGTCTAACACCAAGTTTTAGTATTGCTAATGCTGTTTGGATGGAACAAGGCGGCATTTATGCTGTACCAAACTTAAGAGGTGGTGGAGAATATGGAAAAGCGTGGCATGATGCAGGCACAAAACTTCAAAAACAAAATGTATTTGATGATTTTATTGCTGCGGCAGAATACCTAATTTCAGAAAATTTTACATCTTCAGATTACTTAGCGGTAAGAGGCGGGTCTAATGGAGGATTATTGGTCGGTGCAACAATGACGCAACGCCCAGATTTAATGAAAGTAGCCTTACCTGCTGTTGGAGTTTTAGATATGTTACGTTACCATACGTTTACCGCTGGTGCTGGTTGGGCTTACGATTATGGTACAGCAGAAGATAACAAAGAAATGTTTGATTATCTTAAGGGCTATTCGCCAGTTCATAATGTGAAAAAGGGAGTCGAATATCCTGCAACAATGGTCACCACTGGAGATCATGACGATCGTGTGGTACCAGCACACAGTTTTAAATTTGCGGCAGAATTACAAAGTAAACAAACAGGAAACAATCCTACCCTGATTAGAATAGAAACAGATGCAGGTCATGGAGCTGGGACTCCAGTAAGTAAAACCATAGAACAATATGCCGATATTTTTGGTTTTACACTTTATAATATGGGATTTAGCATATTACCGACCAAAATCGATGAAAAAGTAAAAGGATAATTATAATTAAGATTACTTTAAAAAGACTTGGAAATAACTAGTCGTAATATTTGCACCTATATCGCTTATCTACTTGTATTTTAAAATTAATAAATAGGCAAGATTTAAAGTTTTTAACCGTTTTTTACTCTTAAAATACAACTTCTTTAAATGAGCTTTTTTGTTATAATTCTAACAATAGTGCTATTTTAACAACCTATCACATTTAAATTAATAAAAAAAGCCTTAGATTTATCAACTATTCTTGACATTAAGGGTAGGGATTTTAAGGACTTAATTGTCTTATAAATGTGATATCTATTAGTGCAAATGAGAAAAAAATACGTTCTGTTTTTATTTCCTTTTTTGATTCTGTTTTGTTGCGATAAAGATGATGGCGTAACACCATTACTTATTGAGACAAACGCAGATGAAATAACAGTGGTTCAAAATTTAGAAAGTGAAATTTTCATCTTCGCAAATGATTTGTACATTCCTACAAGCGGTACACTCACCATAAGCAATCCTTCAAAAGGAAATGCTTTTATTATAGATCTTAACAATACACCCAATAATCCAAGTGACGATTTTATAAAATACATCCCTAATTCTAATACTGTTGGTACAGATAATTTTGAATATACCATATGCACTAATTCAGGTGATTGCGCCACAGAATCCGTAACGATTAATATTATCTCTAGCTCTAATGTACTGTTTGATTTAGAAGGAATGCCTTTTCAATCCCTTTCGGACTATGGTTTCTTTGTAGGAGATTTAAAAAATCTTGAACCCACATTTGGTGTGCTTCCTTACGACTTAAATTCTGCGCTATTTAGCGACTATTCTAAGAAAAAACGTTTTATCTGGATGCCCAATAATAGCAAAGCCACATTTGTTAGTGACGCTGAAATCTTAGATTTCCCAGTTGGCACCATCATCATAAAGAGCTTTTACTACGACAATGTATTACCAGCAAATAACACGCAAATTATAGAAACTAGACTCTTAATAAAAAAAGAAACTGGTTGGATTTTTGCAAATTACACATGGAACGCTGAACAATTAGATGCTACTTTAGATATGAATGGTAGTTTCGTAGATGTGCAATGGCAACAAAATAATGAAGTGAAATCTGTACAATATAGAATTCCATCAGGCGCAGAATGCCACACCTGCCATAAAGTAATGGAAGTCTCAAAACCGATTGGTCCTAAACCAAGAAATTTAAATTTAACCTATAACTACGATGATGGAGCTGACAACCAATTAGATAAGTGGGTCAGTATTGGTTATTTAGAAAACACACTTCCTGATAACATAGCAACAATGCCAAATTATTACGATACTGGTGAGTCGCTTGAAAATAGAGTACGAGCCTATGTAGATATTAACTGTGCACATTGCCACTCAGAAGAAACGCACTGTGCCTACAGACCATTACGCTTAGATTATTCTGATACAGACAACCTCACCAACATGGGTGTATGCGTCGATGCTGATACAGATCTTGGATTTGACCTTGGACATATTGTAGAACCTGGTGACGCCAGAAACTCAGTTTTGCACTATAGATTAAACTCTACGGAGACCTCAAATAGAATGCCTTTATTATCGCGATCCATTGTTCATGTAGAAGGCGTAGAACTTATAGAAGCATGGATCAACTCCTTAGACACAAATTGTAATTAAAATAATTAATATGAAAAAACTATTACTCCTTACTGTACTTTTTAACTTTATTTGTGCTTACAGCATCGCACAAGAGTTAAATCAATCAGCAAATTGGCCAAATACCCAATGGTCACTAACAGGAACTTACGACGTAGACCATCTCGATGAAGACCCAACAACCTCTGCAAACGGATCCTTCTCGTTTGATGATAACCTCGCAGGTGGTGCTTCAATAAATTATGTGGCCGCAGAGTCTCCGATTATTGATCTTAACGCTGCTTTTACGGCTAATGAAACTGAAATAACAGTAACTTTTCCATATGTACTTAATATTTTTCAGAATGAATCTTTACAGCTTCAATACTGGGATAGTGATGCTAGCGCATGGATAAACTGGGGAAATGTCCTTAATGATAACTCTTCGAGTCAAGTTGATTTTTGTGCTAGTACATCCACCAACCATACCAGCCCTGGTTTAGATATTACGTCTTTTACCAATTCGCAATTAACTGGTTTTAGATATAGAATTCATTACAATGACAATAGCTCATTTGGTTGGGGATTTTGCATTAATTCACCTTTAATTACGTCTTCCATGCCGCCTGCTTGTCCAAGTGTCAATGGGTTATCTATAAGTAATATTAATTCTTCAAGTGCTACGGTAAACTGGACGCCTGGTGGATCTGAAACCTCTTGGGAATTTGTAATTCAACTAACAACAGATGCAGTACCAACATCTGGAACGACTTTAAATATCAATTCTAATAACCTAAATGGACTCTCTCCTGAAACAAATTATACGGTTTATGTAAGAGCCAACTGTAATGCAGGTGGTTTTAGCAATTGGGAAAATGCAAGCTTTACCACAGGTGTTGATACGTCTGGTTTTCCTATAACCTTTACTGCAAATCCGATTAATACAACTGGTGCCTATGACATTGCTCTTGTGGATCTAAATGGCGACTTTTTAGACGATGTGGTTTCAGTAAGTGCTAGCAATATCAATGTACATTATCAAGTAGCTTCTGGTGGTTTTAATATGGCTAATATCGCAACACCAAATGCAGATTTTTCTCCAAACTGGAGTTTAGCTGCTGGTGATTTTGATCGTAATGGCTATAATGATTTAGTCTATGGAGGCGGATCTGGTGTTACCTTCATGCAAGCCAATGATACTGGTACAGGTTATACTGAAATTTCAGGACCAGACTACGTGTTTTCGCAACGTTCTAACTTCGTTGATATTAATAACGATGGTCACTTAGATGCCTTTGTTTGCCATGATGTGCAAGCCAATGTCTATTATATTAATGATGGCTCAGGAAACTTAAATTTCTTTCAAGGTCAAAGTCCTGGAGTCGTTCCAAATGGTTTAGGCTTAACACCTGGAGGTGGGAACTATGGTACGGTTTGGATTGATTATGATAATGACAGAGATATGGATTTATTCATAGCAAAATGTAGAGGTGGTTCTACAACCATTAGTACTAATGAATTATGGAGAAATGATGGTAATGGAGTATTTGTAAACGTTGCCGATAGTAATGGTTGGTACAACACTAATTATCCTGGTGTTGGACATGATAATTCGTCTAACCTCGGAGATAATGTACAAACATGGTCTTCTGCTTGGGCAGATTTTGATAACGATGGAGATATGGACGTCTATGTTGGTGCAAGTAGTGGTACTAATGGAGACTCAAAACTGATGCGAAATAATGGAGACGGTACGTTTACAGATGTTACCGCTGGTTCTGGAGTTTTAGCTGCACAAATGGGAATAGAAAATGCGCCTGCGGATTTTGACAATGACGGTTACATA
The DNA here is from genome assembly GCF_045105575.1 of Winogradskyella sp. Lineage (GTDB taxonomy): Bacteria > Bacteroidota > Bacteroidia > Flavobacteriales > Flavobacteriaceae > Winogradskyella. Next base: position 149,367 of record NZ_JBGCDQ010000010.1, on the reverse strand, counting down.
GACGTTTTAACTAACGGAGATATTTTATTTAATAATGGAGATTTTACATTCACCAATTATTCAGCCAATATGCCACCAACAGGAGCTATTGGAGACACTAATAACGATGGTTTTTTAGATGTTTTTCGCAGTGGTAATATTCATTTAAATAATACCAACGCTAACAATTGGGTAAAGATTAATACCATCGGAACCCTAAGTAATATTAATGGTATTGGTGCTAGGATTGAAATAGAAACCGTGTTAGGTACTCAGATACGCGATGTAAGAAGTGGTGAAGGTTTTGAGTTTATGAGTTCTCTAACCACACACTTTGGTCTTGGTACATCTGCAAATATTGATAGCATCACTATTTATTGGCCATCTGGTACAGTCGATGTTATTGACAATCCAGCCGCAAATACAACTCACAATATTACAGAGGGTTCTGCACTTAGCGTTATCGATGAAACACTTGTTGATGTTAGTATATATCCTAATCCTGTTGGAAATGAACTCAACATTAAAACACAAACAAACGTTGTTGACAAAATTGCAACAATCTTTGATATCAACGGAAAACGTGTACTTAATATGAAACTGACTAACACCACTATAGATGTTTCGAGTTTAACAAGTGGTATCTATTTTTTAAGATTAGAATCTGAAGGAAAAATTATGAAACGAAAGTTTATAAAGAAATAAACGTATTATTCTAAATAGAGAAAACCGTTTGAGAAATCAAGCGGTTTTTTTGTTCCATTATATTTCGAAACATTATTTTTGTACCATGCTCCAAGTAAAAGACGTTTCATTCGGATATACGAAAACCAAAGTTTTAAAAGCCATTACCTTTAATGTTGAAGCTGGTAAAAACTTAGCTATTATTGGTGAAAGTGGCTCAGGAAAAAGTACCTTATTAAAACTAATTTATGGTGAACACGATTTAAAACAAGGTGAAATTTTTTGGAAAGACGAACAAATTCTCGGCCCAGAATACAACTTGGTTATCGGTTACGAATTTATGAAGTACGTTACCCAAGAATTCGATCTAATGCCTTACACTTCGGTGGAAGAAAACATTGGGAAATACTTATCGCGCTTTTATCCTGAAGAAAAACAAAAACGCACCCATGAACTTATTGCAGTTGTAGAACTTGAAGCTTTCGCCAAAACCAAAGTGAAAAACCTAAGTGGAGGTCAAAAACAACGTGTTGCTATTGCAAGAGCTTTAGCCAAAGCACCCGAAGTTTTATTATTAGACGAGCCCTTTAGCCATATTGATAATTTTCAAAAACAAGGCCTAAGACGTAATGTATTTAACTATTTAAAATCAAATAATATAGCATGCATCGTTGCCACACACGATAAACACGATGTACTCGGTTTTGCAGATGAAATGATTGTACTCAACCACTCTAAAATCATTGCGAAAGACACACCACAAAACCTGTATAACAATCCTCAAACGCCTTTAATAGCTTCGTTTTTTGACGAATTTAATGTCATTGAAAATCATGGTATTGTGTATGCACATCAAATTAAAATTGTTGAGCACTCTGATTTAAAAGCTGTTGTCAAAACTTCTTATTTTAATGGAAATTCTTGGTTGATTGAAGCAGAATATAATTCTGAATCTATTTTTATTGCGCATCGAGTAAATGTGCAAAAAAATGAACAAATCTTTTTTGATTTGGTCTAATTGACGAAGTGATGCCTTATGGTTGTATTATGGCTGGCGATTGGCAGAAGAATGCACCTTGGAAAAACAAAAGACGTCAAGATAAAAAGAAGAGACATTAAATTATTAATAAAAAGACCTCACAGGTTTTAAAAACCTGTGAGGTCTCATAAAATAGATTTTAATTTATACAGCATTCATATATACAAATCTATATGCCTATAAATCATTTATCAAACCGCTTCAAAAGCGCAGGCAAATAAAAGATATCCGTAATCAAAGCCACAGCAACCGTTACAGCACAAAGCAAACCAAAATCTCTAACCGAAGGAGTAGCACTAGAGGCAATGATTAAAAAGCCAGCCACTAGAGCAAACGTCGTAGAAAGCAAAGCACCACCTGTGTAGCGCATGGCGGAATTCATTCGTGTTTCTGGCGAACTTTGATCTCCTTTATGACTCCGTCTGTATTTATACACCAAATGAATGGTGTCGTCCATCGCAATACCCAACATGATTGGTGTAATCATCGCTGTAGTAACATCTAACGGAATGTTTAATAAATTCATTAAAATAGCCAAAATCGCTAAGGGCAAAATGTTCGGGATTAAAACTAAAAACGTAGTTCTCAAACTTTTTATAAAAACTAAAAGACATAAAAAGGCCACAAAAAAGGCAGCAAAAAAAGATTTAAACTGGGTTTCTAAAATGAAATTATTGAGCTGTGCAAAGACAACAGCAAAGCCATTTATTTTTAGTTTATAAACATCTGTATCTACAGAAGTATCAAAATCTTTTTGAATATCTACAATGAGTTTTTCGAGTTGCGACGTTCTAATTTCTTTAAAACTAATGGTAATTCCTGCAGAGGTAAAATCGTCCGAAAACAATTTAAAAAACCGATTCGCTTTATGATCAACTTCTAAGAAAGTTTCTTGAATTTTGGTTTCCGAGACATTACTTTGAAATAATACAGGCGAGCGTTTCTCTAAAAACGACTTAATATTTACTACGGAAACAGGTGTTTCTATTAAAGGGTTTTCTTTGAGCTTATTCTGAAAACGTTCTAAGTCTTTGATGGCATTAGCACTCAACATCTTTTGACCATCTATAGTTGAAATATTTAATTGCATCCGCGCACTTCCGTTTAAGTGACTTTCAATCAGTCGTAAATCTGTCTTTTCAGTTCCTGCTGCTAAAAGATCGAGAGAATTGGTATCGATTTTCACCTTAAAAATAGAAAATACACCAAACAGCAATACTAAAGTAAATACCGTAATAATACTCGTTTTATACTGCGATGTAAAACCATTCAGCCAGTCGATAAATTTGTGTTGCGAATAAGATTTTATATTTAAAACTGGTTTTGAAGCTTCAAAATTAAGGGTCATAAAACTAAACCCAATAATAGTGATGAGATACACCAAAATAAAACTAAGCACTAAACCTACGCAGGTAAAAATGCCCATATTTTTAAATGCTGGTAAAGGAGATAAATACAACGCAAAATAGCCGACAAACGTGGTCAACGTAGTGTAAAAACAGGGCATAAAACTCTTACGAATGGCCAAAGCTAATAATTCAACTTTAGACAGCATGTTATGGGTTAACCCTTCTTTATGATAAATGTTGATAATATGAACCGCATCACTCACACTATACACCATAAGAATGGTTGGAATAAGCATCGAAATCATGTTGAGTTCAAACCCAAACGAGGTAATAATGCCAAACAATAAGGTTAAAGGTATAGCAACCGACAATAGCGCAACGATAAGATAACGCTTGCTCGGCAGCATAAATAAAAGCATCAACGTAATTACCAAAACGGTTAGCACACCAAAAATTAAACTCTCTTTATAAATCCCCTTACTATAAGCTTCGTTTAAAACAGGAGGTCCTGTTAAATGATAATCTGGAAATTGCTGAGCTATGATCCCTCTTACCTCACCAGCAATTTCTTTTCTATTGATTTCTATAGAAGGAGTGGGAGTCAATTGAATATAAAAAAATAGATTTTTATAATCTTCTGAAACCAATTGAGAGGTAACGCTCGGTAATTTAGAAAACAGATTTTTTAGACCCTTTTCGCTGCGTTTAGAGTTGTATAAATTGTCAAAATTTATTTTGTTATTGGCATAAATAGGATACTGTGCTTTTGCTAAACTGAATGAGGTATTGACGTAAGGCAAGCTATCAACGCTACTATGTAATTTAAAAAGTTGCTCTATTTCAGTTTCATCTAGTGCATTTTCAACAGGAAACATGGCTACAAAGATTTCATCAGAACCGAATTTTTTCTGAAAATCAATATAGGCTTTATAACTAGGATCGTCCTCTAAAAACCAAATGGACAATGAGTTATCGACACTTAAATTTTTGAAGGTTTGGTACGCAGAAATAGCCATTAAAATTGCCAAAACAACACTGATGACCATTCTAAATTTTATAATGAACGCTATACTCTGGCGTAATTTTTTCATAACTTCGAAATGGCATAAGTTCCATAAGTTCCATGGTGACTTAAAGACATTCCTATATTAAGTTTTTTAGAATTATGGTAAAGTAACGGAATTCCAAATTCAGATTTTACAAGTTTTACTTCGTGTTTCAACACATCGTATTGTTTAGATACTTTTGAAATTAAAGCCTCTTTAAGACGTGCACTTTGATGTTTCACTTCGTTTGATTCTAAATGAATACCTACTGAAGTCATTGGTTTTATATCTAAACGCGCTTCCGAAAGGATATATTGCTGCGTCATTTCTGTGTTCAAATAACATACAAAGTCCTTAAATTGAACCATTCCTTTCAATCCATCAATGGTACATTCAAACCGTTTGGGATTATAAAAGCGGCTGGGTTGTAATTGTGTGAATAATTTGTAGGCTGCTTCCTTCATACTCCATAAGCGCCAAACCATTAAAAATGAGTTTTCAGCATCATGAATACATTGCTGTTCTTTTAGTGTGAATAGCTTCTCTAAAAAACGAGGACGTTGCCAGTTAGATTTTAAGCTTGCTTCTTTAATATCAACAATATCGTTACCTACCATTAGCTGGCGAGCTTTGTATTGATAATTTCCATAGCAGATTTTACATCGAGCATTTTTTCCATGTCTTCGTTTTCTAATCGAATATCAAATTCGTCTTCGATATCTAAAATAATATCCACAAGATTTGCTGAATTTATTTTTAAATCTTGCACAAAATCGGTGTCCTCAGACAAGGTTTTAAAAGCAGCTTCATCTTGAACATAAGGTGCAACAATGGTTTTTAATTTTGTGATTAATTCGTCGTTAGTCATAGTCTTTTTTTGAAATGTAAAGTTATAATTTTTCGTCTGAAATTTAGACCTCACAGGTTTTAAAAACCTTTGAGGTCTTCCAGCAATAAATAACACTTAAATAAAGTCGTCGATTTTTAGGTTGATCTAGAAAATGAATCTCGATATATTTTTCTTTGTTCTGTTTAAAAACAGCCTAAAGGACACTAATATTACAATTTAAATTTCTTAAAAATAACACAGGCATTCACATCTCCAAAACCAAAACTTGCCTTGGCAATAACGTCAAAATTCAAATCTATTTTTTCTGTTGGAATACATTTCGAATCTATCAAGCTTTCAATATCAGGATGCAAATCATCGCAATTTATATTTGGTGCTACAAATTGGTCTTTCAATTGAATTACACTAGCCACACATTCAATAGCACCTGCTGCTGCTAAACAGTGCCCAATCAACGATTTTGTTGAATTGATATATGGAAATTGATTGCCTTTTCTATTCAAAGCTTTTATCCAGTTCTCCATCTCTAAACCATCTTTTGAAGTTGCTGTTAAATGACCGTTAACCACTTCAATAGCATCTGGTTTTAAATTTGAATTTTCAATGGCATTTTTAATACAACGCTGTACTGCTTTTGCATTTGGTGCGGTTAATGTGCCTCCTTGACGCTGACCTCCTGAATTCACTTCACCACCTAAAACCTCAGCATAAATAGTAGCACCACGTTCTAAGGCGCTCTCAAGAGACTCTAAAACCAATGCTCCCGCTCCACTTCCTGGCACAAAACCACTGGCTGTAGCACTCATTGGTCGTGAACCTTGTTCTGGGTTATCATTGTGTTTATAGGTCATTACACGCATGGCGTCAAAACCTCCCCAAAGATAAGGACCATGATCACTACAACTGCCCACCAACATGCGTTTTGCTTTACCACTTTGAATGCGGTCGAATCCCATTAATAAGGCTTCCGTTCCAGTAGTACAAGCCGAAGAATTTGTAGTCACCTGATTGCCCAAACCTAACATACCACCAAGATAAGCCGAAATGCCACTTGCCATGGTTTGTACTACTACTGTGCTGCCTAAACGTTTCACTTGCTTATCATCTAACTTGTAAATGGCTTCTCTAAATTTTTCAACGCCAGAGGTTCCTGTTCCAAAAATTAGACCTGTATAGTAGTCTAATTCACTTTCAGAATTCATCTCAAAACCTGCATCTTTCCATGCGTCAATGCCTGCTATGCAACCGTATAAAATTCCTGAACTGTTAAACCCACGTAATTGTAAATCTGTAAAATATTCTGATTTTTTTTCGTCTGAAATATTTGGGATGCCTCCTATTTGGCATGAAAAATTCAGGTCTTTTAGTTGTTGATGGAATGTGATTCCTGATTTTCCAGCCTTTAAAGCTTGGGTAAAGTCTGCAACTCCAACTCCGTTTGGTGCGACTACTCCTAATCCTGTGATGACTACTCTTTTCAATACTTTTGAATTTAAGACCTCACAGGTTCTCAATCCCGATAGCGATCGCGGACTGTGAGGTCTTTATAGATTAAACTTTTATCATTCCTGAAATTTTTCCTCTTGCTACCAATTCTCCTTTTGCATTTAGCATCTTCACTTTACACTTTAACTTATTAAAACGAAAAACCTCTTTTTCTGAAATTACAGTCACTTTTTCATTTGGCAATACGGGCAAATAAAAATCCATTTGGTGTGATGTCAAAGCTATTTTTGGTTTTTTAGAATCCTTTTTTGGTTCCTGAGGGTAGTCGAAAGACAATTGGTCTTTTAACAAATAAATCCCTAAGCAGACCAAACCAATTTGAGCCATACATTCGGTGAGAATCACTCCAGGTGTTATTGGATTGTTTTTAAAATGACCTTCGTAAAACGATTCGTCTTTTTTGAATGTGTAATGGCCTGTGATTCCATTTTCTGAAATAGCATCGATACCTTCTACAAATAGAAAGGGTTTTTGATAGGGTAATTGTTTTATGATTTGTTGATTTGTCATATTAATTAAGACCTTTCGACTGCGCTCAAGGTGACATTTCGTTACTATTTTTTCTTAGGTTATTCTCACTTCAGACCGTTCAACTTTTGACTTCGACTACACTCAGCCACCAAAAAAACCTGAAAGATCTCGGTCTTTATTAAATTTCCTTAAGAAAGATGCTCACCACCATCCACAGGAATAACGGTTCCGGTAATCCAAGCGGCTTCGTCTTTACTTAATAAATAAACGGCATTTGCTACGTCTTCTGGTAAGGTTAAACGTTTATTCGGATTACGTTTTAAGGTGTGTTCTATAATTTTATCACTGCCAGGAATCATGCGTAATGACGATGTATCCGTAACACCTGCTTGTATGCAATTGGCTTTTATTCCGAACGATGCAAACTCTAACGCCATATTTCTAGTAATAGCTTCAAGCGTGACTTTTGCTGCTGAAACTGCAGCGTAATTTTGCCACGGTTTGGTATTGCCTTCACTTGTGAAACTTACAATTCTGGCATCGTCGGCAAATAGTTTGGTATCAAATAAAGCTTTGGTCCAATCGTATAGGCTAATCGCCATAGCATTTATGGTTAGGGCAAAATCATCATTTTTTAATACTGGATTTTCATCAGAAATCATGGGTTTTAAATTGCCTTTAGCAACGCTATGTACTAAAATTTTTATCCTATGATTTTCTCCAAAAAGGACTTTTAAGTCTTCAATAACAGCATCTCTTTTTTCAGGTTTAAAAGCATCTGTATTAAAACTCTTAAATTGAATATGCTCTTGTTTTATAATCTCAAATTCTGCTTGAATTTCGTCCTCTTGCATTCTAGAATTACGGTGAACAATGCAAATATTTAAACCGTGTTTGGCTAGCTTTTTAGCTGTAGCTAAGCCTAAGCCACTACTTCCACCGAGAATTAATGCCCATTCATTTTTATTTTGAAATTCTTTTATCATTTTTTTAGTTAGCAGACCTCACAGTCCGCGATTGCTATCGGGATTAAAAACCTGTGAGGTCTTAGTTCGTGATTTAATGAGATACTGAAACAAGTTCAGTATCACAAAACTTCTTTTTGTCACCACTCCAACAAAATCCGTTGTGCTGAAAAACCTGGGCCAAAACTGAGCATTATACCTTTATCTCCTTTTGGTAAATCTCTGTCCATAAAACGCTCCAACACGTATAATACAGTTGCGCTACTCATATTGCCATAGAGCCTTAAAACCTCTTTAGTATCGTCTATATTTTTACCCAAAGCACCAAATAAATCTTCAACGGTTTGCACTATTTTTTTTCCTCCAGGATGAAATACCAAATGGTCTATATCATCAATCGTTAAATCATTTTTTTCTAAAAATGGGTGGATAATTTTTGGGAAATGGTCCGCGATGGTTTGCGGTACGGTTTGGTCTAAAACCATTTGTAGTCCTGTATTTCTAAGTTTAAAACCCATCATATGCGTCGCATCAAAGAAATGATACATAGCTTCATCCTTAATTTCTGGCCCTTTTTCATCTTCGTAAGACGATAAAATAACACTGGCACAACCATCACCAAAAATCGCTGCACTCACAACATTTACCATAGAATAATCATCTAACTGAAAGGTCGACGTTGGCGATTCTACTGCGATAACTACGGCACGCTTATTAGGATTAGATTTCAAAAAATTCTTAGCGTATAAAATGCCAGACACTCCTGCTGCACAACCCATTTCCGTTACAGGAAGGCGTACAATATCTTGTTTCATTTTTAAGCTGTTAATCAAATACGCATCTAACGACGGAATCATAATCCCAGTACAACTTACAGTAATGATATAATCAATATCTGTAGGTTGCAACTTCGCTTTATCTAAAACTTTTAGCAAGCTTTTTTCAGCCAATTTGATAGATTCTCTGGTGTAAATATCATTTTTTTCCTCGAAAGAGGTATTTAAAAACACCTCTTCAGGATTCATAATAGAGTAGCGTCTATCAACTGCTGCGTTTTCAAAAATCTTCAGAACTTTGCGTTTAAAACGATCTTCTTGACCTTCTAACCACAATTCTACAAAAGGTAAAATATCTTTTGTTTCTCTCGTATATTGTGGTAATTGTTTTGCTACTGCTGTTATTTTTACTGCCATATTAATTTCCTGCGAAGGCAGGAATCTTTTTTAATTAATATAAAATTGTGGTGTGTTTTTATATACTTTTATAGTCTTCACTCTCAACTCTTAACTCTTAACTCTTAACTCTTAACTCTTAACTCTTAACTCTTAACTAAAAATAAGCCATTGGTATCGAAATGCCCATTTCCATTTGATTTGAAAATTTAAATTCAATGATTTTGACATCTTTTCTAAATCCTCTCGTTTAAACGCTCTTAAAATAGAGGTTAATCCATCTTGCACAATCATATCGTTTGAAATGGTAATACCTAATAGCTTAAACAAACCATAAGCAATGGCACTGCGTTGCAAATCATTGACCACAACACCTAAGGTAGCGTTTGTTGAAAGATTATCCAACAAGGCTAAGATTTCTTTTTCTTTAAAATGATGTAAAAACAACGTTGTCAGCGCAATATCGTAATCTGAATCTTTAAATTCTTGAGAAAAAATATCTTGATTTCTAAAACTCAATTCCGGATAATCAACAGATAATTCACCTGCGTAATCAATGGCGTCTTGGTTGGCATCGATACCTACAAGCTTAAATTTGAAATTGTTTTTACGTCCAAAATCCGCCACCAATCTCAAAACATCTCCATGACCACAACCCAAATCTATAATAGTATACGTTTTGTCTTTGGATTGGTTTTTAAGCAATTTTTGAATACCATCTAAGGTCACACGATTACCGCCTAGCCATTTGTTAATACTTCCTAACTTATCTAAAGTATCGCGCATCAACTCACCTTTTAGGGTGAAATCGTCCATGATTTCGGTTTTATTACTTCGATATGTCGTATTTATAAATAAGCTCAAATTTTGTTTTTTGTTTTTTTGCTAGACCTTTAAGGTTTTGACTTCGACTGCGCTTAGTCACAAAAAAAACCTGCTAGGTCTCAATTATTAATAATCATCGGTTTACCGTGCGTCATTTTTATAATGAAAGGCATCAAAAATGGAAACCATTTCAAGACCATCAGAAGTTTCGGTGCCAACCAATTTTGGCGAAACAAATAAGCAATAGTGTGTCCTGCTTTTAAACGCAAACCAAAGGTTTTTTTCCAGCGTTTGGTATATGTTTTTTCTAAGGCATCTCGTTTTTTGATTTTTCCTACAAGATAATCAATAATCGGTTCTGATGCTAATTGTGCGCTTCTAATTGCCATTCCCATTCCGTTTCCACATAAGGGATGAATCATTCCAGCGGTATCACCACACATAAGGATATGATTTTCTATTGGGTTTTTTGTTTCAAAAGAAATCTGACTAATCGTAAGCGGCTTTTCAAACTCTGATTTTGTGCTATTAAAAATAGCTTTTAATTCTGAATTTTTAAACAAAACTTCTTTTTGAAACGTCTCAATATCTTTATATTTTTTGAAGGCTTCAAAATCCGTGATATAACATAAATTAATATGATTATTTTCCACTTTTGAAACGCCACAATAGCCTCCTTTAAAATTATGAAGTGCGACTTTATTTTCAGGGAAATCTCCTGACACATGAATTTTTACACCTAAATATGGCGACTTCTTTTTTATAAATTCTCGTTTAAATTGTACATCTAAATTAGAACGCTTGCCAAAAGCACCAATAACAATTTTAGAATGAAACTGGTCATCGCCTTTTGTTTCAACTTGAAATATATCTGACTCAAAATCGACATTTGTTACCACATCTTGAAGTACAGTAACTCCATTTTTTAGAGCCAATTTATAGAGTTGTAAATCCATTTCGAAACGACTCATTCCGAAACCACCTAAAGGTAAATTTGCCTTGATGCTTTTGTTATTGTGTGTGGTTAATTCGAAATTTGAGATTTTTTTTGCACCAAATTCAAAAGGATTAAAACCTAAAAATTCTAAATATGGTAAGACTTCATTAGAGATGTATTCTCCACACACTTTATGCTTAGGATAGTTGTTTTTCTCAATAAGTAATACTTTAAATGAATTCTTTGCCAAATGAATAGCACTTGTTAATCCTGCTAAACCACCTCCAATAATGATTACATCGAAATTGTTAGCTGTCATTTAAAACTTCTGATAATGGATGACTTTGATTCTTACCGTTTTACTCATAACAAAACTGCTGCCACCAACATCAAAATCTCTTCGATTTATCTCAAAATTTGATGTGATTTTATAAGCTGTTTCAGTTTTTGAAACCGTAAGTTTTATATTGATAAGTTTGGTGATTCCTTTTATTTTAAGATTGGCTTTTACAGTATATTGATTATCGGATACTTTTGTCACCGATTCACTTTGTAACGTAATTGTAGGATGTTTTTCGACATTAAAATAGTCTTCTTCTAACAAATGTTCGTCACGGCTATCGATTCCTGTTTCTAACGACGCCACCTTTATTGAACCAGAGATACGTTCCAGCGTTGCGGTAGCTTCATTAAACTTGGTGGTTACCGAAAATGAATTAAAATATCCATCGACATCTATTCCTAAATTACTAATTTCAAAGTCAATACGCGATTTGTTTTGCGAAAACCCAGTTAAGGAAACGCAAACAAGAACAATTAAAAGGCAACATGTTTTCATAATATACATCTGTTGTGTGAAGTTAAGGCACAAATGATAAAGACGAAAAGTGTTTTAACGTTTTTCTAAAGAATTTCTAAAATTTCAAAATTTGTGTCTCTAAATGAGATGCGATCACCAACACGTTTTGATAGCAATAATTTAGCTATTGGTGTTGCTGCTGATATGGCATAAAACCTAGAATCTATTAGTTCAATTTCGCCAGCACTAATGGCAATAAAGTAGTTTGATTTTGTGGTTTTAACCACACTTCCTAAAGCCACTATTTGATGCTTTGAAAGCTTGTTAATCTTCTGAAGTATTTGTTGTTGTTTTTCAATTTCAGCTAATTGATGACCTGCCTTTTCACGTTCTAATTGCAACATGGCTCTGCCTGTTTCGTGTTTATCACCAGCACTACTTTTAGTTTCTGATTCTAGGGATTTTTGAATGTCTGAAATCATTGTTTTTACCACTAACAGTCTATTATCGATAAAATTTAAGCAGGCTTTGTATAACTCTTCTTTTATTATCATTTTTGAGCTTTTAAATCGAATTTACCATAAAATCGCATTTGATTAACAATCCACTGTTTTCTGTTCTGAATATAATTAGAAGCCGGATTTGCGCGATACACTCTTGGGTTTGGTAATATTGCCACAATTGCCGAAGCTTCATGAGCACTTAAATTAGCCGCTGATTTTTTAAACCAATAATTTGCTGCTTCCTCGGCTCCATAGATGCCATTTCCCATTTCAATACTATTTAAATATACTTCGAGAATTCTTTCCTTGCTCCATAGTGTTTCAATCAAGAATGTGAAGTATGTTTCTAAACCTTTTCGCAACCAGCTCCGTTTTGGCCATAAAAAGACATTTTTTGCGGTTTGTTGGCTGATTGTGCTTCCGCCTTTAAGTCGTTTTCCTTTTTTATTCTGCTCGTATGCTTTTTCAATAGCTTCTATATCAAAACCGTTATGGCTTAAAAATTTTTGGTCTTCACTGCAAATAACTGCCAATTGAATGTTTTTAGAAATTTTATCTATAGAAACCCAATTGTGTTTTAAGGTTTTATGTTTGTCGGTGCTTTCAAAATAGCGAATCACCATTAACGGTGTTATAGGAACAGGCACATATTTGAATAAGACGACTAAGCCGACCGAAAATACAATGAACCAAAACACTACTTTAGCTAAAAATCGAAAAATTCTTTTCATAAATTAAGCTACTAAATTGGCTAAATCTTTTCCGATGGTACTACCGATGGCGACTCCCATACCACCTAATCTTACTCCACAAAATACCTTATTACTTAATGGTTTTACTATCGGCTTTTTTTGTTTACCGACTCCCATAATACCAGACCAACGCTGGTCGATTTGAAACTTTGTTGTTTGTAAAATAGTTGTTTTAAGTAATTCTTCAAGCTTATTTTGAATAATTTCTGTTTGCGCTAATTGTGTGGTTTCTTCAGTCTTAAAATCGAGATTACGACCTCCACCAAGTAAAATTCTATTGTCTATATTTCTGAAATAATAATAGCCTTCGTCTAAGTGAAATGTGCCTTTGATGTGTAAATTATCAATCGGTTTTGTGATTAGCACTTGTGCTCTGGCAGGTTTTACATCTTCATTTAAAAGTTGAGAAGCAAAACCATTGGTGGCAATTAAAAGTTTTGTGGTCGAAAACTCAAAGGTGTTAGTTCTAACCTTTATCGTATTTGCATCTTCGGAGAATTCTTGAACAGCTGTATTATTCAAAATTTTAACACCCAACGATTGTACTTTGTGTAAAAGTGCCTCCATCATTTTACCTGTATCAATCTGACCTTCAAACTGGTTGAAACTATAGTTTGCTTTTATATTTTTAAATTTGAAACTATTCTCTTTTAATGAAAACACATCTGCTTTAAAAATTGGCTTTAGTAATTTGTTCATGGGTTCTTGTTGTGCTAAACAAGTCTCATAAAGTGCAGTATCGTCGTTTAAAAATAGTTCGTAGCCACCTAATTGCTGGTAATCCATTCTTTTATCACCAATAGTTTCACGAAGTAATTGCAAACCATTCATTCGATTTTGAACAAGTTCTAAAACCTCGTCTTCTGCGTGCGATTTTAAGTCGTCAATAATTTCGCTTAAACTACCAAAACAGGCAAAACCTGCGTTTTTTGTGCTTGCGCCTTGTGGAAGGATTCCTTTTTCAAGAATTAAAATTTTAGATTTAGGAAAGCGACGCTTCAATTGTAAAGCACAATTAAGTCCTACAATGCCACTGCCAACAATTGTAAAATCAACGTTAGTTAACCAAGTTTTTATTTCCCAATAGGATAGATTCATAGCATAAAAAAAGCTCCTTAGATTTAAGGAGCTTTTAAAGTATTAATTAAATTCTTATTCTACGATGATTTTCTTTGTCACTTTTTGAGCACCATCAGAAATCATCAACATATAAACTCCAGATTGTGCGTTATTAAGTTGAATGACTTCGTCAAATCTACCAACATTATTAAAACTTTGACCGTAAATTTTACGTCCTCTAATATCATATACATCAATTGAAATGGCTTCTCCCGATTGCGGATTAAAACCAATATTAAATTCGCCGTTATTAGGATTAGGATAAATAGTGAGCTCGCTTAGTTCATTATCTTCTATACTTAACGTTTCTGTACATATTTCTATTGACCAATTGTTTAGAGTCCCTGTATCGCCAGAAAAGAAATCTGCAATTAAAATCGTCCAATCTCCTTGCGCGTTTAATCCTGTAAATGCGGATAATGGTTCTACTGGATTATACGTATTACCTGCTCCCGTTAAAGCACAATCTATGGCTGCAGCACCATCTTCAAATTCGATAAGTATATCATCGTTGCTTGTGCAATTTCCTGACCATACATTAACCTGCGTAGTGCCATCTGGATGGGTTAATCTCACCAATAAATCTCCGACATAAGTATGACTGATATCTACATTGAACTTCACAGACTCTATAGTAACGTTATCAGGAACATTAAGTGTTCTTACTAAAGGAGGTCCATTTGCTGGCCCAGTTGTACCAGTACCATCCGCAATAGCTAAATTGACATTACTATCACTATACGTAGTACAATCTATGGTTACACCAATAGCAAAGTTATTACTATTGACATTAAAAAATATACTATTAGCCGCTTCTACCATAATTCTACAATTAGAAGAAGCTACATTTGGCACTGTAATATTGTGTGATCCGTCATTTGGTGTGTTTGATGCTAAAACGGTATCAAACGTTAAGCCTCCATCTGTAGATAGTAAAATGTTTACGTTAGCCTCATTGACATTATTGCCTGTTGTTCCTGCAACATCCCATGTTACGGTTTGTGTTGACCCTATATCCCAAGAAATTCCACTAGTGTTTTGTGACGTTACAATAAAAGGGCCTGCTGCTGCTCTTACGGTGGCTGTTAGCGCCACATCATCTGTCTGCCCTCCACGAGCATCATTATCTCTTACAGTTAGTCTATAATTTATATTTCGACTAACAGTGGCTAGTTTTTCCCAAGTGGTTGATATGCCACCACTTAAAATAATATCTGAAAGTCTCGGCACATAACGCACAGGATTTGATGTTCCTTCAAAAGATCTTACTAGAGGTCCTGACGATGTTGTTTCTGTAGGTAAGCCTGATGGTCCTAAATCATATTGCTCCCATGTATATGTTAATGTTGCTAATCCATCTGCGTCAGTGGAATTACTTCCATCTAATTTATAAGGTGTGCCTTGAGGAATATTAAAATTAGTACCTGAAGCAGCTGCGACAGGCTCAATATTTCCAGTAGGAGTTCTGTTAACTGGACAAGCACCAGTGCTTAACACGTGATTCCAAATACGATTTAAACTTCCTTGATGAAAATAAGCATCACTTCCTATTTGAATATTGTCAGAACCACAAATACCAGCATAAGCCATTATCGTAGAGCCACTACCTGGCTCATAAGCATTTGACGCTGATCTATTTCCACCTGCACAATTACCAACATTACCGTTAAAAGTGTGTGGAGCACCGAACTGATGTCCTAACTCGTGAGCTACAAAGTCAATATCGAAAGCATCGCCTACTGGAGATGAAATGCCTGTAACACCACTTGCTTTTTGATTCGTATTACAGGTGACACCTAAACCAGCTAAACCTCCTGCTCCAGTGCTAAAAGTATGACCTACATCATAGTTGGATGCACCTATGGTAGAATTTATAACACTTTGACTCTGTCCTATCAATACATTTGTAGAATCATTGTTAAACGGATCAGTAGTAGCGTTAGTAAATAATATACTTGAATTATTACCAACCAAAGTCATTGTTATGGATAAGTCTCTCTCAAAAACACTATTTACTCTAGTTATGGTTACAACTATTGCTGCTAAAGCTCCAGCAACTGTTCCACCATGGAAGGCGGCGTATTCACCAGTACAAGCAACTGCAAGACGATAGTCTCTTAACAAACCATCGTTTGCGTTTCTAGCCATAGAAATCGACTCTTCGTAGGCTCTATTCATTAAATCATTATCAATAACTCCACATTCGAAATCAAAATTTCTTGCTTTTAAGTTTTTCTTTGAATAAACAGTATAGATATCTCCGTCCTCTGAAAACGGATCGATAAATTGTGTACCACTAGAAGTGCCTAAAAACATAGCATGCAATCCTTTTGGAGTGATACTAAATCTAATTATTTCTGATGGATTATCAATACCCTGTCCTGCATAACTTCTAATGTTAGGGAACTGTTCTTGAAGCTCTGATTCCATTATTGAAGCTTCAAATACTCTAAATTTATTTAGTTTACCATCTGAATTTGGAAAAGAAATAACAGTGTTTCCTATATTTTCCCTGTTTCCGACATTTTGCAAAGCACTCTTTAAAGCATCAATATCTAGTTGAAAGTACTTTTCAGTTTTCAGTTCAATTTTTCTCGAAACTTGTTCCGTCCCTTTAGCTTTCATTTCGGAGACACTTGTCCATAATTCATTTGAATTTTGTGAATGTGTCGTTAAAGAGAAACACATTACGACAAATGTTGCCATTTGTATCAGGTAATTTTTAATCATAATTGTTGTTTTTATTCCTGCTAAAGTTAATACAATTATTCTGTGTAATCAAAAAAGTATGATGGGTCTATGTAAAGCGTCTTTAGATCGAAATTTTTAGAAACAAAAAACCCAAACTTTTCAGTTTGGGTTTATGAATTAATCTTCAGTTTCTTTCTTTATCACGAAGTCTTCCATAAACTTCGTCGTATAATTACCAGCTAAATAATCTGGATGTTCCATTAATTGTCTATGGAAAGGAATCGTCGTTTTAATACCTTCAATAACAAACTCATCTAAGGCACGTTTCATTTTATTAATAGCTTCTTCTCTTGTTTGTGCCGTAGTAATCAACTTTGCTATCATTGAATCATAATTTGGCGGAATGCTATAACCTGCATAAACGTGAGTATCTAAACGTACTCCGTGTCCTCCTGGCGCATGAAGCGTTGTGATTTTTCCTGGTGACGGTCTAAAATCATTAAAGGGATCTTCTGCATTAATTCTACATTCAATTGAGTGTAAATTTGGCGTGTAATTTTTACCTGAAATTGGCACTCCTGCAGCGACTAAGATTTGCTCGCGAATTAAATCGAAATCAATCACTTGTTCCGTAATAGGGTGTTCTACTTGAATACGCGTATTCATTTCCATGAAGTAAAAATTCCGATGTTTATCCACTAAAAATTCTACGGTTCCTGCCCCTTCATATTTAATGTATTCAGCAGCTTTTACAGCGGCTTTACCCATTTTTGCTCTTAACTTATCCGTCATAAAAGGAGACGGCACTTCTTCTGTTAATTTTTGATGACGTCTTTGAACAGAACAATCGCGTTCTGATAAGTGACAGGCTTTACCACGTGAATCACCAACAATTTGTATTTCAATATGACGAGGCTCTTCTATGAGCTTCTCCATATACATATCGTCATTTCCAAATGCCGCTTTAGATTCTGCACGAGCAGATTCCCAAGCATTTTGAAGATCTTCTGGTTTCCAAACGGCACGCATGCCTTTTCCTCCACCACCTGCAGAAGCCTTAAGCATTACAGGATATCCTGTTTCTTTAGCCACTTTTTTACAGTCTTCAAAATCTTCAATTATACCTTCACTTCCTGGAACACATGGCACTCCGGCTGCTTTCATTGTTGCTTTTGCATTGGCTTTATCACCCATTCGGTCTATCATCTCTTCAGATGCGCCAATGAATTTAATACCGTGCTCCTCACATATTTTTGAAAACTTAGCATTCTCAGATAAGAAACCGTAGCCAGGATGAATAGCGTCTGCATTTGTAATCTCAGCAGCAGCAATAATATTAGATATTTTTAAATAGGATAAATTACTTGGTGGTGGTCCAATACATACAGCTTCATCTGCAAATTTAACATGAAGACTTTCTGCATCTGCTGTAGAATAAACCGCTACCGTTTTGATACCCATTTCTTTACAGGTTCTAATAACTCTAAGCGCTATCTCACCTCTATTGGCAATTAGTATTTTTTTAAACATAACTTTTAGGTATTTAAAATTTCAAATTCCAAATTCCAATATATATGGAATTATGCTTTGGAATTTTAAATTTGGTTATGATGGATCTACCAAAAATAATGGTTGATCGAACTCAACAGGAGAAGAATCATCTACGAGTACTTTTACAATTTTACCAGAAATTTCTGATTCAATCTCGTTGAATAATTTCATAGCTTCTATAACACAAAGTACATCTCCCTCTTTAATATCGGTACCCACTTCAACAAAAACTGGCTTATCTGGTGATGGCTTGCGATAAAATGTACCAATTATTGGTGACTTTATAGTGATGTATTTTGAGTCTTCTGCATCCGCAGTTGCGGCAGCAGAAGTTTCTGCTGGTGCGCCTGCCTGAGGCATAGGAACTTGTTGCTGCATTACTGGAGCAGCCTGCATTGGCATTTGTTGCACAATAGTTGTATCGCTTTCTGAACCTGTTCTAATGGTAATTTTAATGTCGTCCATTTCTAACTTAACCTCACTTGCGCCAGATTTAGCTACAAATTTTATTAAGTTCTGAATTTCTTTTAAATCCATAATGTTTAGATTTTTGTTAGTTAGTTTATTGTTAGGAATTATAAGCCCATTTAAAATAAATAGAGCCCCAAGTAAATCCACCACCAAAGGCGGCAAATATTATTTTATCACCTTTTTTAAGTTGTGATTCGTAATCATATAATAGTAAAGGTAAAGTAGCTGAAGTGGTATTACCATACTTCTGGATGTTCATCATCACCTTGTCATCTTCTAAATTTATTCTCTTAGCCGTGGCATCAATAATACGCTTATTAGCTTGGTGCGCTGCCAGCCATTCAATATCATCATTAGTTAAATGGTTTCTTTGCATTATTTTTTCTGAGACATCCGCCATATTAAAAACGGCATTTTTAAAGACTGTTTTTCCATCTTGAAAAATATAATGTTTACCTTCATTAAAGGTTTCCTCCGTAATTGGATAAGACGACCCTCCATAAGTTGCTTGCAGAAACTCTCTTCCTTCTCCGTTACTTCTCAATAATTCGTCTTGTAAACCTAAACCTTCTTCGTTAGGCTCAAAAAGTACAGCGCCTGCTCCATCACCAAATATGATGCACGTTGCTCTGTCTTTATAATTAATAAAGGATGAATTTTTATCTGCTCCTATTAAGAGAATCTTTTTGTAGCGACCAGATTCTATGTATGCTGATGCTGTTGACATTCCGAAAAGAAAACTAGAACATGCTGCTTCTAAATCATATGAAAAGGCATTGACCGCACCAATTTGCGTTGCTGTATAAGCTGCGGTTGCAGCAGCTTTCATGTCTGGTGTTGCTGTACAAACAATAACCAAATCGATTTCTTTTGGATCTAAGTTTTTTTTCTGAATAAGGTCTTCGGCTGCTTTTATAGCTAGAAAAGAGGTGCCTTTTCCTTCTTCCTTAAGAATTCTACGTTCTTTTATACCTGTTCGGGATGTGATCCACTCATCGTTAGTTTCGACCATAGTTTCTAATACCTTGTTTGATAAAACAAAGTCAGGTACATAGCCTCCGACAGCTGTAATTGCCGCTGTGATTTTACTCATTCTTAGGGTTTAGATAATTAAAAGTATGCAAAATTGATAAAAACAACCCTGTTTTATTCAATTTTTGTCATTTTCTGGCAAATATTAACGCAAAGTAAGTGGTTTTTGCGCTATTCAAAAAATTATAACAAAAAAAACGCCCACAATGGAGCGTTTTCTTGTATGCATGCATAGTACTTATGCTACGTTTTCTTCTTCAACAGAGTTGTCAATCAATACTTGACCTCTGTAATATAATTTACCTTCGTGCCAATGTGCTCTATGGTATAAGTGTGGCTCACCAGTCGTTGGGCAAGTTGCTATTTGAGGTACAGAAGCTTTATAATGTGTTCTTCTTTTATCTCTTCTTGTTTTCGATATTTTACGTTTTGGATGTGCCATTTTAACTGTTATTTATCCGTTAATAGTTTTTTTAAATTATTCCAACGAGGATCAATGCCCTCAGATGATTCTGTTTTGTGGTCCTCACTAGGACTTAATTCTTCTAATTTTGAAAGTATATCTGACTGTAATGTACCGTCTTCAATGCCTGGATGAATTCGCTTTATTGGAACCGCCAAGATAATTAGCTCATAGATATATTGTGCCACATTGATTTCGTATTCGCCATGTGGTACAATTAATATGTCTTCATTATCATCGTTATACTCGTTTCCGAACTTTACAACGAGTTTAAAGTCGTCTTTAATACTTTGGTTGTAAGGTTCATTTGTGATATCGCAATTGAGGTTTATAATTCCTGTAGCCGAAAAATACAACTCTAAAAGGGTTGATTTTTTTTCGAATTTAAGATCAATGTTTACATCAACTGCATTGAATTCATCGTATTCAAAATGTGTTAAGAACGTATTATCAATTTGAAAATCAAAATGATGCTCTCCGACTTTTAATCCTACAAAAGGAATAATATAATCTTTTAATGCCTTCATTTCCCCATTCATTTTGAGCCTGCAAATATATAAATTTTTAATTACCCACAGCCTAGATATCAACAAATTTTGTTTATAACTATCGAGACATCTTTTTTAATGGGTTTTTACTATAGTGATTGTGTGCCCTTCTGTTTCTAAAAATTTGAATTGCAGTAAAAATAGCCTGTTTCAGTGAGCTTTCATCAGCTATACCTTGTCCAGCAATTTCATAAGCCGTACCATGATCTGGCGAAGTTCTTACCTTATCTAAACCTGCAGTATAATTAACACCTTGGCCAAAAGCAATGGTTTTAAAAGGTATTAAACCTTGATCGTGGTAAGATGCCATAATAGCGTCGAAATTCTTATAAGTATTAGAGCCAAAAAAGCTATCCGCAGAGTAAGGACCGTAAACTAAAGTACCATCGGCTTTTATTTTCTCTAAAGCTGGCTTTAAAACCATATCATCTTCGTTACCAATAACACCATTATCTCCAGCATGCGGATTAATTGCTAAAACTGCTACCTTTGGTTTTCTAATACCAAAATCTTGTTTTAAAGACTTTATCACTGTTGCTAGTTTTTCTTTTATAAGTTCCTCTGTAATAGCATTGGTAGCATCTTTCAAGGGCACGTGATCTGTTAAAAGACCAACACGTAATCCTTCTGAAACCATAAACATTAAGCTTTTACCATTTAGGGCTTGTGCTAAATAATCGGTATGTCCTGGAAATTTAAAAGTATCAGATTGAATATTATGTTTATTAATAGGTGCCGTAACCAAAACATCTATAGCATCTTCTTTTAGAGCGTTGGTTGCAGCTTCTAAAGATTTAATAGCATATTCGCCTATTTTAGTATCCTCTTTACCAAAATCTACATTTACAGCTTCGTTCCAGACATTAACGACATTAACTTTACCCAAAACAGCTTTATCCACTGAATCTATGTTGTGAAAATTAATTTTACTCTTAAAATGGTTCTTAAAAAACTGCATCGTTTTGCCTGATGCAAAAATAACTGGAGTGTTTAATTCTAAAGATCTTGGGTCTTCATAAGCTTTTATAATAATCTCAGGTCCAATACCATTGAGATCTCCTATTGATATTCCGACAAGGACAGATTCTTTTTGCTTCATAGGTACATACACGATTATGTTATAAAATTTTATTTGCGATTTATAATCGCTTCGCTACTTTAAAAATTATTTGATATAACTTTGCAATTTCAAATCTAGTAGAAGTTATGCATTTTAATGCTTGTTTTGATTTTAAACGCTTTTGTTTTCCTCAAATTTCATTACAAAGTTACAATGCTTAATTTAAGTTAACTAAATAAAGTACAATTTATGTTTACAGGTATTATTGAAGATCTTGGTATTATAAATAGAATAGTTAAAGACGGTGGCAATATTCATATTACCGTAAATACATCTTTAACAAACGAATTAAAAATTGACCAAAGCGTAGCGCACAATGGAGTTTGTTTGACCGTTGTTAACATAGATGGCTCAGAATATACCGTGACTGCCATCCAAGAAACCTTAGATAAAACCAATCTAGGAATGCTTAAAACTAAGGATACTGTTAATATAGAGCGTGCTATGAAACTTGGTGATCGCTTAGATGGCCATATTGTTCAAGGACACGTAGATCAAACGGCAAAGTGTATTGGTAATACCGTTAAGGATGGTAGTTGGATTTTCACTTTTGAATACGATAAAGCGTTAAACAACATAACTATTGAAAAAGGCTCTATTACTGTCAATGGAGTAAGTTTGACAGTCGTTAATTCGGAATTAAATTCTTTTTCAGTGGCAATTATACCCTATACTTATAACCATACGACTTTTAAAAATTTAGACATCGGCGATACGGTAAATCTAGAATTTGATGTAATTGGGAAATACGTAAAACGCCTGAACGATTTGCGACATTAAGCCGTTTTCTTGGAAAATTTATAGGTTTTGTAAATCCCATAGACCAATGCGGCCAAAAATAAAGCAATCACTCCTCCATCAATTGGGAGTCCTGGAGGCGGAGGCGGCATAGGCGGAGGCGGCGTATTTTGAGCTATAGCTCCGAAACCTATAAAAAAGCCTAAAATTGAGGTTACTATATTTTTATTGTGCATTCTACTAAATAAGGTGTAAAAGTATAAAAAAAAGTGGGCTGACAAAATTTATTTTATTAAAAAACATCTACCAAAGGCAAATTTTTCCGATGTAATACTTAAAATGTGATCAAATTTAGGAAAGAAACTCACATTTCTTACTAACGTTATTTACAAATATAATACTAATTACGGTTAAACTAAACATTAAAAACGTTCAAAACTTTAAATTAGTATTTCAATTGTTTTATTACCAAATAAGTTGAAAAATAAAAATGCTTCACGAAACCCTCGGGTTGTTCTCATAAAAAAATAATATAACCATAATTTTATCTCATTATAGCTCTTACGAATGGCGATAATAACCGTTATAAATGCGTATTATCTAATATTGTCTCAATAACTATTATAAAATGTGATTTAACATTACATTTGAGTTGGATGTATGCTTTTTTAAAATTGGTATTTATATACATAATAAGCAAATGTTCAATCTTTAACAGCCTTATGAATTTTAGCACAAAAAAAACTTTTATTTTTACAAAAACTTAGGCATCTCTTACTTTTTGATACATCAACTTTTAAGGAAAGTAAGCAGAGCCAGCACATTTTAAATGAAAATAAGCATTTCTCAGCCAACATTGTTTCCTTGGATAGGATATTTTAACATGATAAAAAACACTGATGTTTTTGTGTTTCTTGACAATGTTAAATTTAAAAAACAGACTTGGCATATGAGGAATCGTTTAAAATCTAGTTCTAAAATTGATGAAACTGAATTTTGGATTAGAATTCCCACCAAGTTACCAAAAACGGATACCTTAATAAAAGACGTTTTTATTGATAACAATCAAGATTGGAGACAAAAACATCTTGATAATTTTCAATATAACTATGGCAATAAATACGAAGACATTACATTTCTTAAGGAATTGTATGAAAAAGAATGGGACAAAATAGCCGATTTTAATATTGCATTTATTACAAAGTGCTGTGAGTTTTTAGAAATAAAAACGAAACTCGTGAGAGCCTCTGAAATTAATGTGAAAGGTAAAAAAAGCCATTTGGTATTAGATATTTGTAAACAAATGAATGCAAATACTCTAATCGCAAATAGCGGTTCTGAAAACTATTTAGATAAGGATAAACAGATTTTTGATAAGGAGGGTATTGAAATATCTTATCATAATTACAACGCCAAAAAATATAACCAACAAGGCGAACAATTTTTTAAAGATTTATCGGTATTAGATTTATTGTTTTCGGAAAACGAAAATTCAAAGCTATTTATTTAACCACCCAATATCAATTACACTTTTAACCCTATTCAGCACTATTTTATTTATCATTTTTTTGCAAGAAAAATGTGGTTCTTAGCAAATAACAAAAACTGTATGGGTTTTGTATAGTTGTTAACCACACATTATAGACGAAACGCAGATTATGCTTGATTTTAAGCAACGCTATGTTGTAAAAAAGAGTTAAATTTAAAATCAAGTTTTAAGGTGTTAAAAGTTTAATTTATAGAACTTATTAAGTATCGAACTAAATTCACCTCAGTATCATTTTTTCAATTACTATAGAATAAAAACATTTACCCAAAACTGATCTTTTATAATTAGATATATTGATCGTTAAAGTATTAAACATTAAGATTATTAAGACCCTATATGATGCATATAAATAACTACACAATTTCAAAAATCATCAAACCGAATACTTTAAAATTCTTTTCTGCTTTTATTGGTCTTATTTTTCTTTCGAGTTGCGCCTCATCCAAAAAGCTAAATTATTTCAATGACGAAGATAAAAATGAGCCCATTTTAAAACAAGATATTATTAATTACGCACCTACCGTTCAATATGGTGATATGCTCAATGTTAATGTCACCTCTATAGAACCTGAACTTGCCATACCCTTCAATATAATGGAAATTCAAGATAATCGAATGATTAGACAAATACCATATCTTGTCAATGCAGATGGTACTATTAATTTCCCTGTTCTGGGTAAAATTAAGGTAGACCAAATGACCACACAAGAAGTGACTCGTTTAATTCATGAGCGTCTGCTACCTTACTTAAAAGACCCGACAGTTACTGTACAGCTGATGAATTTTAAAGTATCTGTGCTAGGAGAAGTATCAAATCCTGGGAGTTTTACCATATTAAACGAGCGTATTAACATCCCAGAAGCACTGGCGTTAGCGGGAGACCTTACTATTTATGGCAAACGAAAAACTATAACACTAATTAGAGAGCAAAATAATACCCGTGAGTTTATACCCATTGATCTAACGGATAAATCCATTTTTAGTTCACCGTATTATTACTTATCTCAAAATGATATTCTTTACATAGAAAGTAATAAAACAAGAGTTAATTCTTCTAAAGTTGGGCCAAACACTTCGTTATTAGTGTCCTCACTATCTATTTTAATTTCATTAGCAGCTATTCTCATCAATTAAAATATAGATTTATGGATACACCTACCAATCATTCTCCTCTAACCAATGATAAAATGGATTTAAAAGATGCTATAAAAACCTATTTAGCGTATTGGAAATGGTTTGTGTTAGGCGTTGTATTATCCTTTATTGCTGCAAGCACTTATCTGTATTTTAAGGCATACAGTTATGAAGTTTCTTCTACAATTTTAATCAACGATAATAGTAACAGTAGCAACGGAAATTCTGAAATTTCTGTTTTTGAAGACTTAGGACTTTTTGCTGGTCCACAAACCTCTCTAGATACAGAAATTGGTGTCTTAAAATCAAAAACCTTAATTGAACGTGTTGTTAAGGAACTAGGGCTGAACATCACCTATTACATTAAGGATGACATTAAGTTTAAAGAACTTTATAAAGACGATATTCCAATAACAATTAATTTTTTCATGTCTGATGTCGACTTTAATAATCTAAGTCAGGTCTTTTTCTTTAAAGCGACGTCTGCTTCAGACTTTGTGCTATATGACGAAGACGAAAACATCTTATGTAAAGGTACGTTTGGCAACAAAACTAGTTGCGACTTTGG
The DNA here is from genome assembly GCF_045105575.1 of Winogradskyella sp. Lineage (GTDB taxonomy): Bacteria > Bacteroidota > Bacteroidia > Flavobacteriales > Flavobacteriaceae > Winogradskyella. The sequence goes on along the minus strand of NZ_JBGCDQ010000010.1, from coordinate 123,506 downwards.
AGAATTTATAGTAACGCCAAAAGACATCAATGCCATTAAAAAAAATCAATCAATTCTCATTAAAATAGGTTCGATAGAAGAAGTCGCTATTGCCTATAAAAGGCGAATAAACATTACCGCAGATGGCCCGAAATCTAATCTTTTAACGTTGTCTTTAAAAGACGGGATTAAACTAAAAGCAAGAGAGGTTATAGATAGTTTAATAAGCTATTATAACCAAGATGCCATTGCATTTAAGACTGAAATGTCTCAGGATACTGATAAATTTATAAATAGCAGAATCGACGATATTTTAGTGGAACTCAATAGCTTTGACGAAGGTGTTGAAACCTATAAAGTAGATAACAAACTGAGTAATTTAGATTCTGAATCAAACCTAGTTTTACAATCCAATGCTTCAGTAGAAAACCAAATTGTAGAACTGTCATCACAGATAAGAATTATCAACTATCTCATTAACTATTTACAAAAAAATAAAAATGAAATCATTCCACCTAATATTGGTCAGGTTAACGAAAATGCCAATCAAAATGCCATACGATATAACAGCCTCTTACTAGATCGTAAACGGTTATTGAAAGGAGCGAACGAAGAAAACCCAACTATTATTAACCTAAATGAACAAATTGCAAGTTTAAGATCGAGTATAGAACAAAACCTTCAAAATACACGATCATCATTGTTGTTTTCATTAAACCAAGCAAGGTCTCAAGAAAACAGCCTCAACTCTAGGATAGCTGCTGTTCCAAAAAAGGAGCGAGACATGGCAGATATTCAAAGGCAACAAGAAATTTTTGAAACACTATACCTTTATTTGCTTCAAAAACGAGAAGAAAACTCCATCTCTTTGGCAGTTACCACACCTTATGCACGGATTATTGACAGAGCTTATGGAAGTTCATTACCGGTTTCTCCAAGCAAAAAAGTTGTTTTTATCATTGCGCTATTAGTGGGTTTAATCATTCCTTTTGTATTGGTTTACATTAAACTGATATTTGATGATAAAGTACATTCGCTTAAGACTATAGAAAACACTATTGATGCACCAATCCTTGGTATTATTCCAAAATCAACATCTAAACACAAAATCGTTAGTTTAGATAATAAACAGCGAGGTGCTTCAGAATCCTTTCGTCTGTTAAGGACAAATGTAAGTCACCTACTCCAACAGGAATCCGACAAAGGACAAACTATTTTTATCACTTCTACCATAAATAATGAAGGTAAAACGTTTGTTGCACTAAATTTAGCCACTTCATTTGTGCACTTAAATAAGCGTGTATTACTTATAGATGCTGATATTAGAAATCCTAAATCTGGAATTACGACACACATAAAGACCAAACAAAACGCTGGACTAGCAGAATTTTTAAATAATGAAAACGTACAACTTGCTGATCTTATAAAAAAAGATGAGCAAACAAATTTAGATATATTAAGCTCAGGGCAATTACCAAAAAACACACTCGAGTTTTTATCGAATGGAAAATTTGAAGCGCTTATGGCATTTGCCAAAAGTAATTACGATTATATCGTCGTTGATACCTCATCTGTAAACACAACCGCTGACACCTTATTACTCGGGCAATTAGCCGATGTTTTTATATATGTCGTAAGAGCTAATTATTTAAATCAGCAAATGCTCGAAATACCAAAAAAGTTGCATCAATCGAGTACTTTAAAAAATCTAACCGTGCTAATGAATTATGGCACTGGTTATGGAAAAACTCAGTTTTAATCCTTCAATAAAAGGGGTTTGAATGTTTTTTATTGAAGAAACCCAAGAGTGCCCTAAAAATTATTGTTGGTAAAACAGATAAATAGATATGAATTTTAAATTAAAATGTTACGTGCAGCGTTTCTTTTCGTCCATTCCGAATGGAGAAAAGTTAAACTATCTATTTCAAAAAAATATTACCAAAACACTTCCCGTATCTGATCCTAAATTTTTGTTTAAAGTAGAGATGGCCGTGAAACATCACGACAACTTTAAAGCCTTTAATAAGGTAGAGCATCCTAGTGATAATTATTACGAATTTGGTGCTGGTTGGGACTTAATCATACCGATTGCAGTATGTCATCTAGGCTATGATGTAGATGTTATTGATATTAGAAAACTACTTGTTAATGATCTTGTGGTAGACAGTATTGAACGTTTTAATAATTCTGAATCAAAATTTCCTTTAACGGTTGTAAAAAAGGAACCGATTAACAAAGACCTCTCAAATTTAAAGGAAGCACTAGGATTAAAATATCACGCACCTGTGGATGCTAGAGCTACAAAATACAGCGATAATCATTTTGATTTTTCGTCTTCAACATCAACTATGGAGCATATTCCACCTGATGATATTTTAAAGATTTTAAATGAAACTTATAGAATTATGAAAAAAGGAGGCATACTTTCTATGGATATCGATTATATAGATCATTGGGCTTATTTCGACTCTAGTATTTCATATTATAACTTCTTACAATATTCTCCTAAAGCGTGGGCAAAACTAAATCCAGACCTCAACTATCAAAACAGATTACGACATAAGGATTATATGGATATTATTGCTCAAACACCTTTTGAAGTTGTAAAAAACAACCCGAGATTACCCAACGACAATCAGAGCAAATCACTAAGAAATTTGTCACTTGCCGACCAATACAAAGATTATTCTTTTGAGGAATTAGAAATTACAGGAAGTGAAATTGTATTGCGAAAATAAACAGCTATTAAACCAACCGCTAAAAAAGCTGTAAAAGCCAGAATTAGCAAATTATTAAAGGGATTAAAAAAATTATTATGACAAAAAAAGAACAAATAGACAGAGATGGTTACATCCTAATAAAGAATGTATTTACTCCTCAGGAAGTTGATGTATTAAGACAAAAAGGTGTAGAAGATCAAAATCATGAAGGTGATTTATTGTCTTCAGATAAATTACACAGTGTATTAATGGATGAGCGTATCTTAAACATTTTTAAAGAGTGTTTAAACAGTGATAAATTATACTATTTCGCTGACAGTAATTTATCTGTGGACCGACCTGGTAAAGGTGGGTTTCATAAAGATTCTACTAACAGACATAAAAAAGATAGTAAAGAATTTACAGATGTTAATTACTCATTATTGAGAGCAGGAATCTATTTGCAGGATCATGCCAATTCGTCTAGAGGTCTTTGTCTTAGATCAGGATCGCATTTACATCAAAGTTGTGGTATTGGAAAAATAATTAATGTGAAAAGTGAAATCGGAGATGTGGTTATTTGGAAACTCAGCACCACACACTCAGCAAATGCACAAGTCATCTCAATGTTTCCTAACACATCCTTTCATCCCTTAATTGCTCGATTTGTACCAGATTTCTTAAAACAAGAAGCTGCGAGCCCAAGAGTTGTGCTGTTTATGTGCTTTGGTTTAAAAGACGACTACGCAAATGAATATATAGAATATCTTAAAACAAGGCAATATGCAGTTGATAGATGGGAAAAATCTCAATTATCTCAAGACAGAATTGCAAAAATGAATGCTTTAGGTGTCGACATTTATCAAGATTTCAACATCGATGAAATTGACCAAGATAAAGTCAACGTATTATACAAGCAGTTATAGTATTTACAATAAAACTCAAGTACTTGACTTTTATGAATTAAAAGCATTATGAAAATAAGATATATTAAATCTGCCTGTGTTGCTGTTGAAACTAAAGGTGTAAAAATATTAACAGATCCTTGGTTGGTTGATGGCGAATACTATGGTTCTTGGTGTCATTATCCAGAATTACAATTCGATCAAGATTACTTTGATGGTATGGATTATATCTATATTTCTCATATTCATCCAGATCATTTTAGTAAAAAAACATTTGAGCTTTTAAACAAAGAAATTCCTGTTCTTATTCATCAATATGCCAGCCCATTTTTAAAAATGAATATTGAGCGACTTGGTTTTAAAGTCACAGAATTGCCGCATAGCAAAAAAACAGAATTAATAAATGGTGTGACGATAGAAATTCTCGCTGCAGACAATTGTAATCCGGAGTTGTGTGCCAAATTTATGGGTTGTGGCATTGTTGAAACGAAGTTTAAATCCACACAAATCGATTCACTTGCCATAATTTCAGATGGCGAGCACAACGTTTTAAATCTAAATGATTGTCCTTACGATTTGGCCGAAGAAGCTGTTAGCGTTGTCCTAAAAAAATATAATAGCATCGATTTTTTACTCGTCGGTTATGGAGGTGCTGGTCCTTATCCGCAATGTTTTCATTTAACGGATGACGAAAGAGCACAAGCAGAAGCATCAAAAAAATTACAATTTTTATCGCAAGGCGAAAAGTATATAAAACTCATTAACCCTAATTTTTATATGCCATTTGCTGGTACCTATACGCTTGCTGGTTCTTTATCTGAATTACAAAACAAAAGAGGTGTCCCAGAACTTCATGAAGCGGTAAACCATTTTTTAGATTCAACAGTAATTAATCAAAAACAGTCTAAACCTGTGTTACTAAACACCTACGAATACTTTGATTTAATCACACAAACCCAGTCTAAAAGCTACATTCCTGTAAATAAAAAAGAAAAACAAACTTACATTACAAATGTTCTAAGCAAAAGAAAACTAGAATATGAATACGATGATGAGCCAGACATGGATGCTTTGTTAGACCTTGTTCCTGCAGCTAATAAACGAATGAATGCTAAGCGTGAAGAAATAAATTTTGTGTCAGATACCAGCGTTCTCGTGAAGCTAAAAGAAGCGCTTTATGTAAAACTGAATTTTGATGGTTCGGACTATGAAATCATAAAAAGTACAGAAGGAATAAGTGCCTTTGTAGAATATGACGTATCCTTAAAACTCTTAAATAGGATTTTAAAAGGTCCGAGATATGCGCATTGGAACAATGCAGAAATCGGTTCTCATATTAAATTTAGAAGAGTTCCAAATACATTTGAACGCGGACTATATCATGCCATGTGCTTTTTTCATGCTTAACCCATACCAACAAGCCAACAAATACGACTTCAGTTAATTCATTTTGTCGCTATTTGTTAATTTACAACTATTTATGAAAAGATTATCTGGTTTTCTGTTTTTCACCCTTTTTTGTGTCTCTTGTTCGCAGAAAGCAACGCATTTAGTGGAGGATTTTGAACCGTTATTAGCTAATGGAAATATTAATGTTGTCATAGAAATTCCGACAGGAACCAATGAGAAGTTTGAAGTTGAAAAAACAACCGGAACACTTCAACTTGAAACCTTAGAAAACGGTCAACCAAGACGCATTAATTACTTACCATATCCATTTAATTATGGCATGGTGCCAAGAACTCTATTGCCTAAAAAACTCGGAGGAGATGGAGATCCTTTAGATGTCTTTGTTTTAGGAAAGCCGATTGAAAAAGGAACTGTTATAGAGTGCAAATTAATTGGTGTACTTAAATTATTAGACAGAGGAGAACAAGATGATAAATTAATTGCTGTGAGTGAAGGCTCAATATTTTATCATATTAACGATCTTAAAACGCTAGATGAAGAATTTCCAGGAGTCTTAGACATTTCAAAAATTTGGTTTATAAATTATAAAGGAAAAGGAAAAATGCAGTTTAAAGGCTTTGGTGATACATCGGTATCAGATCATATTCTTAAAACTAGTATTACCGTATACAAACAATTACACAAAAAATAATTATTCAACATATGATAACATTTTTACAAGACTCAACATCAACAGTAGCACCTGAAACACCTGCCATTGGTTTAGAAGAATTTATTGATTTTAACTTAACCAACCCTATTGATATTCCATTAGGCAATTTTGTGCTCAATTTATTTCTCACCATTTTATTAACGGTAGCGACCTCTTTTTTGTATGCTAGATACGGAGATTCACTTTCTAACAGAAAAAGCTTTGCCAATAATTATCCATTAATTGGTATTGCTACATTTTTAATTATTTCAATTATTAAATCCTCTTTAGCCTTATCCTTAGGTTTAGTAGGAGCACTTTCTATTGTGCGTTTTAGGTCTGCAATTAAAGAACCCGAAGAATTAGCTTATATCTTTTTTACCATTGCCATTGCTTTAGGTTTTGGTGCTAACCAAATCTATGTCACTATTATAGGCTTCTTTGTTTTTGCAGCCTTTATAATTATAAAAAAGACAAAAGGTAAAAAACAGCGTTACGACTTAGTAAAATTTATCATTATAGAATCTAAAGAAGATGTAGATATTGTTACTAATATTTTAAAACCAAACGTTGAAAATCTTTCCTTAAAACGATTGGAAACTAATGATGGTTTAAATGAATATATTTTTAACGCAGAAATCACCTCTTTTGAAACCTTAACCATCTTAAGAAAAGGCATTCTAGAGAAAGACCCTAAAGCGAAGTTTGTATTAATGGATCAATCTGGATTGAATAATATATGATTCGCATTAAAAAGAACGATACAGGGTTAAATTCTATTCGAGGTGTCTTCAGAAAGAAGTACGTTTTGTTTGGTGCTCTAGTTTTTGGTTCGTTCGTATCTGGGTTTATTTTATTTCTTGCACTCTACCGATTTGGTGTATTAACAAAATTGCAAAGCATACTTTTTTAAATTTCTAAAATGAAAATTATAGCAAATAAGACTTTATTTAAAACATCTAAACTAATGGTGTTTTTAATTCTGTTGTTTTTCTTTATCGGAGGCATGCTTCTGGCTGCTTATGCTTCAAAGAACGCAAAAATGTCTTATTTAAGTTTAAATTCTGAATATATTAAAAAAACTGGGCTGGACTTTATTAGTAACGCTATTGAAGCCGATTCAGAAGGAATTGAAACCTATTACCTCGATGTTAAATTTAAAGAATGGCGAAAATTAGCCGATCAGAGAAATAGTGTTTGGAATTATACTAACATGATTAAGCATCGCCCTTTTCAATGGAATGATTCTATTGAAAAAGTAGAAATCAAAGGTAAAATACGTTTTCAAAATGAAGTGAAAAAAGTAAAACTGAAGTTGCTTGGTCTCAACTTTGATCATTTTGCTGAACCCAAAAAATGGTCCTTTAGAATTTCAATTAAAGGAGATAACACGCTAGATCGCCAAAAAAAATTCAACTTATTAATACCACGATCTCGAGGTTATGTCACTGATTTTGTAGGACAAAATTACCTTAAAGAACTAAACCTAATTGCTTTGCGAGTAAAACCAGTAAAGCTTGTGGTAAATGGAGATGATTTCGGAATTTATTACAAAGAAGAATTTTATGATAAACGCTTGGTAGAGCACAACAAATTTAGAGAATCTGCCATACTTCGTTTGACTAATTATGAAATTGATATCTCAGTAGGGAAATACGAAAAGTATAAAGCTATTATTGATAAATTTCAGAAGAAAATAGATTTGGTAAAACATAATAAAGCTGATATTTCAGAAATATTTGATATCGATAAAATGGCAGATAGGATGGCTTTAAGTCTGTTATTTGGCGATTACCATTCTCTTATAGATTTTAATCAGCGCTATTATTTAAACCCTTTTACAGCAAAATTAGAACCTCTAGGTAGAGAGTGGCAATTAACGCAATACGCTAATGAAACTAGTGTTTTTGAAACCATTAAACATATCAAAAACACCGAATACGCGTTATACAAAGCGTTATTTGAAAATAAATTGTTTTTACAAAGACTCAACGAAAGTATTAACAGGCTAGCGTCAGAATCTTTTCAAAAAAATATGGATGCTAATTATTTAGAATCAATTGAACACCTTAAAAAGACGCTCTATTCTGAATATGTATTTTTTGAAACTCCTTTAGCACTAATAAGTAAAAACGCAGAAGTCTTAAGAAGTAAAAGTGCTTGGCTAAATTCAAACATTGAAACTAAAACACACAAAACCTTAGATACCGTATTAAAATATGCCGAAATATCTAATGATACTATACTGATTAACACTTCCTTTTCTATAAAAGAACAACTTCATATTCCCTCTGGTTATAAAGTGCTTATTTCACCTGGTGTGAAAGTATTGTTTGAAGAAAACGGTCAAATTTTATCAGAATCACCTTTTATTGCCCTTGGTACAGCTCAAGATTCCATTCGGTTTGAGGCTAAAACACCTCATAATAACAACGGAGGCATTCTATTTTTAAACACTAAAGGATCTCAATTTAAATATGTAAAATTTAAGGGGCTCAGTAATTATAGTGATGCGTTTAGAACACTTCCAGGATCTGTGTGCTTTTACGAGTCTAGCGTTTCTTTTGATGATACCACTTTTGATACCAGCTATGGAGGCGATGATTTGCTTAATATTGTTAGGTCTGATTTTACTATTACGAACTCAAAGTTATTAAACTCTAAAGCAGATGCGCTCGATTCAGATTTTTCTAACGGCACTATAACCCATACGCTCTTTAAAAATATTGGAAATGATGCCATTGATGTTTCTGGCACAAAACTTAATTTATCTCATATCAACATCCATAAAATTGAAGACAAAGGCATTAGTGTTGGTGAGGATTCTCATATTACAGGTACAGATATTACCATTACTAACAGTAGTTTAGCACTAACAAGTAAGGATTTATCGACCTTACATTTAGATGGAGTACAAATTAATAATTGCGATGTAGTTTTTACAGTTTTTGAAAAGAAGTCTGAATATGGACCCGCTTTAATTAATTGCCAAAATACAACTTATACCAACTATAAAGAGGAATATTTAGTGCAGTTTAATAATACACTAATGATAAACTCAAAAGACATAAAAATTAAAGTTAAAGATGTAGAATCTCAATTATACGGAGCTATTTATGGAAAAAGCAGTAAATAATACCTATCGTTTTGAACGCAAAATTGTTGTAGACTCTCATTCTTATGATGATTTAATCTATATGTTTAAAGCTAGAGGGTTTTCAAAATTATTTCCAGAACGAAATATTTGCAATCTGTATTTAGATGACTTAAATCATAGTGCCTATTTTGATAATATTTTGGGTAATTCTAAACGTTTAAAACATCGTATTAGATGGTACGGTAATTTATTCGGAACCGTTAAAAAAATAACACTAGAACAAAAAATTAAACGCGGTAATGTGGGTTTAAAAAAGAATTTTAAAGTAGAAAAAGAATTCGATTTCTCACCAACACTAACCTTTAGTCAGCTTACCAAATTAGTAAGGCATGTGATACATGACTTAAGAGACAACATCTTTGTTGATATCCTGTATCCAGCTTCAATTAACACCTATACAAGATCTTACTACAGTGATGCTTTTAACAGGTTTAGAATTACTTTTGATAAGGACATCAAATACTATTCGTTTCAAAACCGCATCAAATTAGAAAAAACAGATCCAAGAATTATTATAGAAATAAAATATGATAACGAAAATGATCTCTTAGCTAGTCAGATTTTAGAGTTTTTCAACTTTAGATTGAGTAAAAATTCTAAATATGTAAATGGTGTAGAATGTACTAAATATTAGCATCTATTTCTTTAAAAGATAATTGCCAATAATGAGCATATCTAATCCTGTAGAAAAGAAACAACGAATAGCATCTTTTGGTGACTCTACAACAGGCTCTCCTTGAATATTAAAACTGGTATTTAAAACCACTGGCACACCTGTTTTGTCTCCTAAGTTTTTAATTAAATCGTAATATCTAGGATTTAATGCACGCGTTACGGTTTGTAAACGTGCACTACCATCAACATGTGTTACCGCTGAAATGAGTTCTCGTTTATCGGCTAAAACATGACACACTTTTAACATAAACGGAGTTTCCACATCGATATCAAAATAGTCGTTTTTAGCCTCTAAAATAGTTGAAGGAGCAAACGGACGAAAGGCCTCTCTAAATTTTACCTCAGCATTAATTTTTGTTTGCATCTCCGGAAAAGTTGGGTTGGCTAAAATACTTCGGTTACCGAGAGCTCTTGGCCCAATTTCCATTTTTCCTTGAAACCAGCCAATTATTTTACCTTCTTGTAATAAAGAAGCCGCCTTTTCAGAAATATCTTCTACGTATTCATAATTTAATTTTGAACGCTTTAATACCATTTCTATCTCTGCATTGCTATAAGACGTGCCAACATATGGATCTAAGTGCACAAAATTTCTTGGTTTATTAAAAATACCATTGTACAGATAATAAGCAGCTCCTATAGCTGTTCCGTTATCTCCAGCAGCTGGCATGACGTAGATATCTTTAAATTTACTTTCACGAATAATTCTTCCATTCATAACACTATTTAGTGCTACACCACCAGAAACCACTAAATAATCTTTCTTAGTTTTTTTATATAATACATCGCAAATTTCCAATACTCGGTCTTCTAGTACTTCCTGAAAAGCCGCTGCGATATCCATATGCCGCTGCGTAAATGCTTCCTTAGGTTTTCTGCGTTCCCCAAACTTTTTATAGAATTTTGGAGATAAACGTTCTAAACTTAAGCGCTGAAAATTAAAATAAGTTAAGTCGAAATGTAATTGGCCATTGTCATCTACCCAAACGAGTTTCGCAATCTCTTTTTTATATACCTCTGGATTACCCATTGGTGCCAAACCCATTGTTTTACCTTCATCATAATAAGGTTTAAACCCACAGAAATAAGTTACAGCAACATAAAATGAACCTAAAGAATTTGGAAAGAAACTTTCTCCCAAAACCTCTAACGTATTGTCAGTCCCTTGACCCAGCCATGTGGTTGCCCATTCTCCAGAACCATCGATGCCTAATAACGCTGCCTCTTTATAAGGAGATACAAAAAACGATCCTGGTGCATGGCAATTATGATGTGGAATAAAGTGAACTTTTGGGCCTTTCTTTTTTGAAACCCAAAACGTTTTATACCATTTCCAAAAATGGCGTTGTTTTTTTAAACCGTGCCCAATTTCGTTACTCAAAAACGCTCTAAGCGTACTGATGCTATTGATATGAAATGCCCAATAAAACAATTTTTTAGACGCGTTATGCAAAGGTTTTATAGAAACCGCAATATCATCTATATCGCTATAATTCAATTTTGCAATTTCAAGACAACGTTCTATTGCTTTATGCGGAAAAGCGGCTGTGTGTTTGTCTCTATTTAAGCGTTCTTCTTCTATTGCAACGATCAATTTACCGTCCACAACGATGCATGCTGTTGAATCGTGGTAGAAGTAATTCAATCCTAGAATAATCATGGTATGATCTTTAGTTTTAGACGCCAACTCTTAGCGAAGATATGCATTTACAACATGTGATGCCAATAAGGTTAATAGTAACTTTTATTAATAGAACCTTATTTAACATCTTTATTATAAAGTAAGGTCTTAATATCTACACTCAATTTTTCTGTAAATAATTCTGATCCCTTTTTATTAAGATGCTGCGAATTGAAGAAATAAGCCTTGTTAAAAGTTAATTCGTCCTCAGAATAATCTAAAAATGGCACATCGTATTTTCTAGAGACAGCTTCTAAATAATCGAACAAAACTTGTCGGTCTAAATCGAAGGGAATAAATTCATGATATACAGGTGTGTACACTAAGAATAAGTCAATGTTTTTACGTTTACATTCTATGATGTACTCCTCAAATAAATCGCATGTGGATTTAGCAATAGTGCTGTTTATACCGTTTTTATTCGTTTCTTTAAACTTATCGAAAGAACCATCCCAGGTTAGATCCTTTTGTATGTATCCTTTTTCTAAATTAGATGTTGCTATATGAACATTAACCGAAGAAAATATACCGTCTATAACTTCTAATGGCTTACCCGAATATTTAAACAGCGGTAAATTATAATCAATGAATGAAAATCCTTCATATTTTTTTGTCGTTTCCTTAACTTCATCAATACCTAAGTAAGGTGCAAAACGTATGTAATTGTATAATTCTCCTTCCGCTTTACGTAGCGAAGCAAAATCCATGGTTTGAATTATTATTTTAGGAACCGTATTCTTTTCCTCATAAAGATCGTATTGCAATTTTTGAATCACAAAATCATTGCCATCAATACCAAGATTATATGAATTTACATTTAAAACAGAATCGATAATCCTCGGTGACAACTGCAGATACGACTTAGAATTTCCGTTAATAATAAGATCTGCGTTGATACTGCCTGCATGAAGTCTTGTAATTTTATCAAAAATAACCATATTACTCTTTCGTAGTCCACTGGTTATGGCTTGGTCTAAAACCAAAAACAGCGCTAATAAAATGAGCCCTAGAATTATAATATTTATTAAAAACTTTTTCATTTGTTATCTAAAATTGAAAATAAATAAATTCTTGAGAACTACCAGACAAAACGACGATAGCTAAAACAACGACTGCGTATACAGACCATCTTAGTGCTTTAGATTTTTTATGGCTTAAATATGATAACGCATGCTGACCTTCTCTACCCATCCACTCCACAATTAAAAAGATAATAATTGAAGCTAGCGTTATAAAACACTCAAATTTAACACGAGATGAATTACTAAAATGAGGGACTTCAAAAATAGAGGATGAGAAAATAGTAGACATATAATCAACAGCATGTGTCATATTTTCCGCCCTAAAAAATATCCATGATAAAACAGTTAAGCTAAACGTTAGTAAAACTTGAGCGAACTCTTTTATACTAGGAAAAAAACGTCCTTGTGCTACCACATCTAAATTATTCCTGTTATTTTTTGTGAGCAATAATGGTAAAAAATAGATGGCATTTAAAGCTCCCCAGACTATAAATGTCCAATTAGCACCATGCCAAAAACCACTCACAATAAAAATGATAAATGTGTTTCTAATCTTCATCCATAAACCACCACGACTGCCTCCTAAGGGTATATACAAATAATCTCTAAACCAAGTAGATAACGAAATGTGCCATCGTCTCCAAAATTCTGCAATATCTCTAGAAAAATAGGGGAAGTTGAAATTCTGCATTAAATCAAAGCCAAAAAGCCTTGAGGTACCAATAGCAATATCAGAATAGCCTGAAAAATCCCCATAAATTTGAAACGTAAAAAATAAAGCACCTAATACCAGTGTACTCCCTGAAAAATCTGCGGAATCATTAAAAATTAAATTGGCATATTCTGCACAATTATCTGCAATGACCATCTTTTTGAAAAGTCCCCAAAGAATTTGCCGCATACCATCCGTAGCCAGCTGATAATTAAACGTGCGTTTTTTATAAAACTGCGGTAGTAAATGCTTAGCACGCTCAATAGGACCAGCTACCAATTGTGGAAAAAAACTAACGAAAGCAGCAAAGGCAACGACATCTTTAGTCGGCTCTAATTTTTGCTTGTAAACATCTATGGTATAACTCAATGTTTGAAACGTATAAAAACTGATACCAACAGGCAAAATAATATTAAGCGTATTGGCTTGAATTTCTGTTCCAAAAAATGAAAATGCAGAAGTAAAATTATCTAAAAAGAAATTATAGTATTTAAAAAAACCTAGAAATCCTAAGTTAACTAAAATGCTCGTCCATAATAACACCTTACGTTTAGATCCCTTCTTTTCTTTAGAAAGTGCCAAACCAACAACGTAATCTACTAAAGTACTAAATAAAATAAGTGATAGAAATCTCCAATCCCACCAACCATAGAAAACATAACTTGCTACTACAATTAACGCGTTTTGTAGCTTCAAGTTTTTATTTGCAACAAACCAGTAGAGCATAAAAACTATTGGTAAGAAAACCGCAAAATCAATGGAATTAAAGATCATATAGGGAGTCTATACTTTTACGTTTGTTCTAAGAATTGCTTTTCTTTTATTTTGTATTTTTCTCACCAAATCTTCTTTACGGCTTGCTAATTCTGTTGTTAGTATTTTCATCAGTATATGTACCATACTCATATGAATATCCTCTGAAATCTGCATGTCATTGATATTAGCATTTACAGTATGATGTGCTAGTTCTTTTAATTGACCTCCGTCAAAACCTGTCCAACCAATGGTTTGTCCACCGTTTTGGTTCACAAATTCAATAGCTTCAATAACATTTCTAGAATTACCGCTTCCGGAAATACCAATAATAACATCACCTGCATTGAAAAAATTCTTTAATTGTTCAACAAACACAAAATCATAACCTACGTCGTTAGCATAAGCAGTAATGGTTCCTAAATTATCGGTTAGTGGTATAATTTTAAATCGTTTTTCTAAGCCGTAACTCACTCCTTTATTGATGTCGCAGGCAAAATGAGATGCCGTTGCAGCGCTGCCACCATTACCACAAATAAAAATGTTGTTTCCATTTTCATAAGCTTCTAATAAAACGTTTGCACAATTCTCAATATCCCTTACATTGAGCTTGTTTAGTGTCATCGTTAGGTTTTCGATGTACTGGTTAATTTGGTTTTTCATGTTACATAAATTTTGAGTTATTAATAGCAATACTTATCTGTTGTAATGAATGACTTTTGTCCCTTCAAAATTGAATTTGAATTCGATCTCCTCTAGGTCCTTCATTGCATTTTTTACGTTTTGTTGATGTTCTTCTTTTACATAGAATAACAAAAATCCGCCTCCGCCTGCTCCTAACAGTTTCCCTCCAGTGGCTCCGTTTTTTATGCCTATGTTATAATAATGGTCTATTCTTTCATTAGATATTTTTGCAGCGAGTTCCTTTTTATACATCCAACCAGAATGTAATATGTCTCCCATAGCATCAATATTTCCTTTTTGCAATTCTCTTTTTAAATCTACAGAAAGTGCTACCATTTTATGCAAAGAATTCACCTTCTCTTGATCCTTTATAGTATTCTTTTTTTGCTCAATTAAAATTTCACTTGCCGACCTTGTTGTCCCTAAATAGAACAATAACAAATTATCTTCGAGTTGTTTAATTTTTTCTTGTTTCAAAATGACTTTTTCAACTGCAACGGTATCATCTTGATTAAATTTGATAAAATTTAATCCACCAATAGCACAGGCATATTGATCTTGTTTACCGATAGGTTCTTTTAGCTTATCTATCTCAACCTCACAAGCATATTTGGCAATATCCTCTAAAGACATGAAATTATTGTTATATGTGCTACAAAGTGTCGTTAAACCTGCTGCAAAGGATGAAGAAGAGCCTAAACCAGTACCAGATGGAATGTCTGCACTAGAATTAAAGTCTACACCAGAAATATTATAGTCTTTAAAAACTTGTTTGATGATTCTATGTTTTATATCGTCAACATTATCTACAAGCTCATTTTGAGAATACTTTAATAAATACTTATTGCCATGAAAATAAGGATGCATGGATAAATAAATGTATTTATTAATGGCAACACTTAATACAGAACCACCATGATTTAAATAATACTCTTTTAAATCGCTGCCTCCTCCTGCAAAACTTATCCGTAATGGTGTTCTTGTTATAATCATATTTAGTTCTTTGTTAGGATGTGATTTGTAGCCTCGTTGAGATTGTTAAACATATAATCTGGTTCTAAGTCACTAAATCGGTGCTTGTCATTTCCAGCATGGCCTGTTTTAAGCAAAATGGTATTGGTATTTGCGCTTTTACCAGCTTTAATATCTGTATATCTATCTCCTATAAACCAAGATGTATTTAAGTCTATATTATATTTTTCTGAAGCCTCTATAAGCATGCCTGGTTGTGGCTTGCGACAAGCGCATTCCATTTTTAAGGCTTTTACTTCTCCTTCAAAACCAGTTTCAGGATGATGAGGACAATAGAATAAATCATCTAAAAAGGCTCCTTCGTTTCCTAAAAGCGTATCCATTTTTTTATGAATCAGCTCTAACTCACTTAGGGTAATAAAACCTTTTGCAATAACTGGTTGGTTTGTAATGACAATGACGATATAATCTGATTTGTTAAGATTTTTAATCGCATCAATTACTCCTTCAATAAGTTCGAAATCGTCAATATGCCGAAGCTGATCGACTTCTTTATTAATGACTCCATCACGGTCTAGAAATACCGCTTTTTGTTTATGGCTTCTATTTAATCTGGCTACTTTTCCACTTACTAAATCCCCTTCCACTTTTGTAAAGCGCTTTGGTGTGCCCATATCCTTGATGTATTCTGTGGTTTTGTAAGCGTATAAGTTTTCCGATTTTATAACTTCTGGAAAAATGTGTTTTCCAAAATCAGTTGCTTCATCTTGTACAATGTAATTAAACACCTTTGGCGATAAAATGTACAAAGCCGCATTGACCATATTTGAATAATGCCAACCAGATTTATGTGGTTTAGACAAGAATGCTGTGACTTTATTACTGTCGTTGATTTCTATTAAATCACTATCGTAAGGATGATCGTTTGGATGGACCAAAAGGCTACCAACGGACTCTGAGTTTTCAGTATCGAAAGCGATAAATTTTTCTAAGTCAATATCCATTATCGTATCTCCATAAAACACCATAAATCGCTCATTTAAAACAGTTTCTAATTGTTTTACAGCTCCAGCTGTGCTCAATGGTTTATCCTCTATAACATGTGTGATATTGACACTAAATTTGCTTCCATCACCAAAATAATCGATAATCACTTGAGACAAATGACCAGAAAGCATGTAAATATCGGTAAGACCATAGCGTTTTGCAAGATCTACTTGGTGCTCTAATAATGGTTTTCCATTAATAACCACCATAGGTTTAGGAATCTCTTTGAGCCCTAATCTTGTGCCTTTTCCTCCTGCGATTATTACTAATTTCATGGTCTATTTAAAATCTAGGGTTAGAATGTATTGAATCGCCTTTCTTACAGCTTCGTTTGATGTTGTTGCGGCTTTCCATCCCAACGTGTTTATTTTAGTGAGATCGTAATTAAATTCTGGTACGTCGCCAATCCAGCCTCTATTTCCGCCTGTATAACGAATACTTGCCTCTAGTTTCATTTCTTCTATAACAAGCGCAGCGATATCTTTTACTTTGGTTCTGGAATTCACTCCAAGGTTGTAAATATTGATATTATCTGAAGTGTTATGCCAAACAAATAGAATCGCTTCAACAAGATCTTTCACATATAAATAAGGCTTGTACTGTTCTCCATCTCCTAAAACTTCGAGTTCCTTGTTGTTTTTATTGAGCTTTTTAATAAAATCGAAAATGACACCATGTGTTGCGCGTTCTCCTACCACGTTTGGAAATCTGACAATCCAAGCTTTAATACCATAATTTTCAACAAATGACGATATAAAAGCTTCACTCGCTAATTTACCAGCTCCGTAATGCGATACTGGTTTTAATGGCCCATAACCTTCGTGTAAAACATCTGCTGTATCTCCATAAATTGCAGACGTTGATGAAAATATAATCTCTTTGGTTTTGTGTTTTTTCATCATCTCTAAAACCTTGTACGTTGTCATAAACGTATGGTCTTTATCCACATTTGGATTGTCATGGCTTACTGCGATATCTGAATTTGCAGCTAAGTGAATAACGATATCAAAGTTTCCTTCGGTGAAAATAACATCGAGATAATCTGACAATAAATCTTCTTTTATAAACTTAAAGTTTTTATGGTGTAAGAGATGTTCAATATTATTCATTCGGCCTAATGACAAATTATCAATAACCGTAATTTTATTATCATTAATTAGGGCATCACAAAGGTGACTTCCTATAAAACCGGCTCCACCAGTTACTAATATTGATTTCATTTGTTTTTATTTATTATTTTTCAATAAGCATGGTATTCACTATCAATAATTTCTTTGATAATAACTTAAACTTGCTCATTTCACTTTCTAATTATTTGTTTCAATTTTTATTTCCTTTTTCCCTTTTAAACCACTTAATAGTTTACTACCAGCTAATTGTGATCTTGTTTGTACTGAAAGCATGGAAAACACTTTAAATGCCATAATACTGACACTTGCATAGATAGGATTCCATAAATATGGTACGTGTTTAAATCTTGCTTTAAAATTAAATTTCCAATGCAGTTCGTTTCGCGATTCTTCAATATCTAGTACTCTATAATTCACTAAATGTTCATCTATATTTGCAAAGAGACATTTGTTTCTTATTAATCTTAGCCAGAGTTCTAAATCTTCAGAACAGGTGAATTCTTCATTGTAAGCTCCAAATTTTTGCAAGACTTCCATTCTTAACATTATAGAGGGATGCGCCACACCTGTGGTAAACAAAAATGACTTTTTAATCCCTTTATGATCCGTTTTATATTTTCGTTTTGAAATGACATTATTATACTTGTCTATTAAAGTAAGGTTAGTCCCTAGCACATCTATATTTGGGTGCGCTTCTAAATATTTTACTTGTTTTTCAAACCTACTGAGCTCGCAAAAATCGTCACTGTCAATTCTTGCCATGTACTTACCAGTGGCGTATGAAATTCCTATATTTAAAGATTTTACAAACCCCATTTTTTCTTTATTCGCTATAATTTTAACCCGATCATCTTTAGATGTATGTGTTGTGATGAACTCTAAATTGACATCTCCAGGTTCAAAAACTAAGATTAACTCAAACGCTTTATAGGTTTGGTTTAAAACACTATCTATGCACTTGATAAAATTATCTTTATCCTCGTTATAGGTGGTCATTATTACACTAATCACTGGGCTCATATGCATTGGTCTTTAATTAAATATGGTTTGATAAGGGTAACCACCATGCGTGCCTAGCTCCAGAAAGATTTCAAGTTCAAAAAACAATAAAGCAGCTGCTAAAACACCAAGCTTTAAGGTTAAGTTTGTTTCATTTTTTATGTAAATAGGAAGCACTAAAACTTTGAGATAAACCAAGTAAAATGCCACTCTTGTAATGATGTGAAAATCTAAAGTGATTAAAAAGAAAACCGTACCGAAGAGGTAAATATTTGTTAATAATGGTCTATTAATTTTACTCTGGTTAATCGCTGTGTAGAGTCCGAAAACAACCCAAAACATAACAGCCAAACCGCTTCCCAATTTTTCAATAGCAACAACGTGTTTTGAATCGCCACCAAAACGTTCGCCATAAAAAGGAATAATAGAAATTAGGTTACCTAATATGTTTTGAAAAAGTCCTCTAGAATAAAACAAGAAACTCACTATAATCGCTGCACACCAAAGCCAGGATGGTAATGGTTTTCTGTACATAAAATAAACTGGCAACATTATTAAGGCGGAATAATGAAAGAGTACTCCTGCAGTAATCATTACAAAAGCATACTTGTAAATTTCACGCTTCTCTATAAATTGAATAGCGTATAAGAAAACTGCAATAGCAATTCCTTGCCTTACTTGGTCATTGATGAGAAAGATAAGCTCAAAAGCAAACACAAAGAAGATGCCTAATGCCAAAACCTTTTCTCTAATAAAGGTTATAAACAAAAAGGAAAACACAATAAAGCTAGAAACAAGCATAACGTATTTATAACCATCACTATAGCCTGAGAACAATTCATTTAGGAGATAAAAACCATATTCTAAGCGTGTATCTACACCGTTTCTGATGGTGCTAAAAAGATATGTATACGCTTCGTAGTCATTGCCTACATAATGCCTTAAGCCCACAAAAAGAAACACCACAAGAAATGATGCCACAATTAAAATGTGGTTACTATTTGATTTTATTCTCTCGCTCATAGCTGCGAAAAAAACACCAAATAGTAATGCTAAATTATATGCAATAAATGTAAAGCTCACCTATAAAATCTTCATGTTTAACGGGTTATAAAATCTTCAATTTGTTGTGGACTTTTTAATTCATCTAGTCCCCAATATTTGGTAACTACTTCCATTTGTTTATCTGTTATGGTCGCAGTATCTGTGCTAAATACTTTTAAAATTTCTTCTGTTTCAGCGTTCATCGTATCATTGTCCTTATTGTTTCTTTGATCAAATGCTCGGTTATCATTTTTATTAATGTTATAATCTATAGTTTGACCAATTATCATCTGTGGCTTTCCTAAAAATGTGATGTATCCAATATGCGTTCCTGCGCTATTTGAAATCGCATAATCAGACAACTTAATTATTGATTTTAAGCGCGATAAAAAATTAATATCGTGCACATGGCCTGCGGACACTATACGATACCCTTTATTTACGTATGATGCTACAAGGTCTTCGTTTAGCGCATCTCTCCAATAAAGGCAAACCAGTACAGTATCAAAATCTTGCTTTTTAGATTCTATATCATTAATTAATTCATCATTGTTAAAAGCGGTTTCAATATTCTTTATAGAGTGTGACGGAAATATGATAAGTGTTTTTCCTAGGCTTTGTTTCACCTTTTTAAAATCATCCGCAGATAATAAATCGTCTGCATAATTGATATAAGGCCCTATTTTTAAAACAGGTTTAGAAGTGACGTTGTTAATGTAGTTTTCTCGCGTTGCACTTAAGGTAATAATGTTGGCTGTGTTCCATTTAATAGCGTCTTGTTTCACCAAAGAGCCTAAAACTAAACCGTGTTCTATGTATGCATTAAGCGCTAAATTTTTCCTCATATATTTTTGTAACCAATAGCTTAAGCCATAAAAATTATTATCAATAACAAGGTCTGTTGGGTACAAAGGCAACTCTGCTATGACACTTTTATAATCGAAAATTGAAAGTTGACGTCGTCTTAAAAACTCATCCTTAGATTTACCATTTAGCAAGCGTAACACCCACACATAAAATAGATTTATGGGCTTACTTGATATGATGATTTTTTTAATTAGTTCTTTCATCAATTTTCGTTAATTAAGACTTGAAAATAAGTTCGCGTAATTGCGAAACATTGCGTCTTGGGTAAATTTTTTCTCGTACATTTTTAATGAGTTTTTACCCATCTCATCTAAATTATATTGACTTAAATTTTTAAATACTTGATACACGGCTTCTTCATTTGGCTCAATTAAAAAGCCATTATATTCGTTTTCTACCATTTCTGGAATGCCACCAACATTGGTTGAAATAATTGATAATCCCATTCGTAATGCTTCAATAATGGCTACAGGCAAACCTTCGTCATGGCTTGTAAGCATAAATCCGTTAGATTGCATTAAATAACTTGTAACATCGTTTACAAAGCCTTCAAAAAATATCTGCGTATCTAGATTATTATTCTTTACTAAATTTTCTAATCTGGCTTTTTCAGCTCCATCTCCTAAAAATGTGATGTTAAACTGTAGTTGTTCTTCCTTCGATAAACGATTAAACGCTCTTATAATAAGTTCTTGTCCCTTGCGCTTTGTTATAGAACCAGCACAATAAAAAGTGTATTTGGCAGGTAAAACGTTATGCTGATCTGCTGGTTTAATATCTGGCGTATTTCCGATACCATTATAAACATAGAATAACTTGTTTTGATCATAATCTAAATTAAGACGACCAAAACGTTCCATCGCATTTTTAGCAACAAAACCTAAGCGATCTATGCTAGCAATGACTTCTTTTTCAACCTCAACTAAATATTTGTAATAAGCTGTTTTTGCTAATTTTGGATAATAAATATGTAGCATTTTAAAACTGTCTCCATTAGAATGCATCACAAGCACCACTTTTGCTTTTGTGTTTTTTCGTTTTTGTAAATAGTGATAACAAGTTGATAACTCATGAAAGAAAAGTACATCTGCATCTGCTTGTGTTGACAAATAATAATCCACAATAGCTTCTTTCTTTTTCTCTGCTGATTTTAAATATTTTACGGTGAAATAGCTTGAATATGGAATCAGCTTTTTTAGAAAAATCTTTAAACTTTTCTTGGATGATTTTTTACTGAGATCCACATCTTTTTCATGAAACAAATCTGAACTGATTACAGAAAGATCAATGGATTGACTTTTAAAATAAGCGTCACTGTCTAAAAACGCACGCACCACTCTGCTGTCTCCATTTGGAGATGACAATCTTGGCGCAAATACTAAATCCACTTTCTTCATGATATCGGTTTAATTTGGGAATACACATTTTTTTTAACGTAGTAATACGACAACACAGAAGTGGCTAACTCAGAAACCAAAACAGCGACACAAATGCCATATAAATACCAAATATCAAAAAGGTACATGATTAGAATAAAAATGCCATAAACAATACCTGAACCGACAATAGCACGAGTGAAATACGTTTTAAGGTCAAACGCTAGTAAGGTTTGAACCGCATATGTATTATTTATAACTACAGGAATCACAGTAAATGATAAAATAACCAAAGCCGTTGCTGCCATCGGAATATCTTTACCGCTAATAAATTTAACAATGTAAGGAGCCGTTGGAATAACGATTAAAAGCAGTACTGCTTGTATGGCAAGATTGAGTTTGAAAATTTTTTGAATAAAACTCAAACTTTTTTCTTTCACAATTTTTGGAAAAACCGTCTGACTAATGAGCCCTATTGGGACTTTCATTAAACTCGTAATTTTTTCAGCGACATCGTAATAGGCAACAGCTTCAACACCAATAAATGGACCAATGATAATCTTATTCATCTTAACATACAGTTGCGACAGGTTAGAAAGAAATATTGGAGAGCTCTCTTTGAAATAGAATTTAAGTGTTGATACACTAGGAATAAAAAATTTCACTTTGTCTTTTTTGAAGATAATCATCATGGATATTAATCCCGAAAAAAGAGCTCCAATGCCATTGATAACAGGTACTAAAATATAATCTGATTGTTGTCGGATAAGCACAAAGATTAAAACCAAAAAGATTAATCGACTGCCAAGATTAATCAGCGTGATGTACTTCATTTTTTCTAAACCTTGAAAATACCAAATCGGAAAAATAAACTCATACAAGCAAAACCACATACTCAAGAAATACAACAATTTGTAATCACTAAAAAACGGTATGGTATAGATTAAAATTGTAATAATAAAAAGTGATACTATAAACAGCAGACCTTTTAAAATAAAGACACTGCTTACAATCTCTGATATTTTTGAAGGATTATCTCTATGAACACTGATATCTTTAGTTGCTGAAATATTAAACCCAAAACTGACCAAAATACCCAAATAAAGAACCACAGCTTGCGCATACACTACAACTCCCCAAGTTGTGTCACCGAGAACACCAAACAAATGCGGCAATGTAACTATAGGCACAAGTAATGTTATCATCTGCAAAACCGCCAAATAGGAGAAGTTGCTGACCAATACTTTGTACTTAATTAAGAGTTCCTTTAGTTGATTCATTTCTTGTTTTAGTCGTTATTTTTAATAAACGACATCTGCAATGCAGTTCCTTTTTCGAGATTAGTATTTACTTTTTTATTTAAAATAGCTTTGTAATGTTTTGGGTGCATTCCAAATCCTGGTCTTACGGAACGCACATTCTTTTCGGTTAATAATTCTCCTGCTTTTATATCTTCAACTACATATAAAGAGCGACTAAAATCTCTGCTTTTACGTTGCTTTTCGGTTAAGGTATAATCCACAATACCAATAGCACTTTCTGCTTCTCTCACAGCTTTTACCATCGCTGTAAATTCTTCTTCATCCATTGAAAATGAAGCATCTGCACCACCAACAGCATGATCTAGAATAAAATGTTTTTCAATGATTTTTGCACCCATTACCGTTGCAACTACTGGTACTGTGCTTCCCATAGTATGGTCTGATAATCCACTAATAACTCCATAGCGCTCTGCCAAATCTTTAACCATACACATATTAGCTTCGTCGATTGGAGCCGGATAGCTCGATGTACATTTTAATAAAGCAATATCCGTATTACCCATTCTTTTGCAAGCTTCTAGAGCTAATTCTATATCTTCTTCTTGTGCAATACCTGTAGAAATTATCACTGGTTTTCCTTTAGAAGCGATTAATTCTATTAGTGGAATATCTGTGATTTCAAAGGATGCTATTTTGTAAGCAGGTACATTTAAAGTTTCTAAAAACTCTACTGAAGTCGGGTCAAAAGGTGAAGAAAAACAAATTAAACCTTCTTGCTTGGCCACCTCCATAATCTCTTTGTGCCACTCCCAAGGTAAATGCGTTGTTTTATATAAATCGTGCAAATATTGGCCATCCCAAAGTGTGCCTTGTGTAATTTTAAAATCTTCGTTTTTAGAATCTAAGGTGATGGTGTCTGCTGTAAATGTTTGTAGTTTAATACAATTGGCACCTGCACGTTTTGCAGCTCTCACTGTTTCAATCGCCGTAGCAATACTCCCATTATGATTGGCAGACAATTCTGCAATAATGAATACTGGTGAATTTTTATCAATTGTATAGTTTTCTATTTTCATGTGTGTCTTATTCCTGCTTATTTTGTGTATTCTTCATAGCCTTTGTAGAATTTTTTGCCAATAACGTTTTGTCTGTTATCTGATAATTCTAATCCCAATGCATCTTCTATTGACCATATTAAATCTTCAAAACCAAAAAGGTGTCGGTACAACACGGTACTTGAAAACCTTGGGTTAATTTCGAAAATTTTAGGAGTGTTATCTTTTAATCTGAGTTGTACATTAACACTTCCAACTAAATTGAGTTTCACTGCTAACTTTTCTATCAATGCTGTGATAATTTCATGTTCCACTACTTCTCCATAACCACTATAACCTCCGTGAAGTTCTCTTTTAAAAATTTGAGATCTTATTTCGCCTTTACTACTTCTATAGAGTCCACAAGTAAATTCTCCATGTTTATCTGTGACATATTCTTGTACAACATAATCCTCAATATTAGTTCTGGTATAAAAGAAAAACTCATCCATCGTATTAATTTTATAGATGTCCTTGCTTCCAGATCCTGTTTTAGATTTTAAAATGATAGGAAATACTTCTATCGTTTCTATAGCCTTTGCCAAAGTCGTTTTTGGAAAAGGAAAACCTTCTATTCTTAAAAATTCAGCTGTTTTATATTTATCAAAACCGATTTCTAAAACTTGTGAAGAAGCCGTTATTAATTTTGCATTACCAATTTTTTCTTGAATATTATTTTCAGAAAAATAGCGTAATTCAGGTTCTGCGATTGGTATAACGATGTCAATGTTATGGTCCTTTATAAATGTCTTTAATTCGTTTAAATGCGCTGCATCATCTACACGTAAACCCACTGAAAAATTAGGGTAAATGAACTGTGCTGCATTTTTATCGGAAATATCGATGCCGTACAAATTTTTAACATAGGGTGATTTTAGTAATATCTTACCAAGGCTTTGTCCTATATCTCCTCCGCAACCTGTAACGAGTATGTTCAACGCTTTATTCATGACTGATTAGTTTCTCTTGTTAAAACTTTGGTTAAATACGTGATGTCTCTATCTTTTTGAGCAATTTCATTTAATAAGTTTTCAACATTGTAATCTGTTGAAAGCATCTGAAAACATCGGTTTTCAGTATTAATTATGCACCAAGATGCTTTTCCTCCTGTTTGTCTGGATTGCCCAACGGAACCTGGATTTATAAGCACACTATTCTTGTTTTTAATGGCAAACGCATAATGCGAATGGCCTATCAACACAAAATCGTGTGTTGTTGAATCACACTTGTTAATAATGTCTTGATCACAATCTGGATAGATATAAAAATCATTAGACCATGGACTGCCGTGAGACATTACTATTGAAACCTTATTTAATTGAACTGATTTTGTTTCAGGTAAATCCTTTAAAAAATCGAGCTGTTTTTGAGACAACTTATTGATAGCTTCTTGATGACCACTGCCATACTTTAATCGAATAGACTCAGCAATTTCAGGATTAGCCATTATATCTTCTAAAATGTATTCGTGGTTTCCTTTTATAAAATGGCAATGCCATTCAGAAAGTGCCTTCAAGATTTTGTCAGGATGGTAATAATAGCCCACGATATCTCCGAGTACTAGCAACTGCTCCACACCTTCAATCTTCGCCTGTTTTAAGACTTCGACCAAAGCATCATAATTGCCATGAATATCAGATATGACTGCTATTTTCATCCGTTTATTTTAATTGTTTCTAAAATGTCTTTTGCAACATCAATAGGTTGTTTTAATTGGTTTTCTTTTTGTAAATCTTTAAAATTTTCAACATCTGGAAAATCACTCTGTCGTAAACTTTTTTGCATACCTGTGTCCATTACTCCAGGATTTATATTAAAAAATCGATGTTGTTGATATTCACTTTCGGCCACATTAAAAAACATTTCAACAAACGCTTTCGATGCACAATACAAGGACCAGTTACTAATAGCACGTTTTGCCGCTCCCGAACTTATATTTACAAACGTTAATGAATTTGTATTATAATTTTTTAATAGATAATTTGTAATTACCATGGTTGATTTCACATTAACAGCAAGCGTTTTATCCATGGCACTTTCATCCAAATTCTCAATGCTAACAACAGGTTCTATAATGCTAGCGTTATTGATAAAATAGACTGATTCATCAGTAATTAAACCTTTTAAAGCTTCGAGTTTAAGACTTACATTATCTTGTGATAAATCCATTTCTAAAAAATGAAAACGTTTTGAACTGTATGCTTTTTGGTTCTCACTTAGACTTCGTGATAGAGATATGATAAAGCAAGTATCATCCTTAATTAAAACATCAACGAATGCTTCACCTAAACCTCTATTTGCTCCTGTTATGATGATTGTGTTCTTCATTATGTTTATAATACGGTATGCGTTTTATTAAGTTTTCCGTGTATTAATACATCTTTGTATGCTCCATTGAAAAGACATTGTTCTTTTAACCTGCCTTCTTTTACATATCCTGCATTTTCAATAATTTCATAAAGGTGTGGTCTTAAATCAAACGCGTAAGTGCACAGTTTATGAAAATTCAATTCTTTAAATGCCACTTGCTCTGTGAGCTCTAAAAAGAGCGTCCAATGTTTTGCGAAATGCGCTTGTTCTAATTCGGTATTCATTATAAATGAAATCTCAGCATTTTTATCTATCCAATTGATATGTACCAAACCTCCATAGCCAATACATACATCGTTTTCCATATATGAAAACAATAACTGACTTGGTTTTTCTTGTTCAAACAATTTGTTTACAACAGTATCGAAATAAACATCTTGATCTTTTTCTGTAAGTGGTTTTGGTTGTCTGAGATGGTAAATTTGCTCATTTCGCCATTTTAAAATAGCCATACGATCTTCATAACGAATAGGAACTATAGAGAACGTATCGCGAGAAAAAACTTGATTATTTAAAACGTTATAAGCTGTCATTTGTGTAATTAATTTAATCTCTTAAAACCTGAATGGCACACTGGTCCATCAAGCAAATCGTTTATATTTAAAGTATCAGATTCGCACTTTGCTATTGCCGTATATACCTCATCTAAAGCATTAAAATAGGATTCTAAATGCGCTTCCTTATGTTCTATACAGGCATAAAAATGCGTACTTGCTAAAAAGCCTTTTTTAAGCATTTGTTGTGTTATTAAGGTTTTATAAGCCGCTGCATTCTCACTATTAAAACCATAAGTAGTCATTGCTGAAATCCCAGACACAGTAATGTCTAAATTGTGATTTTCAGCTAGTTTTTTCCAGCCATCTTGCATTTTAGCTCCTATAGCCGTAATTGTTTTCCAAGACTCTACACGTTCCATGACTTTTAAAGTGGCAAGTGCCGCTGTTGGGCCAATACGTTCCGTCCAAAATGTACTACTGATAAAGGTGTTTTGAGCAGCTTCCATCACCGCTTTTGTGCCTATAACAGTGGTTAAGGCATAACCGTTGCCTATGGTTTTACCCATCATTATCATATCTGGATTTACATTGAATTTTTGGTAAATACCACCAAAAGTTTCTCTGAATCCTGAAGAACACTCATCGAAAATCAGTACAATATTTTTGCTCGTGGCCAAGGCTCTAACTTTCTCTAAAAAGTTATTCTCTGGACCGAAGTTTCGCATCACCTCCATTTTAATCACACCGATATTGTTATTTTCAACAATATCTACAAGCTCTTCATAATTGTTATAATGAAAAGGAAACACTGAATTTTTTAAGTTTTTTGGTACGCCTTTTGGACTTAAGCCAGGAATTAAATGAGAGGATAAATCGTCTCCTCCATTATGGTTTGCAGATAAATACCAATCGTGCCAACCATGATAGCCACAAATAGCCACATTATCTTTTCCAGATGCAGCTCGTGCAATTCTAATCGCAATTGAGTTGGCTTCACCTCCTGTACGTGCAAAACGCACCATATCTGCCCAAGGGTTCATTTCTACTAACTTTTCTGCCAGATAGACTTCTTCAGGGCAATTCAAAGTGCTCATGTTTCCCTTTTTTACCGTTTCCATAACAGCAGCATCTACCTCATCGTGTCCGTAACCAAGCGTATTGGTACCAATACCCATTATGGACATGTCGGTTAATTCTCTTCCGTCTAAATCCCAAACTTTACAGCCTTTAGATTTAGAAAAATATGACGGCCAATGTTCTGGTAAAAACATTTCTGGTCGCTTAGATAACAACATCGTTCCTCCAGGAATGAGTGTTTTTGCTTTTACATATAAGTCTTGCCCTTTACCCATTTGTATCTTTTTTTAATGACTTTAATAATCCTTCGTTTCTAATAATTTGACCGTTTATTTTAGTTAAATCATTTTCAATCATATAAGTAGTATAGTCTTGCCATGTTTTTTCTGTTCCTAATTTTTGAATTAGAAATTCCATTAATTCAAAATCTTCTGACTCATCAACCGTCATGCGAATGTTTGAATAATCTTTTTCGCATGGATAGTTTTTTCCCTTGAAGAGATGACCGCCTCTCACATCACTGTTATTAATGATGTAAGGTGTAACGTGTTCTAATTCCGACACCAATTTTGCATTTTTCCATGCCAATTCTAATGCTGAAAATTTAAACACTTCAACATCTTGCCCATCGGGAAAATGTTCTATTAATCCATTCGACACATAATCATAGTCATGGTTTTGAGCATACGTGATTATGTCATCGACCAGTATTGGATCTAGTAATGGACAATCGGACGTTACTCTTACAATCCAATCTGGTTTGTCGTTTTTTACAGCTTGATAAAAACGGTCTAAAACGTTTAATTCGGAACCTCTAAACGCACCTAAACCCCATTTTTTAGCGTTGTTGTAAATTACAGCATCTTCTTTATTGACTGTTGTTGCTACACAAATTTTATTGGCTTTTGTACACTTTTTTAAGCGTTCTAAATGTATTTGAAGTAATGTTTTACCATTAACTTCTTTCAAAACTTTACCTGGTAATCTGGTACTACCGATCCTTGCCTGGGTAACTATAATTGTTTTCAATTCCATAGCGAAGGGTTTAATAAATTAATATCTGCGACCTTAATTTTGTTGATGTCTTGAATCATTTCGTCTTTAATAGAATGATTTAGTACTTCAACGTTAGCTACCAATTGTTGTAAAGAATCGACACCAATAAGCACATTATCAATAGTGTTTTGCTGTAAGCAATAGTTTAATGCTAATTGTACAATTGACGTTTTACTACTTTTTGAAATAGTGGATAACTGTACCAGTTCCTTTTTTAAACTTTGAACTGTATTATTTTCAGAATCAACATCCTTAAAGAACAAACCTTGTAAAAGAGCGGATCTTGTGTGGATTATTTTGCCTTTTGCTTTTGCTTTTTCGAGAATGTCTCCACGTAAATTAGAATTATCAAAAAGGTTAAATGGTAGTTGAATGATATCAACTTCATCATTTAAAAGTACCTCTTCAATCTCATCATTTGTGTAAACAGAAACACCAATATGCTTAATTTTACCACTAGCTTTTAAATTGGTTAGTACACTGAAATTATGGCTGTTTGCTTCATAGCTTCCAAAGCTATGAAACAGTAAAGCATGCAATTGACCAACCTGCAATTCTGTTAAGTAAGTGTTGACTTTATCATTAATATCTAAGTCAAATTGATGTGGTAATTTGGTAATAACTTCAAACGATTTTTTAGGATTATTTTTATGAAACGAGCCTATAACGTCATGAGCATTTCCGTACGCTTCAGCAGAATCTAAAATACGAATACCGTTATCAAAAGCATAGCCTAAAATGTTATGACTATCTTCCATAGATACTTTGCCAATAGTATTATTAATACCATAAGCTAAACCCATTTGTACGGTTCCTAATATTAATTTATTGTTTAAAGTCTTTGACATGTAATGACATCCTTATTGAATTACTTAGTTTATTGTTATAAACACCATGATCCTTTTTTACTTCTTCTATTTTAAATCCTATATTCTTATAAAGCTTAAAAGCATTTACGTTATCTTCAATAACACCTAATTTTACTTTTAATAGTTTGATATTCTTAAAAGAATACTCTAATATTCTTAGTGTAGCTTCCTTTGCATAACCTTTTCCCCAATTCGTTTTATCGCCTATTAAAATCCCATAGTCACCTGTCTTGCTTTCTAAGTTTATTGGATCTATTTTTATGTTTCCAATATGTTTTTTTGAGGCTTTTAGATGAATGGCCCAAAAATAGGTTTCCTTATTATTTTGATCCTTTATATAAGATTTAAGCAATTCTAAAGTGTAATTTCCTCTTGTTTCTAAATACGTATTGACTTCAGCATCATTGATCCAATTGACATAAGTAGGTGTCGCATGTTCTGCTGACACCCTTTTAAATATTAACCGCTCTGATTCTAAATCAATATTTTTCACTGTAAAAGGTTTTAATTTCTTTGATAACTAACGCTTGTTCCGCTTCTGTTAATGTAGGAAACATTGGCAAGCTAATACAGTGTTTATAATAATTTTCGGCATTTGGAAAATCACCTTCTTTCCACCCAAACTCCCTATAATATGGCATTAAATGACAAGGGATGTAATGAATTTGTGCGTAAATGTTTTTACTTCTAAGGTGGTTGTATAAACCTAAGCGGTCTTCAACTTCTATAACATACAAGTGGTAGGCATGCCCTTCAATAACTCCAGATTGTCCTTTTATAAAAGGTTGCTCTAAAAAGGCATTTTTATATACGGATGCAATCTGTCTTCGTTTTTGAAGACCATCATTTGCTCTTTTTAACTGACTAGCACCTAAAGCTGCTTGAAAATCTGTAATACGGTAATTGTAACCCAGATTTTGCATCTCCATATACCAACCAGGATAATCTTCTATACCTCCAGCAAATTCAATAGAATTTGTGTAAGCATCGTTATTTTTTACAATACCGTGCGTTCTTAATTGTAATAATTTCTCATAAAGCGCTTTATCGTTAGTGGTAATCATACCGCCTTCGCCAGATGCTATATGCTTTACAGGATGAAATGAAAATATAGCTAAATCCGCGTAATTTCCATTACCACAGTTTTGTGTTTCACCTTTACTATTTTTGAAAAATCCGCCAGGAGAATGGCAAGAATCTTCAATAATCCAAAGATCAAATTCGTCTGCCAAAGCTCTAAAAGCTTCTAAATCATTGGCTCTACCAGCAAAATCTACAGGAATAATACCCTTGTAAGTTCCTTTTGGAGCACTTTCTAATAAGGCTCTTACTTTATTGATATCTAAAAGATAGGTCTCTGGGTCAATATCTGAAAACACCACCTCTCCACCACAATAGCGAATACAATTTGCTGAGGCAGCAAACGTAATTGGTGTCGTTATCACTTTTTCACTCGCTTTTAAACCTAAAGCCATAGCACAAAGATGTAAAGCAGCTGTTCCATTGGCTAATGCAACGGCATATGTACTGCCGACGTATTGTGCAAAATCAGTTTCGAACTCCGCTATTTTTGGACCTTGTGTTAAATAATCTGACTTTAAAGTCTCTACAACAATGTCAATGTCTTCTTGGGTCATATGTTGCCTTCCGTATGGTATTGCTTTCATAAGTTATGCTTCAAAATTAGGATCCACATGTTCTTTTATTAATGCTCTTAGAGAATCTACAGTTTCCCATTCAGTATTAGTGCCAGAATTATAGGCAAATCCTTGTGGTACTAATTTGGCTTTAAATTCTGTTGTGAAGTCATCGATATTCCACATTGGAGTCTGCGGTAAAATCACAAAATACTCACCAATATCGTAAGTGAAAAAAGCATCTGATGAGGTAATCATTTCCTCGTGAATCTTCTCACCTGGTCTGATTCCAATCACTTTGTGCTCGCAGTTTGGGCCAATGGCCTGAGCCACATCCATAATTTTATAAGATGGAATTTTAGGAATAAAAACCTCTCCTCCCCAAGCTGTCTTTAGAGCATGTAAAACCATATCTACTCCACCTTGCAGCGAAATATTAAATCGAGTCATTTCTTTTACCGTTATAGGCAACACACCTTCTGCTCTGTTTTTTAAGAAAAAAGGAATAACGGAACCATTAGAACCCATTACATTTCCATAACGTACCACTGAAAATTTAATGTTGTGCTGACCTCTAATGTTGTTAGCTGCAACAAACAATTTATCTGATGTTAATTTCGTAGCACCATAAAGATTAATTGGTGCACATGCTTTATCTGTAGACAATGCTACAACATGCTGAACTTTTGTTTGCAATGCGGCTTGAATCACATTTTCAGCACCACCTACATTGGTTTTTACACATTCATCTGGATTGTACTCTGCGATATGTACGTGCTTCATCGCAGCTGCATGGATCACATAATCGATACCAGAAAAAGCTCGGACTAACCGTTCTCTATCCCTAACATCTCCAATAAAATAGCGCATTTGAGGATATTTCGACACAGGAAAATCTTGCGCCATTTGATACTGTTTTTGTTCATCTCTTGAAAAAACAACCAAGCGTTTGACATCTGGCCACTTTTCTAAAATATTGGCGATAAGAGCTTTTCCTAAAGAACCTGTACCTCCTGTTATTAATACCGATTTGTTATTGAGCATTTTCCTAATTTTATTTTTTAAAATTTGCGTGAGCAGTGACTTTTAATCTCAATACCCTTTTAACTCTTACTTATAATGAGTTAATATGGTATTATTTGAAAAGAAGTCGTTTAACGAAGTTCGTAGTTCGTTTGTGTTTCAACTTTCAGGAAAGAATTTATAGATGCTATAGTACTTTGAAATTAGCTGTACGATAATTAACGCCAAAACAAATAATTAAGATATGAAACCCTACAAATAGAGAATTGCAAGTCGAAATAAAAATGATCCAAAAATTAATCCCATAACTCAAATAAGTATATAGCAATACTTCCATGAGGTTGTTATCAAATTTAAGGAATCTGTAGATGATTATGAGCTAAAGGGACACTACAAATCGCATACATCACTGGCTATTGTTCCTTTTTTAGCCCAATCACACTAAAAGTCGGGTAAAACACGCTAGAAAGATTCTGCTATAAGTTCAAAAGTATAAATTGTCAGATAAAAAACTCAAATCACTTGTTGTCAGTAATTTAACACAAAAATAAACTTTATTACCCAAGAGACTGTATCTCGTAGTGGCTTTGTATGGGCTTCTTTGGACTTTGTCTAGTTTTTTAGTTTGTCTATATGTGCTATATTACCTCTAAAGTAGTCATATTTTACCTCAACGGGTTATGGCTTTTGAAGTAAATTGATAAGGCTTAATTTGTAACTATTAATAAAATCATACTATCAATTGCAGATATCAATTCTGAAGAAAAGGCTCTTCATTATCATTCATTCAAACTTATTATTGTGTCATATGCTAACTTTATTTGAGATGAGCCATACTTTCGTTCTAAGCGCCTCATGGTAAAATGTGCTGTTGCCATGTTTTGAAAATGATCTACAAATACGTAATTTAAACTTCCACCTCCAATAGCTCCAACAACGGGAACTGCTTGCGCTAAAAACTTTTCGCTGATCAAAAGGCTAAGTCGTGTAGCTATGGTAGAAATAAAATTTCCAACAGCTGTAGTACCTAAGGCAGATGCTCCTTTCACTAAACTATCAAGACTCATTTTTATGCCAGTTGCAGACATCTGATTTAAAGCCGAATTTAAACCAATGCGTGTTGAGTAATAACTCGTTTCCATACCGTCATCATTTTCAGACCCACCACCAAATGCAAAAACCTCTAAACAAGCCATTTGGCCTTCCAAGATATAAATATCTTCACCTTCACTACGTGCAATATCCATAATAGTGCGCATTAAAAATTTAGTGGTTAAGGTAACTTCTGATGCAAAAATTGCAGTTCCGAAACCTGTTGTAGATCCAAAAAAACCACTTAAAGCACCTGTACTGGTTACGATACTTTTGTAGGTATTCTTTGAGGGCTTTTTAAATGTTTTATTCTTTTGAATCGTTAATAAATTGGCTTTAATAATGTTCAACAAAACTGTTTGTGTAATGCTTTGTATTTTAAGCAATACTTTTTCTGGTACGTATTTAGTTCCTGTTTCGACCGTATTGCCGATTTTATTGACATTACGAATTGCCCAACCTAAATTATGCATGGTAAATTTTGCCTTTTTTAAGGCTTCTAAGTCTTCTGGAGTTATGGACGTTTTTATTAGATTCAAAAAGATGTGATTTACGAATTTGTCGTTGCCGAAACGAAATTGTTACAGAAAGCGTAATTCTATACAAACAAAAAAACCTCGCGATTTCTCGAAAGGTTTTTATAAATTTTGTGGTCCCACATGGACTCGAACCATGGACCACCTGATTATGAGTCAGGTGCTCTAACCAACTGAGCTATAGGACCATTGACTAGTGTCAATCACTTTATTACTAAAGCGAGTGCAATATTACTACATATTTTAAAACTCTCAAAGCATTTTTATTCCTTTATCTCTTGGCATAGCTCTATTAAAACACCATTAGTAGATTTAGGATGCAAAAAGGCAATCAACTTATTATCAGCGCCTTTTTTGGGTGCTTTATGAATCATCGTAAAGCCTTCTTTGGTGAGGCGTTCTATTTCTTGTTCAATATCATTAACGGCAAATGCAATGTGGTGCACTCCCTCTCCTTTTTTATCTATAAATTTGGCTATTGGACTCTCTTCGCTGGTTGCCTGAAGCAATTCAATTTTATTCGGCCCACATTGAAAAAATGATGTTTTAACACCTTCACTCTCTACATCTTCAATTTTGTAATGTGCTTCTCCAAATAAAGCTTTAAAAAGATGATTAGAGTTTTCAATATCTTTTACCGCAATGCCAATATGTTCTATTTTTTTCATTTTATCCTGAATTTATTTCAGCATCTCATTATCTGAAACCCTTTGTTTCATTCCCCTAAAAAAGGAAATCTTTTTGTTCTTTAAAAACAGTTATAAATACTCAAAACCTTCAACCCAATTACACCATTACTTATTTTCTACTATCAAAAATAAGATAATCCTTAAATATCCTCTACTTTTGTCACCGATTAGTTATCATAATCATTATGGAAGAATTTACACAAAGACAAAAAAAAATAGGAGGCATACTCCAACAAGACTTAGCAGAGGTTTTACAAAAAGCAGCCTCTGATGGTGGTTTGCGAGGTGTTATTATCTCAGTTAGCAAAGTAAATGTTACTACAGATTTGTCTGTGGCTAAAGTATATCTTAGTATTTTTCCGAATAAAGAAGCGAAACCTTTATTAGAAGGCATAAAGTCTAACAAACCTTTGATAAGGCACGAATTGGCGCAACGCACACGTCACCAACTAAGACGCATGCCACAATTAGAGTTTTTTATTGACGACTCTTTAGAATATATTGATGGTATTGAACGTTCCTTAAAAGGTGAGGATAACCCAATCGAAAATCCAGATTTATTAGGCAAGCGCAAAAAGCATTAATTGAATTTCCCATTTTACATAGCAAAACGTTATCTGTTTTCTAAAAGCAGTAATAATGCTATTAATATAATGACATGGATTGCTTCTGGAGGAGTCATTATCGCTTCATCAGCACTATTTATTGTGCTTTCTGTTTTTGCAGGTCTCAAAGATTTTAGTCTTCAATTTTCCTCTTTTGTAGATCCTGATTTAAAATTAACACCAACCAAAGGGAAATCTTTTTTGTGGTCTGATTCTGAAAAAGCCACATTTTTAAAAATAGAAGGAATTGCTTCCTATTCTGAAATAATTGAAGAACGCATTATTATTAAATCCGAAAATAAAAACCTCATTGCCACACTTAAAGGTGTAGATAAGGCTTATTTAAATGTTACCAACATAGATACTATGGTAACTAAAGGGAGTTGGATTACTCCCAACAGTAACGAAGTAGTGTCAGGTTGGGGAATCTCTAATAATCTGTCCTTTGGTGTGCTCGATTATCTAAAACCACTTTCGCTTTATGTTCCCAAAGTTGGAAAAGGTCAAGCAAGTTCTTTAAAGGGCTACTATAATTCGGTTTATGTTAATAACGTTGGTCTATTTGAGATCAATGAAGAATTGAACAACAACTACGTTTTTTCGGATATTGAATTAGCAAGACAATTATTAAGTTATAAAGACGACCAATTGAGTGCTCTTGAACTTAAGTTGAAGCCTGGTTTAAATGAAGACGATGTTAGATCGCAACTCAAAAGCTCCTTCGGAAATAAATTCAACATAAAAAATAGAGCAGAACTAAATGATGCGTTATTCAAAATGTTGAATACCGAAAATCTTGCCATTTACCTTATTTTCACCTTAGTGATAATTATTGCATTATTCAATGTTATTGGTGCTATTATCATGATGATTTTAGACAAAAAGAAATCATTAAACACCTTATTCAATTTAGGAACAGAGACCCAAACCATTAAATCTATTTTCTTTTTACAAGGTAGTTTAATGACCGTAGTAAGCGGATTGATTGGAGTTACACTTGGCTTACTAATTGTGTTTTTACAACAGACGTTTGAATTGGTAATGTTAACACCAGATTTAGCTTATCCGGTTAGAATTAACTTTTTTAATGTGCTTGTTGTTTTGATTACTATTTTTGCCTTAGGAATTGTGGCTTCTAAAATTGCGTCGCAGCGGATTACTCGTGGGTTAATACAGAGTTAGATTCCGTTGATAAAGATTATTTTGACACGGATTCAATGTGAAAAATAAGACACTAATTTCACGAATTTACACTTGTCTCTGATCACAAATTTGTGACTTTGTACCTATGCTGTACACCTTCAAGCTATTGTAAAGAAAAAAATGAAAGATCAAACTATTAAAAGAATTCCCTTTTTGGAATTTGGGTTTTAGTTTTTTGGTGCTTTTTTTTATGAAAACTGATAATCCGGAAATGCCTCCAAAACGGCATCAAAAGCAGCGAAAACGTCTTTAGAATCGTCACTTGTTACCATTTTCATTCGGTATTCCTTAAAGTGTGGAATGCCTTTAAAGTAGTTGGTATAATGTCTTCTGGTTTCAAAAACACCTAACACTTCACCTTTCCAATCAATTGCCATTTGTAAATGACGTCTAGCAGCATCCACACGTTCGGCTAAAGAAATTGGTGCTAAATGCTCTCCTGTTTCAAAAAAGTGTTTTACTTGTTTAAAAAACCATGGGTTTCCAATGCTTGCGCGACCTATCATCGCTCCATCTAAACCATAACGATCTCGCATTTCTGCGGCACGTTCTGGTGTTGTAACGTCTCCGTTTCCAAATACAGGAATGTGCATTCGTGGGTTATTCTTTACGGCTGCAATAGGTTTCCAATCAGCATCACCTTTATACATTTGAGCTCTAGTTCTGCCATGTATGGAAATGGCTTTACAGCCTACATCTTGCAAGCGCTCTGCAACCTCAACAATTCTAATAGAACTATCGTCCCAACCCAACCTGGTTTTCACTGTTACTGGTAAATTGGTGCGTTTAACCATTTCGGCAGTCAGTTGCTCCATTAAACAGATATCTTTTAGAATACCTGCTCCTGCTCCTTTTGAAACTACCTTTTTAACAGGACAACCAAAATTGATGTCAATTATATCAGGATTAGATTTTTCAACAATATCGATGGTCTGCAGCATGCTTTCCATATTGGCTCCAAAAATTTGAATACCAACTGGTCGCTCTTTTTCGTAAATATCTAATTTCATAACGCTTTTTGCTGCATTACGAATTAAGCCTTCACTAGATACAAATTCTGTGTAAACTACGTCTGCGCCTTGTTCTTTGCACAATGCCCTAAATGGTGGATCGCTTACGTCTTCCATAGGTGCTAACAACAATGGAAAATCTGGTAATTCTATGTCGCCTATTTTAACCATTAATCGTCTCCTAACTCTGTTATTTTTTTCTCGTAAAGCTTCTTGCTTTCAACAACTGCAATGTTTAATTCTTGCATAATACCTTCAACACGATCTTCAATACTTTTCATTTGTCCGTTTATAGAGTCAAATGAATTAAGTGCAGCAGCAACTTCTAACGCTTTAACGACTTCAACGGCATCTTTATGTAATAGCCTAAGTTTACCTATAGCTTCCGAGGTGTTTGCTAATGTGATGTTATATTTCGTTTTTGCCTTAGTTATGGCTTTTAATAAGGTGTTTCTGCTTTTATCATCACTTAAGCTATTGGTTTGAGTTTCCATAGCTGTAAATAAATTCGACGCTTTAGTTTTTAAATCCTCGTATTCCTTGTTTAAATTGTTAACGCGCTTATCAACTTTTTCCCAATCGCCATAAACTTTTGCAAATTCCTTATCTTCATTTTTAGCATCTTCTAATGCAGATTTTAGTGCACTCAAAGATTCTAAACCCTGAGATACCTTTTTATTAGCACCTTCTTTTTTGTTCTCGAACGTAGATACTTGAGATTTAAACTTATCTTTTAATCGAATTAAATCTTCTGGACTTTTGTTTTTCCAGCACGAACTGAATACTAAAAACAAAGACACTACAGCAATTGATTTTCTAAACATAAATGTGGTACTTATATTAATTTGGCTGCAAATATACAATGAACCTAATAAACCTCAATAATTTAAGGTTTGTATTGTTTTAAGGGTCATTGCTAAGTCTAAGGGTTTGGAGTAGTTTTATAAAAAGTAGTCACTACCCAAAGCCCATAAAATCCTAAAAATAATTCTGCAACCGTTCCAAATTGATAACCAAACGTTGGTGTGCCATCTATAAACCAACTAAGCACACGTCCAAACCCTAAGCCTAGCATAAAAATGATATTAGTGACCAAAGCCAACTTTAAATAATTGGGTTTAAAAATGCCTAGGATCCATACTATTGAAAAGCCCAAATACAAACCCATAATCGCTTTGAAGAAATTATGTTCATCAACCGTATTTAAATGAATATCAAACTCAGAACTTGGGTTGAAACCGTAAACAAAAGACACAGGCACTACAATACATACTGAAATGATGAGGTGTATTTTAGTGATGATTTGTTGCTTTGTTAATGTCATGGTTCGTTAGCTAGACCTCACAGGTTTCCTTTACTAGCCGAAGCTTTAGCGTAGGTTATAAACCTGTGAGGTCTAAGCAAATTAATGTGAGATAAGTAAGTTTCTAGTGGCTGAGCGACGTCAAAGTCAAAACTTCACCTTAGTCTCTATCATTTCCTCACCACGTTTCACGGTAATATCTGCTTCATCTCCATTGTCAAAAACAGACAGTGCTCGCATATAACTCATCATGTCTGTGATGGTACTATCTCCTAATTTAAGCACTACATCACCTTTTTGTATGCCTGCATTAAAAGCTGGAGTATCTTCTCTTGTGCCATCTATTCGCATGCCTTTTCCGTCATATAAATAATCTGGTACCACTCCTAAGCCTACTTTAAAACGAGGCGCTTCCTCGCTTTCGTTTTTAGTTTTTCTGAAAGCTAATTCACCATTATCATCTAAATCCGTAATGATATCGAAGATGTAATCTGAAATCAAATTCATACCCTCGTAATTCAACTTGTCTGAATCATCACCTGGTTTATGATAATCTTCATGCTGACCTGTAAAAAAATGTAACACAGGTATATCAATTAAGTAAAACGACGTGTGATCGCTTGGTCCTACTCCACTTTCATTTTCAACAATTTTGAATTTATCATTATTCGCTTTTATCGTTTGTTTAAACATTGGCGACGTTCCTGTACCATAAACTGCCAAAGTGCTATCTGGTTTCATACGGCCAACCATATCCATATTAATCATATAATTGATAGATTCCGCTTCAATCGTTGGGTTTTTAGAAAAATAATTAGATCCTAATAAACCCATTTCTTCTCCCGAAAATGCCATAAACAAATAGTTGTTTCTGTCTTTAGTTTCAGATTGCTCATTTTTCACTTTTAAGCGGCTTGCTAAATTTAACATCACAGCAACTCCACTAGCATTATCATCTGCACCATTATGAATAGCTTTATCTTTTTCACGATATAACGACCCTTCGCCACCAAAGCCTAAATGGTCGTAATGTGCGCCAATAACGATGGTTGTTTTGGCATTATTATCTATAAACCCAATAACATTGTGGCCTGTAATAGTGCTGTCTGCGTTGGTCGTGAATTCAACTTCCTTATGAGGATCCGTTTTTGGTTTAAACGAAAAGGACTGTAAAAACCCTTCTGTGCCTTTCGGCTCAATTCCCATGGCTTCAAATCGTTTTACAATGTATTCCGACGCTAAAACTTCGCCTTGTGTTCCTGTTTGGCGCCCTTCTAATTTATCATCTGCTAAAAATGCAACATCATCTTTTATCTTATTTTCGGCAAGTTTAGGTTCATTTTTACAAGAAACGATTAATCCTAAAACAAATAAAAACAGCAGCTTTTTCATATCTCAATATCAATTTAATTAATTCGGTGAATTGGTGTTAGTCATTAAAGATAAGTTTAATTTAGAATGAAGAATGTATCTCATTTCATCTCTAAATCTTACTTTTGCACAAAATTAGGCATTAATCGCCATTTATTATAATTCTTAATTATGAACAAATTCATTGTTATCCTTATTCTTTTGGTTTCATTTTGGTCTTGTAAAAATGAAAATTCTAAAATCACAACACCTGAAACTACCGAAAGTGCAACTACGGTAAAAGATTCTTTAATTTATCCTGAAGAAGTGCATTTTAAATCTCTAAGACAAGTTACGTTTGGTGGAGATAATGCCGAAGCCTATTGGAGTTTTGATGATAAGCAACTGGTGTTTCAGTCTAATAACGAAAAATGGGGAGTGGGTTGCGACCAAATGTTTTTAATGAATGCGAACGAAACTTTTACAGACAGTATTGCACCTCCAATGCTTAGTACAGGCAAAGGAAGAACTACTTGTGCTTACTTTTTACCAGATAACAAACATATTATTTACGCCTCAACACATTTAGGTGACGAAAATTGCCCAGATACTCCATTACGTAAAAACGGAAAATACATTTGGCCAATTTATGATAGCTACGATATTTTTGTGGCTGATTTAGAAGGAAACATTGTAAAGCAACTCACTAATGAAATTGGTTATGATGCAGAACCAACGGTATCTCCAAAAGGTGATAAAATTGTATTTACGTCAACCAGAAGTGGTGATTTAGAATTATATACCATGAATATCGATGGTAGCGATGTCAAACAAATTACAAATGAATTGGGTTACGATGGAGGTGCGTTCTTTTCTCCAGATGGCACAAAACTCATCTTTAGATCATCGCGTCCTAAGACAGAAAAAGAGATAAAAGAGTATAAAGATTTATTGGCTGAAGGTTTAGTAGAACCGACGGAAATGGAACTTTATATCTGTAATGCAGATGGTTCAGACTTACGTCAACTCACCGATTTAGGAAATGCCAATTGGAGTCCATTTTTTCATCCTTCAGGAAATAAAATCTTATTCTCTTCAAATTTTGAAGCCGAACGTGGATTTCCTTTCAACTTGTATTTAATTGATATTGATGGAAAAAACTTAAAACGTGTAACGCATGGTGAAACGTTTGATGCCTTTCCTGTATTTTCTAATGATGGTAAATATTTAGCCTTTTCTTCTAACCGAAATAATGGTGGAGGGCGAGATACTAATTTGTTTATTGCTGAGTGGCAAGATTAGTTAATTTAAATCCTTAAGTCTTTCGCGTTCTTCAGCTGCTGTAGCACGCTCGTTGGTAGAGAGCTTTGTATTTCCAAAGCGGTAACGGAATCCAAGTTTGATAAATCTATTATCGGAATCCACAAAACTTGCACTAGATTGATCGCGATAACGCAATGACGAATCAGAGTCTTGATAATTAAAAAGATCTTCGACGGACAATGAGATAACCCCTTTTTTGTTCAATATCGTTTTAGTCACGCTAAATTCTGAAAATAACCGATCTTCAACCGTTTGTAGTTGTTGTACATTTTTACCCACCCAAGTTAATGTTAAGTTGATGTTTAAACTTTGATCTTCAAGAAAAGCCAAGCTGTTTTGTAAAACACTATAATTAGACCATTGACTCAATTCTACAAAACCATCACCAAAATTTGCTTCTTCTGTAATGTTATAAAAAGAGGTTACAAAATACAAGTTCCAAGTGCTTGTTGGGTAGTAATCGAAAGCAAAATCGAAACCAAAATCCACCTTATTATCTAAATTGGTCGGAGTAAAAGCGATAACATTTGTAATATTATTTTGTCTTGGCAGTTCTACAATATCACCATCATAATTCATGTAATACGCTTCAAACGTAAAATGTTCTAAAAAGTTAGTTCCTATTTTAAAATGATCTCTGTAAGTTGGTATTAAATTAGGGTTACCAAGGACTACGCTATTCTCATTCAAAAAGAAGGTGAATGGGTTTAAATCTGTATAACTTGGTCTGGTGATACTGCGTTTGTAAGTAACATATAAACTTACGTCTTCTAAAATTTGATGGGACAAACCTGCATTAGGAAACCAATCTAAATAATCTTGGGTATTGGTTTGGGCTAGGGTCAATGATTCTCCTTCAATATTACTTTGCTCCACTCTTAAACCCAAACTTAAATCCCATTTATCCCAAGATTTGGTATAATTAGAATAGGCAGCAAAAACGGTTTCGTCATATTTAAAAGCATCTGTATTATTAACATCTATAACTTCAGAAGCACCAATAATATCTACTTTAGTAATATTACTATCTGTGTTTATGTTTGAGTATTTTACACCTGCATCAAAACTAGAGGTTTCATTTATAGGTAAGGTATAATCTACTTTACCCGTTAAAATATGAGTATCTTGATTGGCAAGTGTATTAAATTCCGAACTATTATTAAACACATTATTTTGATTGAAGAAATTACTGAACACATTCTGATCGCGCTCGTAATCATAAATGGTATAATGTGCATTAAAAGTCAAAGCTGCACTATTTTCAAAATCGTGTCTAAAAATTAAGTCTGTACCAATATTAAATTTGTTGTCGCGTGATAAATTATCTGCGGTAAAACGGCCTAAAAAGTCTAAATCGTCATCTGTAATATCGGTATTATTTCTAATTTGATATTTATAGTATGGTGTATATAACCCTGTGCCTGTGAGGCTCAAGGTGTTTTTATCATCAATATAATAATCGAAATTAAGATTAAGGTTGTGGTTTTCGGACCAGGCGTTTCTGTTGACATTAGATTTCCAAATTTGTTCAATTTGATCGTTAGTATCAAAAAAATCAACCGT
Source organism: Winogradskyella sp. (assembly GCF_045105575.1). Lineage (GTDB taxonomy): Bacteria > Bacteroidota > Bacteroidia > Flavobacteriales > Flavobacteriaceae > Winogradskyella. The sequence goes on along the minus strand of NZ_JBGCDQ010000010.1, from coordinate 80,144 downwards.
ATCATCCTGATCTCTATTTATTTTCTGATTGGTGTAACTGTAATTCACATTAAGATTCACCTTATTATTTTTAAAATAATGGCTTGTTCCTGCATTATATCTGGGAAAGACTCCTTGTGTATAATTGGTAAACACACTACCTCTGTAACCTGTAACCAAATTTTTACTCATTATAATATTAATTACAGAACCTGAATCTGCATCATAACTTGCTGGAGGATTTGTAATCACCTCAACCGACTTAATACTATTAGCTGGCGAGCTTTCTAAAAGAGTTATCAATTCTTGAGACGTTAATTGCACACGTCGGTTATTAATAAAAACAGTAGCTGGCGCACTTTTAATATTTATACCACCATCTGAAACTATAATACCTGGTGTGCTTTTTAAAACACTTAGTGTTGAACCTTCGGTTAAAGCCGTGTTTTCTACATTAAAAATTAATCGGTCTGGCTTTCGGATAATGGTTGGCTTTTTACCAATAACGGTAACTTCATCCAAACTTTCCGGTGTTTCATTAAGTTGAACCGTCTGTAAATCTAAGTTGCCTCTTAAAATAATAATCTGTTCAAAATCTTCGAAACCAATAAAACTTACTTTAATAAAATAAGTTTCTGCAGGCAGATTGTTTATTTTAAAAATGCCTTTATCGTCTGTAGAAGTACCCTTCACAAAGCTATTGCCATCTTCAGCGAGCACAACAACATTGGCTAATACAATAGCATTACTATTTGCATCCACTACTTTACCAGACACAGAGAAATCTTGTGCAAATGCAGTAAAACACAGCGTAAGTAAAAATATACTTAAATAGTATGGTAGGCGGACCATCATAAATTTGGTTTGAATTGCAATATATAAATAGTTTTTAACTTAATGTTACGGTTTTTCCGCACTTCTTGGCACTTTGAAATATTTTTTTAGATTCTAATAAGCGCAAGAAAACCCTTATATTTGCATTGAAAATTTTGCCTTAGAAAAAGAAATGAAAAACATACGTAACTTTTGCATTATTGCACATATTGATCACGGAAAAAGCACCTTAGCCGATCGTTTATTAGATGTTACAGGTTCTGTAACTGCGCGCGAACAACAAGCGCAACTTTTGGATAGTATGGACTTGGAACGTGAACGTGGCATCACCATAAAGTCGCATGCTATACAAATGGATTATGAGTTTGAAGGTGAAAAATACGTACTCAATTTAATCGATACTCCTGGTCACGTTGATTTTTCTTATGAAGTATCGCGATCGATTGCCGCTTGTGAAGGTGCGCTTCTTATCGTTGATGCAGCGCAAAGTATTCAGGCACAAACCATTTCAAATTTATATTTAGCTCTTGAGAATGATTTAGAAATTATTCCGGTATTAAACAAAGTAGATTTACCAAGTGCAAATCCTGAAGAAGTTACAGACGATATCGTCGATCTTTTGGGTTGCGATCCAGAAGAAGTGATTCACGCTAGTGGAAAAACAGGCTTTGGAGTCGAGAATATTTTAAAGGCTATTATTGAACGTATTCCTGCTCCAAAAGGAGATGTTAATGCACCTTTACAAGCCTTAATTTTTGATTCGGTTTACAACACCTTTAGAGGTATTGAAACCTATTTTAGAGTTTTTGATGGTGAAATTAAAAAAGGACAAAAAATTAAATTCGTTGCCACAGGAAAAGAGTATTTTGCTGACGAAGTTGGCACATTAAAGTTAACGCAAGTTGCAAAACAAAGTGTAAAAGCAGGTGATGTTGGTTATTTAATAACAGGAATTAAGACAGCTAAAGAAGTAAAAGTTGGTGATACCATTACCGATTTTGCCAACCCAACAACCAATATTGTTGAAGGTTTTGAAGATGTAAAACCAATGGTTTTTGCTGGCATTTATCCTGTAGATACGGAAGACTATGAAGAGCTTCGTAATTCCATGGAAAAATTACAACTTAATGATGCCTCTTTGGTCTTTCAACCTGAAAGTTCTGCAGCCTTAGGTTTTGGGTTCCGTTGTGGATTCTTAGGTATGCTGCATATGGAAATTATCCAAGAACGATTAGAGCGCGAATTTGATATGACCGTTATTACAACCGTACCTAACGTATCGTATCATGCCTACACCAATAAAGAGCCAGATGTGCCTTTTATTGTGAATAACCCGAGTGATTTACCAGAACCAACAACCGTTAACCGTGTTGAAGAACCGTTTATAAAAGCGACGATTATTACCAAATCTGATTTTGTTGGTAATGTAATGAGCTTGTGTATTGAAAAACGAGGTATGATTATGAATCAGACCTATTTAACCACAGAACGTGTGGAGTTAATTTTTGAAATGCCACTAGCGGAAATTGTTTTCGATTTTTACGATCGTTTAAAAACCGTATCTAAAGGCTATGCCTCTTTCGATTATTCACCTATTGGCAAAAAAGTCTCTAAACTGGTGCGTTTAGACGTTCTCTTAAATGCACAACCTGTGGATGCACTTTCGGCTTTAATTCACGCTGATAACGCTCATCATATTGGTAAAAAAATGTGTGAAAAATTGAAGGAACTCATTCCAAGACAACAATTTGATATTCCTATTCAAGCTGCCATTGGTGCTAAAATTATTGCTCGTGAAACCGTCAAAGCATTACGTAAAGATGTTACGGCCAAATGTTATGGTGGTGATATTTCACGTAAGCGTAAGCTTTTAGAGAAGCAGAAAAAAGGTAAGAAACGTATGCGCCAAGTTGGTAATGTCGAAATTCCTCAACAGGCGTTTATGGCTGTTTTGAAGTTGAATGACTAACCCAATTTCTTTGAATCCTGATAGTATCGGGAAGGAATCTCATTAACGAGAACCTTAAAACTTCATCGTTAAACCAAATTCTTAAGCTAGAAAATAGATCTTAGTCACACTAAATCTGGCATACATTCTATATCACCTCACAAATTGATTTGCTCGCTTTTATGCTAAAACTGAAGTCGTTGCTGGGGTTTACTTAGAGATTCCTGCCTGCGCAGGAATATGTGATTCACTCACCAAAAAACAGCATATTCAGTGAATGAATTCACCAAAAAACACTATATTTGGTGAATTGAAAATGGTATTATGTTTAATAGAGTCTTAAAGTCACAAATAGAAAACCGTTTTGGTAGCGGTAAAGCTATTATACTTATTGGACCGAGACAAGTTGGAAAAACGACATTACTCCATTCTATTTTAGAACATCAACCTCATTTGTTTTTAGATGGTGATGATCCTACAATACGTGCGTTATTAAAATCACCAAACACAGAACAACTAAAATCTATTATTAGCGACAACACCACTGTGTTTATAGATGAAGCACAACGTATTCAAAACATAGGTTTAACCTTAAAACTAATTACCGACCAATTTAAAAACGTACAGCTTTTAGTGAGCGGCTCTTCTGCATTTGAACTCAAAAACTTAACTAATGAACCTTTAACTGGTAGAAAATGGCAATACTATTTATTTCCAATTTCCTGGGAAGAATTTGAAGCTAAATTAAGCTATGTAAAAGCTTATCAGCAATTAGAGCAACGCTTGTTATTTGGTATGTATCCAGATGTTTTAAATCATCTAGGTGATGAAATTGAACTATTAAAAACACTTACTGATAGTTATTTATACAAAGATATTTTGGCATTTAATAGCATTAAAAAACCAGAAGTTTTAGAAAAACTTTTACAAGCATTAGCCTACCAAACTGGCCAAGAAGTCAGTTATAACGAGCTGTCTCAACTTCTAGGTATTGATAAAAACACCGTAAATAGTTATATTGATATTCTTGAAAATAGTTATGTTATTTTTAGACTACCTAGTTTTAGTAAAAACCTTAGAAACGAGATTAAACGTAACCAGAAAATCTATTTCTACGATAATGGCATGAGAAACGCTATTCTTAATGACTTTAGACCTTTAGAATTAAGACAAGATAAAGGCGCACTGTGGGAAAATTTTTTAATTAGCGAACGCTTAAAATTAAATAGCTATCACAAAACATTAGCGCAATCGTATTTTTGGCGCACGACTTCACAACAAGAAATTGATTATATAGAAACAAAAGCTGGTGAACTTAATGCCTTCGAGTTTAAATGGAGTGCAAAATCAAAAGTTAAAATCCCTAAAACATTTGAAAAAACTTATAATACTAAGGTCGAAATTATTGATAGAGAGAATTTTACTGGCTTTTTGAACGTTACATGATGAATGTGTAAGTCATTTCTAATTTTTAAGGCTTTTTCCCGAAACTCCACGAGATATAAACAAAAAAACAGAAGCGATTAACTTCTGTTTTTTTAATATAACTTATGTCTGTTTACTAGTTACATGCGCTTCCTGCTGCCTCTACAGCTGCAATTACATCTGCAAAAGTTTCATCATCACCAAGATCAACAACTTGTTCTTCTCCGAAAACAGTAATAGTATATGTTCCGTCACCATTATCACAATATTCTGTAGAAAGACTAGTTCCTAAAAGATCAATGTTACAAGTCTGACAAGGATCAGATCCATTATCATTGTTGTCATCATCATCAGAACATGATGTAAAGCCTAAGGTTGCGATTACTGCGAAAGATAAAATAAGTTTTTTCATAATTAAATATTGAGATTTGTTAATTTGATGCAAAAGTGCATAATTTCTTACAATTAAAAAAAAAGAGTTGATTGAAAGTAATATTTATACGAAATCAATAATATTTTATCATAACTATAGTTAAAATCTTATTTTAACTGCCTGATTATCAAATAATTCATAACAATACTTTGCTAACTTATTTAATTATTTACGGCTTATTAAATAACTTTTAGTCATCATTAGCCACCTTTTCTACATCAAAAGGTTTTCCTAAATACACAAGTTTATGTTTTTCACCGACATCGTCAATATCCGTATTGTAAGACGAAATAATATGTAATTCACCATCATTACCCTTTAAAAACAAAGGAATCATATCTTTATTTTTATTAGTAATATCAATAAGACTCAAATAATGTTCTTTATTTTCTATATCAATCTCTTGAATAGAAGGGTAATTTCGGGTTACTTCAGCAAGCGTTGTATAATCATCTGTATGAGAAAACAGACCTTGTTTTGCATTATTATCAGGATTATTCATTTCCTCAGAAGTCACCAATCTAAATGAACCATTTTCACCAAACTGATCACTAAATTTATTAATAGCATATTTATTAATATCAGAATTTCCGGTCATTGCCATTAAATAACCCACATCATTTAATTCTATATTGTCCGATAAATTATCAGAATAAATATTAGTATTCAAGGCTTCAAGTCCTAGCTCATGTGCTTTGTCTATATTATTCTGATTACTATCAATCAGAACCACGTGCCTTCCGTTAGATTCTAAATAATGTCCAAGTAAACGCGATACTTTAGAAGCGCCTACAATTAAAATTCCGTTCGACCTTGTTAAAAACACACCAACCATTTTTGCAAATAAACGTGCTGTGGTTGCGTTTAATAAAACCGTTCCTAACACAATCATAAAAACCAGAGGAGTAATGTATTCCGCACCTTCCACTCCTTCTTTTATCAATTTACTTCCAAAAAGTGATGCGATACCTGCGGCAACAATACCTCTTGGCCCAACCCAGCTTATAAAAAGCTTTTCGTTAAGATTTAACTTAGAGCCTTGTGTGCTTAGAAATACAGCAATTGGTCTTATCACAAAAACAACAATGGCGAAAAGCGCAGCCGTTTTCCATGTGTAGAGTAACATTAAATCTTCGATATTGATATTCGCAGATAAAAGAATGAATAATATAGAAATTAATAAAACACTTAAAGATTCTTTAAAATAAAGTAACTCTTTAATATTATCTAACTTACTATTACCTAAAACCATTCCCATAACCACCACAGCTAATAAACCAGACTCATGAGCAAAGACTTCAGACTCGACAAAAACTAATAAAACCGTAGAAAGTGAAACAACATTAAGTAAATAGTGTGGAATAAACTTTTTGTTAATAGCAAACGCTAGAGCGTGCGCAAATGTGAACCCAAATGTGGTTCCGAATAAAACAATTTTACCAAACTCCATTAAGGCAGTTTTTGTAAAACCACTATCTCCTCCAACACTTATAAATTCGAACACCAAAACGGCCACCAAAGCTCCAATTGGGTCAATAAGAATGCCTTCCCATTTTAGTACCGTTGAAACATCTTTTTTAAGCGGAATGTTACGCAAAATAGGCGTAATTACTGTAGGGCCTGTTACAATGATTAAACCAGCAAATAAGAAAGATAAATCCCAACTAAGATTAAATGTAAAGTGTGCCACCACGCCTGCTCCAAAAAAGGTCACCGCAGAACCTAAAGTAATTAATTTTGTAATTACAGGACCCACATTTTTTATTTCAGATCGTTTTAAAGTTAAGCCACCTTCAAACAGAATAATACTGATGGCAAGCGACACAAAATAATAAAGACTGTCGCCAGGAAAAAGACCTTTTTCGCCATTCCAAATTGGTTCTATCCATTTTGTACCATCTTCGCTTAAAAACTCAGCAGCAATTGGTCCTACCAAAAGACCAATAAGAATTAAAGGTAATATTGCTGGGATTTTAAACTTCCAAGCGACCCATTGTGCTAATATCCCAAGTATAATAATTCCTGCTAATTCTAACATCTATCTACTTTTTTTGTGAAAATACTAAATAATACGTTTATAGTTCGTTTTTAGTAAATTTAGAAATTGAAACGTATCCTTTTAATCTGCCGTAAAAAATTGCAAAATTATAGACTTAGCAGTTGAAATGAAAATGAAATCTTTTATAAAACCATATCTTATTCTAATCTTGTTTCTCTTCCGCTTTATAATAAAGCTGTTTCAAACTTCGCTTTAATAAAGTAAATCGATACACTCCAACTATAAAAAATATGACACAAAATACTAAAGCTGTGAGTGCTAAATATTCAAAATTAGCAAAGGCCTTTAGCTGGTATAAAGCAATGCTTCCAAGTAATAAATACAATGATGATCTTACATAAGACAAAAGTGTGCGCTCATTAGCCAATCGCGTGCGTTCAATAGCTAAATAATCTCTTAAAATTATTTTTTGATCGGGTTCAAAATCGCGCCCAAATCGTAACAATCGCATTTTCTTTTTATGAGAAGTAAGTTTCATTAATCCTTGTATTTTTCTTTCTAAATGTAATTATTTTTAAAGCGAGTTTAAAACCCATTTCAAATATTTGTTAAATATCCATTAATTAATGCGGCTTTACCGCTTTTATTTTTAACACTTTTAGTAATTTGCAATATTGTCTGACAAAGTAAATTTATGCAATTATATCCTATTAATGCTGGTAATTTTAAACTCGATGGAGGAGCCATGTTTGGCGTGGTTCCAAAATCACTATGGACCAGAACCAACCCAGCAGACAACAACAATATGATAGATATTGCTACACGTTGTTTATTAATTGAAGATGACAATCGTTTGATTTTGATTGACACAGGAATGGGCAATAAACAAAGCGAAAAATTTTACGGTTATTATTTTCTTTATGGAGATGATAGTATGGACCGCTCTCTTGCTGCGCATGGGTTTCATCGTGATGATATTACCGATGTATTTATGACACATTTGCATTTCGATCATTGCGGAGGAAGTATAGAATGGAATAAAGATAGAACGGGTTACCAACCTGCTTTTAAAAATGCATATTTTTGGAGTAATCCTGCACATTGGAAATGGGCAACAGAACCTAACAGACGCGAAGTAGCCTCATTTTTAGAAGAAAACATATTACCAATGGAACAAAGCGGACAATTAAAGTTTACTGAGCTTCCTAAACAGCATATTTTAAAGGATTCAGCCTTAGGTTTTGATATTTTCTTTGCGAATGGTCATACCGACAAACAAATGATTCCTATGATAAAATACAAGGATAAAACCATTTGCTTTATGGCAGATTTATTGCCTACTGTTGGTCATTTACCCTTGCCTTTTGTAATGGGTTATGACACCAGACCTTTACTAACACTTGATGAAAAAGCGTTATTTTTGAATATGGCTGCAGATCAAAATTTCTATCTGTTTTTAGAACACGATGCACATCATGAAATTATAACCGTAAAGCACACTGAAAAAGGAGTGCGACTCAATGAAACATTTACAACAAAAACCCTTTTTAACTAATAATAAACACTTATGAAACTTAATTACAAATTAATCGCCTGTTTAGGATTTGCAGGAACCCTCTTTTTAGGCTGTGGTAGTACAGGTGAAATAATTTCTACACCAATTGAAAATATTGATAGATCTCCATTAAAAGTATCTGACTTAACAGATGCTGAAAAAGAAAACTGGGGACATTTGGACCTTTTAAAAGATACCATTCCTGGTATGAGCGTTGATAAAGCCTATACCGATATTATAAAAGACAGAAAGGGTAAAAAAGTTATCGTTGCTGTTATCGATTCTGGTATTGATATCGATCATGAAGATTTAGATGGAGTCCTTTGGACCAACAAAAAAGAAAAACCAAACAATGGTATCGACGATGACAAAAATGGTTATATCGATGATATTCATGGTTGGAACTTTTTAGGCGATGCCTACGATGAACAATTAGAATACACACGTTTAATAGCAAGTGGAAATACCTCTGACCCTCGTTATAATGAAGCGGTTGCTTTGTTAGAAAAAGAACGCGAACAATATTTAGGCACAAAAACAAGATACGAGCAAATTGCACAAGCAGTAAATGGTGCAGACGAAGCCTTAACAAAACATTTTGGAAAAAGTGATTACACCATGAAGGAAGTTAGTGCAATTAAAACTGAAGACGAAGCATTATCTCAAGCTATTCAAATTGCTAACCAAATGAATGGGAATGGCATTTCGCTATCTGAAGCAAAAGAGCAACTTAAAGATGGTTTAGAAAGTATTAATGAACGTTTAAACTTTCACTTTAATACAGATTTTTCTGGCCGTAAAACAACAGATGACATTAACGATCTTACAGATATTGGTTATGGTAATGGAAATGTGAAGCCTGTTAAAAAATCTGAATCTCATGGTACACACGTCGCTGGTATTATTGCCGCAGAACGTAACAACGGAAAAGGTGCTAATGGTGTGGCAAACAATGTAGAAATTATGTCTATTAGAGCGGTACCAAATGGAGATGAGTACGATAAAGATGTGGCTTTAGCCATTCGCTATGCGGTAGATAACGGAGCAAAAGTGATTAACGGTAGTTTCGGAAAATCGTTTTCACCACATTCAGAATGGGTACGAGATGCTATAAAATATGCTTCAGATAATGATGTGGTATTTGTACATGCAGCTGGTAACTCTAGCGAAAATATTGATTTAGCGCCAAATTTTCCTGACGATAATGTTGACTTTGTTGAAATATCAAATACCTACATTAGAGTTGGTTCTTTAACTTCTAAATACGGTTCTAACATTGTTTCTGGTTTTTCTAACTACGGAAAAAAGAACGTTGATGTTTTTGCACCAGGTTCTGCGATCTATTCTACATTCCCAGAAAATGAATATAAAAGTATCAGTGGTACGTCTATGGCTTCTCCTGCTGTAGCTGGTGTGGCCGCTTTAATCCGTTCTTATTATCCAAAACTAACAGCTGCACAAGTAAAGCAAGTGATTTTAGAATCTGGTTTACCGATTACAACAAAAGTGGTTGTTGGTGGTGATTCTTCTAACGTAAAATCATTTGCAGATTTATCTAAAACAGGTAAAATTGTAAACGCTTACAATGCTTTAATTATGGCTTCAAAATTATAGACGCTTGTCTATACTTTATTCATATATACTGAAATTAAGTTATTTAGGAATTCAAAAAAAAACCTAAGTAACTTAATTTCTTATTAACGACCTTTTGTCATCTAAATAAAAATCCAATGAAATATTATATTCTTAGCTTTCTATCCCTTTTTTTAATGACCTCTTGTGGTGCGACGCAACAACCTACAAAAGCGATTAAAACTTTGAATACCGTTACAAATGGGTATTGGCAACAGCATGCAGATTATGCTATGGAAATTGACATGGACGTCGATAATTATCAGTACAAAGGAAACCAAACACTCGTTTATACCAATAATTCTCCAGATGTACTTAACCGTGTGTATTACCATTTGTACTTTAATGCATTTCAGCCTAATAGTGAAATGGATGTGCGCTCAAGAACCATTGCAGATCCTGATGGACGCGTTGGCGACCGTATTAGTAAACTTCAACCTAATGAAATTGGTTACATAAAAGTCAATTCATTACAACAAAACGGGACAGCACTATCTTACGAAACTGTGGGTACTGTTTTAGAAGTGCAACTCAACCAAGCTATTCAACCTGGTGAAAAAGTCACTTTTAAGATGAATTTTGACGCGCAAGTCCCTATTCAAATTCGTCGTTCTGGTAGAGATAACAAAGAAGGTGTGGCTTTATCCATGTCGCAATGGTATCCTAAATTAGCAGAATACGATGATGAGGGCTGGCATGCAGATCCTTACATTGCAAGAGAATTTCATGGTGTTTGGGGAGATTTTGATGTAAAGCTTACCATAGATGCAGCTTATGTTGTTGGAGGTACTGGTTATCTTCAAGGCGAACCCGAACTAAAAAAAGGAAAGAAAACACATCATTTTAAAGCTCCGAATGTACACGATTTTACTTGGGCTGCAGATCCTGATTTTATTCATGATACGTTTGAAATGCCAAATGGTCCAAAACTTCATTTCTACTATAAAAAGGATTTAGACCAAAAATATCTTGATAATTGGAAAAAATTACAATCGGACACAGCACTTTTAATGGAATTTTTCAATACAAATATTGGTACCTATCCATATGAGCAATATTCAGTGATACAAGGTGGTGATGGAGGTATGGAATATGCCATGTGTACGCTTATTACAGGAAAGCGTGAATATGGAAGCTTATTAGGTGTAACAGCACACGAGTTGGCACATACCTGGTTTCAGTTTTTATTAGCGTCTAATGAATCTAAACACGAATGGATGGATGAAGGTTTTACAAGTTATATTTCAACTTTAGCCATGAATTCTTTAAGAGAAAATAAAAATCCTAACCCTTTAGCTAGAACGTATGCTGGTTATATTGCTTTAGCAAATTCTGGTGTTGAGCAACCCTTAACAACACACTCTGACCGTTATGCTACCAATAGAGTTTACGGAACTGCTGCCTACAGCAAAGGAGCCGTATTTTTAGCACAATTAGGCTACGTTATTGGAGACACTAATTTAGATAAAACCATTAAAAAGTACTTTGATGATTTTTCGTTTAAACATCCCAAACCATTCGATATAATTAGAACCGCAGAACGCATTACAGACTTTGAACTCGATTGGTATTTTATAGATTTTGCACAAACCACAAATACTATTGACTATAGCGTAAAAGCTGTTGAAGGTACATCCATTACTTTAGAGCGCGTTGGTTTAATGCCAATGCCTATTGATTTATCTGTCACTTACACAGATGGTTCTGAGGAAGAGTTTTATATTCCGTTACAAATGATGCGTGGAGAAAAACCCACCTCAGCAACCATGATTAAAGATTGGGCTTGGGCCATGCCAACTTACACTTTTAATGCTAAAAAAACTGTAAAATCTGTTGAAATTGATAGTTCTAAAATGATGGCAGATGTAGATCGTAAAAATAACGTGTTTACAAAATAGTAAAGACTAATAATATAAATCTAGTAAAACCGCATCCATTTGATGCGGTTTTCTATTTTTGTGGCATCTGATTACAACTCATGAACTTCAACTATTCAAAAAAAGATAAACTAAAAAGTAAAAAGCTCATTGAACGGCTTTTTACCGAAGGTAAAGCAGTTACCGCTTATCCGCTGAGGTTGGTGTATCTTAAAACTGAATTTGAAGATGGTTCGCAACTAAAAACTGGAGTTTCCGTAAGTAAGCGTCTACATAAAACAGCCGTTTCTAGAAACCGAATAAAACGCCTTCTTAGAGAAGCTTATAGACTTAATAAACCACTGTACTTTAACAATAGTTCCGTATCTTATGCGTTTATGATTTTATACCTTAGTAAAGATGGAACGACTTTTGATAAATTGAACCACAGTATGCAATTGTTGTTTAAAAAATTTTTAGCTCAAAACGAGTCATCACCAAAAAATTCAGATTCTAATACTTCTGACTAATGAAAAAAAGAATACTTATTCCTGTTTTAGCTTTAGTCGTGTTTTTTAGCACCACGGCTTTTAAAAACGATTTTTTTGAAATTGCGAAGCAAATAGAAATATTTACCACGCTTTTTAAGGAAATTAACATGAATTATGTGGATGATACCAATCCTGGTGATCTTATGGATACAGCCATTAAGAGCATGCTTCAAGATTTAGATCCGTATACCCAATTTTATAATGAGCAAGATGTTGAAGCCTCACGTATTAACAATGCAGGAGATTATACTGGTATTGGTGCAAAAGTTTTAACCTTAAAAGACAAATTAGTTATTGTTGAACCTTATAAAGATTATGCTTCCGATAAAGCCGGACTTAAAGCTGGTGACGAAATTATAAAAGTAGATAATGTTACGGTTGCCGATTTTAAAGATGACGCAGCTAACTTATTACAAGGAGCTGCTGGCACTGAAGTATCTGTAACTTACAAACGCCAAGGTAAAACCAATACGGTAAAAATTATTAGAGAATCTTTAGAGATTAAAGCCGTACCACACTACTCCATGGTAGATGAAAAAACGGGTTACGTCGTCCTTAGAAAATTTAATAACAAAGCCTCATCTGAAACTATTAGTGCTATTAAGGCACTTAAAAACCAAGGGGCAACACAATTAATTTTAGATTTGAGAGGAAATCCTGGAGGCCTATTAAACGAAGCGGTTAATATTACAAATATTTTTGTGCCAAAAGATCAACTCGTTGTAACTACAAAATCGAAAGTAAAAAAATATAACAAAACCTATTACACTAAGCGTGATGCTATTGATACAGAAATTCCATTAGTGGTTTTAATTGATGGTCGCAGTGCTTCGGCAAGTGAAATTGTTTCAGGAGCTTTACAAGACATGGATCGTGCTGTAGTAGTCGGTACACGTAGTTTTGGAAAAGGCCTTGTACAACGGCCTAAACCATTGACTTATGGTACGCAAATGAAAATTACCATATCTAGATATTATACTCCTTCTGGCCGTTGTATTCAAGCTTTAGATTATTGGAATCGTGATGAAAACGGAAAAGCCACAAGAACAAAGCAAGAAAATTACAATGCATTTAAAACCAAAAATGGACGCGATGTTTTTGATGGTGGTGGTGTACAACCCGATATTGAAGTTGAATTTTCTAAACAAACACCAATTACAAAAGCCATTTCTAACGAAAATCTAGTCTTCAACTTTGCAACTGATTATTATTACAATCATAAGGTTGAAGATTTAAAAAGCTTCAAGCTTTCAGACACGGACTTCAAAAAATTTAAAAGTTATTTAAATACGAACGGTTTTAATTTTAAAACTAAAACTGAAAAAGCATTAAATGATGCCATTAAAGTGGCGGAAGAAGAAGAACTTGATGCAATAATAAAATCTGAATATAAAGATCTAACAGACGCTTTACAGTCTTATAAATCTAATGCTATTGATGGCAATAAAACACAATTAAAAACATTACTTACAGACGAAATTATAAAACGTTATTTCTACAGTGAAGGTCTATACACCTATTACACTGCAAACAATGCTGAAATTAAAAAAGCCTTGAGTGTGCTCAATAATCCATCGCAATACGCGAGTATTTTGAGATAGAAAATTATTTTTTTTATATTTAACAACAAAATTGTTTTCTGTACGTAAGAAAATTATACCAAAATGAGACCCCTTATTATCTTTTTATGCCTGTGTTTCCAGCTCTCTTTTTCTCAAAAAGAATTGAAGCACGAAGTGTATTTTGAAACAGACAAACACGATATTCCAGAAACAGAGCACAGCCGATTATTACTCTTTTTATCTAAAATTGAAGATATTGATATCCAAAGAATATCTATCTATGGATTTACAGACGATAGAGGCAGTAATAATTACAATTTAGTATTGTCTCAAAACCGTGCAGAATCCATAAAAGAAGTATTTTCTAATAATGAATTTGATGAATCTGTTATTACTAATGTTGATGGTAAAGGTGAAATTTTAGTCAATCTAATTCGTGAAGATAATCTGAGTAAAATACGTGGTTTAAATCGAAAAGTAGAAATTATAGTCACACCTGTTTTTCCACCAAAACCTAAAGAAGAGGTGACTGAAAAAGTAAATACTGAAGATATCCTTAAAGGAGATTTAAAAGAAGGAGACAAAATTTTACTAGAAAACTTACTGTTTAGAACCGGTTATAGTTACTTAACCAAGGATTCTAAAGTGGTACTCGATAAAATTGCTGAGATCTTAGCAGAACGTACCAATATTTATTTTACGATTGAAGGCCACGTATGCTGCACACAAGGTAATAGAGATGCTGTAGATCGCAAAACCAAAAAGCGAAATCTCTCCGTAGCACGTGCAAAATACATCTATGATTATTTAGCTAAAAAAGGGGTAAAACATTACCGCATGAAATTTGTAGGTATGCGCAGAAAAATGCCGCTTGGTGGAGAACCAGAATTAGATAGACGTGTTGAAATATTGGTGACAAAAATTTACGATAAATAAAGATTTTAATTTAATATTTACGTTGAGCGCAACATGGCAATATGCGGAATACCATCTTCTAAATACGCTTCTCCTATTTCTATAAAATCTAAATTATTATAAAATTGTTTTAAATACGTCTGAGCAGAAATCTTAATAGTCGTTTCATTATAATATGTTTCTATAGCTTTTATTGAAGCATGCATTATAGTGTTTCCATATTTATAATGTCTTTCTTTTTGTAACACCACTACTCTACCAATACTTGCATTTTCAAAATAATCGCCTGGTTTAAAAATACGTGTGTAAGCCACTAATTTATCATTTTTATACCCTAATATATGAAGTGCTTTTTGATCCTTTCCATCAATATCTTGATAAACACAATCTTGCTCAACTACAAAAACTTCGCTTCTTAGTTGAAGTAAATCGTACAACTCTTGAGTTGTGAGTTCTTGGAATGATTTTGTTTTAATTTCTAACATGTAATAATGTGCTTTATTTACTTCTAAAATTTCTTAATGATTAACGACATATAATAATATAAATTCATGAGATTCCTTGCTAATAGCTATCGAGATTCAAAGGAATTTAATCTTGTACAATAACATCCTTAGCATCACATTTACCAAATTCTGGTTGAATATTGATATGATTTATTTCGTATTTATGAAAAATTAAATCTTCAATTTCTTTCAGAATAACATCAAATTCAGACAGAGAAATATCCTGTTTAAAATCGATATGTGCTTCTAAATGAATTTCTTGTTCATTAAGTTGCCAAATATGCACATGATGCACATTTTTAATAGCTTCTATGGTTTGTATGTCTTCAACAATAGCTTTTACTGAAGTCGCTTCAGGTGTAAATAACATTAATACTTTAAACGAATTTTTTAGCAAGTCCCAACCCATAACTATTAGATAAATGGCAATCGCAAAAGTAAGCACACTATCAATCCACCAAATTTGATAGAACTTCATCAATACACCACCAATTAAAACGGCTACACTAGCCATCATATCTGTTAAAAGATGAAGGTAAGCGCTTTTCATATTCATATTATCATCCGCATTTTGCTTCAATAATAAAACACTAAATCCATTGCCTAAAATGGCAATTAAAGATAACCAAATAACTAAGTTAGATGCTATTTCTTTGGGATTCTGAAAACGCTCTACAGCTTCAAAAATTAAAAGTATAGCGACAATAATTAACGTAGAAGCATTAATGAAAGCTGCTAAAATTTCGGCACGTTTATAACCAAAAGTACGTTTTAAGGACGCTTTTCGTTTCACAAGCTTATTAGCAATGTAACTAATAATTAAAGACACGACATCACTAAAATTATGAAGTGCATCACTCAACAACGCTAAACTACCTGAAATTAAGCCACCAAAAACCTGGGCAGCTGTAATTGCAATATTTAAAACAATAGAAATTAAAAGATTACGACCATTATGATCCTTGTGATAATGTGTATGGTTATGGGAATGTGAGTGACCCATTTTATATCAATTTATAATCGATATTTAACATGACATAGGGATCTTATCAACACGATTTTGATGACGTCCACCTTCAAACTTAGTTTGTAAAAATGTATCGACCATTTTAATGGCTTGCGGAATAGAGGTAAAACGTGCTGGAATACAAATAATATTAGCATTATTATGTAAACGCGTAAGTTCTGTAATTTCACTCGTCCAACAAACTCCTGCTCTCACATGTTGGTATTTGTTAGCTGTCATTGCTACACCATTTGCACTTCCACAAACTAAGATTCCAAAATCCACTTTTTTCTCTTCTACATCTTTAGCAACAGGATGCACAAAATCTGGATAATCCACACTATCTAATGTATCTGTACCGTAATTAGTAACAGTAATACCTTTAGCTTCTAAATGTGTTACGATAGCAAATTTATAATCTGGTCCTGCGTGATCGTTACCTATTGCAATTTTCATAATGATGTTATTATGTTGTTAGACCTCAAAGTTAATAATTGCTTATAACTAAGCATAATTTATAATAGTTTACTTATTGAAAAATTTTAGATTTAAATTACATGAGTTACGCATTTAAAAAGTATTGTTTATAAGTGACACTAAAAATGATAAGTACTTGTTCATAACTATTTGTAATTACTGAAAACTAAAATTAGGTTTATCCAGTTATTTTTCACAACCAAAATTGGAAGTTCTTAACCTAATTAGTTAGCACTTTTTTTAAATTTAGTTATTAAAGGTCGTGTCTATAGAAATGAACAGTATTTTACAAAAAACATATCATGTATTTCTATTAACAACATTTATTAACACCTGTTCATAGTTTTTAAATTTAACTTTAAAATGAAGTAGTTACCTGTAAATTTAATGTTAATTAAACTATTGTAAAATGTAAACTACGTAATATCAAAACAAAAACAAATAAAGTTATCGTAACTATTAACAGCCTATAATAAGCACCATTTATTTTTTTAAATTTTAAAAGAAAACTGATGATATGTATATATATGTTGATAAGTCTAAAATGAAACAAAAAAATAAAGAAGTCTAAAATTTTATAAGGCGTTTTTATTAATTTAACCTTCACTAAACACCATTAAAAAATTAAAACGTAACTTTGTGCTAAACTTAGTAATAAATTAACGTGGTCACTGAGCGTAGTCAAAGTGAAAATGTTGACCTCTCTTCGCTAAAATTAAGTTTTAAATAACATAGTTATTCCACACTTGTTCCATAAAAACAAAAGATTTTACAAGTGTATCTAGAATAACAAATACAATAATAGATTACAAATTAAATGACAAAAAAGAAACACAGGAAACCTTCAAACAATAAGATTTCCAACCTTACAAATACAATTCTTAGTATTTTAAAAAAAGACAGAAACCAAACTTATAATTACAAACAAATTGCTGCTAAACTTGGTGTTAACGATGCTAGTAGTCGCAATCAAATTATAAAAAAACTACAACAACTTAAAGCAAAACAAGAGATTGAAGAGGTTGATCGTGGTAAATTCAAAATCGTAATGAACAACGAATACCATACTGGTATTTTAGATTTAGCCGCTAAAGGAAATGGCTATATTATTTCAGACGATTTTGAAGACGATATTTTCGTAGCATCCAACAATATCAATAAAGCTTTAAATGGTGACGAAGTAGAATTCTACGCTTACAAAAGAAAACATCGTGGTAAGCAAGAAGGAGAAATTACCAACATTATAAAGCGTGCAAAAACGGAATATGTTGGTACCATTCAAATCCATGAGAAAAAGAACTTTGCTTTTGTAGTACCAGATAGCAATAAAATGTACACTGATATTTTTGTGCCTATTAATAAAATTAATAAAGCAGAAGATGGAGATAAAGTTTTAGTATCTCTTGAAGAATGGCCAGAAAAAGCAGATTCGCCTAACGGAAAAGTGATTAAAGTTTTAGGAAAACCAGGTGAACACAGTACCGAAATTCATTCCATTTTAGCAGAATATGGTTTACCAACTGAGTTTCCTCATGAGGTTGAAGAATTCGCCAATAAAATAGATACGTCTATTAAGCCTGAAGAAATCGCCAAACGACGCGATATGCGTAAAGATTTAACCTTTACCATAGATCCTAAGGATGCTAAAGATTTTGATGATGCCTTATCATTTAAAGTCTTAGATAATGGCTTATATGAGATCGGAATTCATATTGCAGACGTGTCACACTATTTACAACCAGGAACGATTTTAGATGATGAAGCTTACGAGCGTGCAACGTCTATTTATTTAGTAGATCGTGTGGTACCAATGTTACCAGAAATTTTATCTAATGGAGCTTGTTCATTACGTCCACACGAAGAAAAATATACCTTTTCTGCGGTGTTTCAAATGAATGATAAATGCGACATTAAAAATGAATGGTTCGGACGAACAGTCACCTATTCCGATGCACGTTTTGCTTATGAAGAAGCGCAGGCTATTATTGAAAATAATGCTAAAGTAAATGAAGTTGAAGTTTTAAAGCATCCAGAAAAAATAGATACTACAATACCGACTGAGGTTTCACTTACAGGTGTAGCATATCAAACTAGTGTTGAAGTGGCACAGGCGACGATAAAAATGAACCAACTTGCCAGAAAAATGCGTAATGCACGTATGCGAGATGGAGCTATTTCTTTTGATAAGGTTGAAGTAAAATTCGATTTAGATCAGGAAGCAAATCCAGTTGGAGTATTTTTTAAGACCTCTAAGGATGCTAATAAAATGATTGAAGAATTTATGTTATTAGCTAACAGAAAAGTATCTGAATTTATTGGTAAACAAAAGAAAACCTTTGTATATCGTGTACACGATGAACCAGACCAATCTAAATTAGCACAATTACAAACGGTTGTTGCGCGATTTGGTCATAAATTAAATTTTAATGATAAAGGCAGTATTGCGTCGTCTTTAAATAATTTATTGAAAGATGTTCAAGGAAAAAAAGAACAGAATTTAGTAGATACTTTAACGATTCGTACCATGTCTAAAGCCGAATATACGACTAAGAATATTGGTCATTACGGTTTAGCATTCGACTATTACAGTCATTTTACATCACCAATTCGTCGTTATCCAGATGTAATGGCACATCGTTTATTACAACAGTATTTAGATGGTGAAAAATCTGCTAACGAAGAAATTTACGAAGAAAAGTGTAAACACTCAAGTAACATGGAATATTTAGCCACCAGAGCTGAGCGCGATTCTATTAAATACATGCAGATTCGTTTTATGCAAGATCATCAAGATGAAAACTTTGTAGGAGTGATTTCTGGAGTGACCGATTGGGGAATTTATGTAGAAATAATTTCTAATAAATGCGAAGGTATGGTCAGTGTAAGAGATATGAAAGATGATCACTATCAGTTTGATCAAGATCAGTATGCTATGGTTGGTAATAAAACAGGAACCTCTTATCAACTTGGAGAAGAAGTTGTTGTAAAAGTGAAAAATGCGGATTTAACCAAGAAACATTTAGATTTTTATATGGTTGGAAAACCAGAATAAAATGACGAGATTTAAAATCAATTAAATAGAATGATTTATGGAGGATAAAAGTTGTAAAAAATGTGGATCCAATAAAGTAATTGAAAACTTAAGTATTGTGGATCATGGCCACATGAATGAGAAAAAACAGTTATCCATTCATATACAAACTACGGATCAACTATTTTTTAATAAATTTGAAAAAGGAAAGTTAAATGCCCATGTTTGTGGTTCATGCGGAAAAGTAGAATTATATGTTGCTAATCCGGATGAATTATGGCAGGCCTTTCAAAAACACCAAGCCTTATGATTTTAACCACAACCAACTCCATAGAAAACCATAAAATAATAGATTATCTAGGCATCGTTACAGGTGTTGCCATTAATAAAGATACTTTAGCGATGGGATTTAGCATGTCTAAATATTATACCAAAGTACAAAACAGTATTGAGGCGGTAAAAGAAGAAGCATTTCAAACGTTACAAGACAATGCAGCAAAGCTAAAGGCTAATGCAGTGGTTGGTATAAAAGTAGAAATTGAACTAACTGCAAGCAATTATGCGATGGTTTCTGTCACAGGAACTGCCGTAAAAGTAGCGGTTTAGTTTTTAAATAATAAAAGCATTTTCATGAAAATTAAGACAAAAGCAAGTGTATACATCTTCTTAATATTCCTTGTGACTTATTTGGTTTTAAGGTTTGGAATACAACTGATATTTCCAGAAATTAATACTTATGTACTAACGGCAATAGCAGCGTCAATTACCATTATAGCTTCACCAAAACGACGTATTGTAAGAAAACCATCCGGAAATGAAATTCATCTCAAATGGTTTTTTAGTGAAAGAATAATTGTTTTAAAATAAACACATGAAATATATACTCTTAATTGCAACATTAACCATTGGTTTTTTAAGTCATTCCCAAGAAGGAATAGAACGTGTCATTGGTGAATTTTCAACTGTAAAAGTGTTCGATTTAATTCAGCTTAAAATGATTGAATCTGATGAAAATAAAGTCACTATTTCAGGTAAAAACAGAAAAGATGTGGAGATCATTAATAAAAATGGCATCTTAAAAATCCGTATGAATCTCGAAGAAAGTTACGATGGTAACGATACGGTTGTTGTTTTACATTATACGTCAGTTGATGTTATTGATGCTAATGAAGGAGCTTTCGTCATAGTTAAAAATACTATTGACCAATACGAAATAGATTTAAGGGTACAAGAAGGAGCCGTTATTACAGCAAAGTTAAAAACAACCTATGCTAATATGAGAGCGGTAACTGGTGGTGAAATTAATACCACAGGAACATCTAAAAATCAAGATATTACTATTTATACAGGAGGTGTATTTAACGGTAAAGATTTTATTACAGAACAAACTGAAGTCGATATCAATGCAGCTGGTGAAGCGTATGTGCATGCTACAGAATCTGTAGATATTAGAATTAAAGCTGGAGGTGATGTTTATATTTATGGTAATCCAAAACAAGTAGAAGAAAACACCTTACTTGGTGGCACAATAAAACGCATGTAAATTCGGCTGAGTTTCTTACATTTGTGTAAACAGCAAGTTTTACATGTTAGACGATATCTTAACAGCTATTCCCTTCGGAATTATTTTAGCGTTTACCATTGGTCCTGTGTTTTTCGTTTTACTCGAAACCAGTGCAACCAAAGGGTTTACAAGTGCTATTATTTTCGATTTAGGTGTCATTTTCGCTGATATTGTTTTTATCCTCGTTATTTTTAAAAGTACAGATACGTTATTAGACAAAATAAAAGACGATCCAAAATTATTGGTTTTTGGTGGAGTTTTATTAGTTATTTACGGACTCATTAGTTTTGTAAAAACCTCCAAATCATTTCGTTCTATTGTTAGAGAACATCACAGAATTAATATTCCTAAAAAAAATTACGGAAAGTTATTTGTAAAAGGCTTTCTTCTTAATTTTATTAATATTGGAGTCCTTTTAGGTTGGTTAGGTTTTATAGTCATTGGTACCTCTATTACCACTTCAGAAAATGGGGTTTTCGTTTTTATTTCAACCATGCTTATCGCTTATTTTTTAACGGATCTTGTTAAAATAGCAGCAGCAAAACGCCTAAAAAATAAGTTAACACCAAGACGAATTTTTAAGACTAAAAAAATTGTAGCATTAGTAATTTTAGTCTTTGGTATTATACTGTTAAGTCAGGGTCTTTTTCCTGATTTGTATGAAAAGAGCAAGGAACAGATTGAACGGGTGAATCCTATTTAGAATAAGTTTATAAAATGAATTCTAAGATTTTAACTTTTCCATTGCGTATTGCTCTTATAATTTTAATATTTGGTGCTTTATTCAAAGTTATGCATTGGCCTTATGCGGCAATACTAATGTTTATTGGTAGTGTTTCTTTAGGTTTGTTATATGCGGTTCGTTTCCTTAAAAAACAACATAAAATAAAACTAGATTATGTGAAGTTTGCTCTAATTTCATTGTGGATAATCAACTACTTAGTAAATGCTTTTCACCTTGTTGCGTTACCTTATATTTTAGAAGCATTAATTATTATTTTGTTTGTTTGGTGGTTTATAGAAGAAGGCGTTTATTATTTATGTATAGGCCTAACAGTATCTGCACTATTTTTTGCTCTAATTTTTAAAATTCAACATTGGCCTTATGGAGCATTATTATTTACTATCGGAATTTTAATGCTAAATATGTTGTTGATTTTTGATTACTTTTTAATAGATAGAACAAAAGCAATTTTATAGAAACGCTCTAGATGTTGCTGGTTAGCCTTAATCAATTTCTCATTTTTTTTTAAATAAAAAACCCTCAACATAAGTTGAAGGTTTCTTGAGGTTTCGAGCGGATTCGAATGGCGTATACTTTAATCTAAATTTTTCTAAAATTTAAAATAAAAAAAGCGCTACTAAAAAGTAACGCTTTATTGAGGTGTCGAGCGGATTCGAACCGCTGTAGCAGCTTTTGCAGAGCTGAGCCTAGCCACTCGGCCACGACACCCTAACTTCCTGCGAACGCAGAAATCTTATAAATTTAAACATAAATTAACAAGAGCGCAAATATAAAAATTATATGCGTTCTATGCTTAAATAGCCTTACTTTTTTCTCTTTTGGGTGATTTTTATAGTTACCATCTCCACATCACCACCAATAGGTGGATTTATCTTACTAACCGCAATAGTCGCTTTTTGTACCAAGTCATCTTCACTAAAAATACGATCTAAAATCCGTTTAGCCACTGTTTCTAAGAGCTTAGAAGGCATTGCCATTTCTTCTCTTACCACTTTATTTAAAAAAACATAGTCGACAGTATCAGCTAATTCATCAGATATGGATGAGGTTTTTAAATTAACTTTAACTTCTAAATCTACTCTGTAATCGCTACCAATGGCAGTTTCCTCTTTTAAACAGCCGTGATGAGCGAATACTCTAATATTTTCAACTTTTATTATTCCCATATCACAAAAATAAATATTTATGTCTGGTCGAGCGCAGTTGAGACCTATTGATTATTAAATAAGTTGAGTAGAGATAATAGATAAAACCAGATTTAATAATACCAGTGTTAGCATCTGTAAAGGCACAAGCGGTCTTTAATCTTTTTTATTAATTCGTAAACAAATCAAAAACATTACTAAGTGCGCTCGTTTTGGCTTTATAGAATTCTGTGTAGGTACATTTTTTACAAGTTACTGAAGTAAATTTTTTATTCTGAATGTCAAATATTTTAGAGAATGTACCTCCTGTAGCTCGCATTTCATCGACTTGATAAGTCGTATTATTACATTTTGGACATTTATAGTTCATTTCATTTTACATTTTTGGTTCACTCTATACGTAGCGAATGGTTCATAAATGTTACAATTTGTGTAATTTTGTCCTTATCCTATGACGCTTTAGCTAAGTAGGCCTATTTTCATTTCAATAAAACAACCTAATACCTATTTCCTAATACCACATACCTAAATAGAATGTCAGAAGAAACAAAAGCACTCAATTTTATTGAGCATATTATAGAAGAGGATTTAGCAAATGGCTTACCTAAAGAGAAGTTGCGATTTCGTTTTCCACCAGAGCCTAATGGGTATTTACACATAGGTCATACCAAAGCTATTGGTATTAGTTTTGGGTTGGGTGAAACCTATAACGCTCCTGTAAATTTAAGATTCGATGATACCAATCCTTCAAAAGAAGAGCAAGAATATGTAGATGCTATTAAAAAAGACATCGCTTGGTTAGGTTACACGTGGGCTAACGAATTGTATTCTTCAGACTATTTTCAAATCTTGTACGATTGGGCCATTTTGATGATAAAAGACGGCAAAGCTTATGTAGATAGCCAAACGTCAGAAGAAATTGCCAAACAAAAAGGGACTCCAACACAAGTAGGAACAAACAGTCCGTATAGAGATCGTAGTGTAAAAGAAAATTTAGAGTTATTCGAAGGTATGAAAGCTGGAAAATTTCCTGCTGGCACACATATTTTGCGTGCAAAAATAGATATGGAAGATTCAAACATGCTGATGCGAGATCCTATGATGTATCGCATCATGTATTCTAAACATCACAGAACTGGTGATGATTGGTGCATTTATCCTATGTACGATTGGACGCATGGTGAAAGCGATTATATAGAACAAATTTCACATTCTTTATGTTCGTTAGAATTTAAACCACATAGAAAACTTTACGATTGGTTTAAAGATCATGTATATGAATACGCAAAGGATAAATTGCCTTTACCACCAAAACAACGCGAATTTGCACGTTTAAATCTTAGTTACACCATAATGAGCAAACGTAAATTATTGCGTTTGGTAGAAGATGGAGTGGTTTCTGGTTGGGACGATCCACGTATGCCAACTATTTCTGGTTTGCGTCGTCGTGGTTACACACCAAATTCAATTCGAAAGTTTATTGAAAAAGTAGGAGTGGCTAAGCGCGAAAACGTCATTGATGTATCACTTTTAGAGTTTTGTATTCGCGAAGATTTAAATAAAACGGCAAATCGTGTGATGGCGGTTTTGGATCCTGTAAAAGTGGTTATCACCAATTATCCTGAAGCTAAAGAGGAATGGTTAGAAGCTGAAAATAATCAAGAAGATGACACTGCTGGTTTTAGAAAAGTGCCTTTTTCTAGAGAAATCTATATCGAAAAAGACGATTTTAAGGAAGAAGCGAGTAATAAATATTTCCGATTAAAATTGGGTGGTGAAGTCCGCTTGAAAAATGCTTACATCATAAAAGCAAATGCTGTTGTTAAGGATGAGAATGGAAATGTAACAGAAATTCATTGCACTTACGATACGGATACCTCTAAAAAAGTAAAAGGCACCTTACATTGGGTATCCATAAAACATGCCATTACAGCAGAAATTAGGGAATACGATCGCTTGTTTAGTGATGAATCTCCAGATAGTGACAAGGATAAAGATTTTATGGAATTTCTAAACCCGAATTCGTTAACTATAAAAACAGGCTATTTAGAACCGAGTTTAGCAGAGGTTAAAGCTGGAGATCAGTTTCAATTTCAAAGGCTAGGGTATTTTAATGTTGATGATGACACCACTTCAGAAAAGCTGGTGTTTAATAAAACGGTCGGACTGAGAGATAGTTGGGCAAAGCAAGCTCCAAAACCGCAAAATAATGTAGTCACTGAGCCTAATCGACGTGCAGAACAGAAGCGTCCTGCCATAAACGTTATTCAGCAGTTTGGTAAAAAGTACACTAATTTACCAGAAGAAAAACAACAAAAAGCTAAAGCTGAAATTCAAACACTGGCTAAGGAGGTGACTTATGATGAATTAGAGCCTTTATTTGGCACTGCAATAAAAAAAGCAGGCACACGTGCTGTAACTTTAATTGCGTTGAAAGTATTGCTTAAAAATGGTTTAGAACGAAACGAAGCGATAAACGATTTTATAGAAAAAGCAAAAGACGATAAAAACGACGTATTAGCTGCAGAAGCTTCAGAGATCTTATAGATGATTATTTAAAGTGAAATGGTAATGTGTTACATTATTTATAGTATTTTTAATAACTCTAACTTTTTTAGCTTTAATGTATGAAATATCTCCTTTTTATTGCCACGCTGGTAATTAGCCACTGTCTTTTCTCTCAAACCATTACAGGAAAAATAGTAGATTCAGAAAATAATCCAATTCCTTACGTTACGCTTCAAATCGGAGCTAATTATGGTGTTATTACCAATGATGAAGGCGTGTTTAATCTCGAAGTTGATAATTTTTCAGAGACAGATATCGTTTCCATTTCATGTTTAGGGTATAAATCTGTAGACTATAAGTTATCCGATTTTAATAAAGAAATTTATAGACTAGAAGCCTCTATAAGTGAGCTTTCAGAAGTTTTCGTCACCAACAAACAACTTTCTGTTGCAGAAATTCTAGAAAAGGTAAGAGCTAATAGTTCTGAAAATTATGCTAAAGAAGGAGCACAACGCGTTTTTTCGCGGAGTACAAGTAATTTTGAACTTCGTGATTTTGATTTCGATCTTGTAAAGTCTTCAAACTTAAAGAAGTCTAAAATTAAAACGTTTAATAAAGAATTTGAAGACTTAAAGGGAAATGTGGTGAGCAAGAAGTCAAGATATTATGAAGATGTGTTAGTCGATTTACTAAAAACGTCAGATAGTTTACAAATGGCTGTAATTAAAGCGACCAAATTAATAAATGAAGACAAGGATTTATCTACAAATTCAATGAATTCTAAAGCTATTGAGAATGCTTTTGCACTGTTAGATTCTTCAGCGACTTATAAATTAAAGTCAGGGTTTTTTAAACTCGAAGATTCTTTAAAAATAGGAGATATGATTCAAGATAGTACCAAATCTAACAAAGGCGATACTAAAGGATTAAAATCTCAAATAGCCAGGATTATTAGAAATAATACAGTAAGCGAAGATTCAAAACTCGAGTTCATTTTTGAAGAAGATGATTATGAGCACACCATTGAAGGTATTACCAATATCGATGACGAGACAGCCTATATTATCAGTTTTAAACCCGATAAATTTTCCGCTACCTACTCAGGTAAAATGTACGTAAATACATCTGATTTTGCCGTTGTAAAATTAGAGTATCAATATGCTGAAAATAAAATAGGACAAAGAGTGAGTCTAAAATTTTTAATGGGCATTAAATATGAAGAAAACGCCTATCGTGCCACTGTGATTTTTAAGAAAAATAACAACGAAAAGTACAGCCCTTATTTTATAAGTCAAGAAAGTGGTAATTATGTGTTTTTAGACAGATCGCTTAAGTTTACTCGGAACAACACTTCAGAACAAAGAGGTAAGCAAGTCTTAAAGTTAAAACTTATGGTAGAACAAGATTTTAATTCTAAAACGGAGCTCTATTTTATTAATAATCTAGATTCAGAAAACTTGGTTTTAGAGTATAAAAAAGAATATCCAATAGTCTCTTTAAAACAATACGATGCTTCAATCTGGAAGGATTATAATGTATTAACTCCGGTTCAAGCTATTATAGATTACGATAAAGAGTAAATTACTAAATCGAGAATGTAACGATGTAAAAATCGATTAATAAAAACCTCATAACCAATGGTTGTGAGGTTTTTTTGTACATTTAAAATATCTAACTAAAAAATCAAAAGAGATTATGGAATTACCAATTAACCCAATTGCCATACCAATTGCAGCAGTAGCTGCATTATTTGTAGGAGCCTTATGGTACCATCCTAAATTAGGATTCGGAATTGCTTGGATGCGAGCTGCAGAAATGACAGAGGAGCGTCTTAAAAGCGGCAACATTGCCATTATATTCGGTTTTGCATTACTCTTTGCAGCTTTATTAGGCGTATTGTTAATGCAATTTACCAACCATCAATGGGGAGCTATGGGCATGATTGGTGCCAAACCAGAACTCGCAGAACCATCTTTTGAAGCCTTTATGGCAGATTACGGAACTGCTTACAGAACTTTTAAACACGGAGCCTTACATGGAGCTATGTTTGGTGTTTTAGGTGCGCTACCAATACTAGGCATCAACGCCCTTTTTGAACGCAAAAGTGTAAAATATATACTGATACATGCTGGCTATTGGATGTTGACTTTAACCATCATGGGAAGTTTGCTTTGTGGTTTGTAACAGCCTTTTGTACAAGATTTATGGAGATTAAAAACAGGCATGTTCCTAATGGTTTATTTTAAGTAGCTACTGACAAAAAGAATTAAAAAACCCTCGACATATTTTCTCGAGGGTTTTCAATATAAAATAATAGGATACTATCTAATCTTTAATCGCTTCGGCAGTGACTTCATCTTCCGGAATGTCTAGTGCAGTTTCAAAGTCTGGTAGAATTTTATTGACTAGGGTTTCATTCTTTAATTGCTTCGTTTCTACAAACCACCAAAACTTTTCGGTTTCGTTATAAATCCCTAAGAGATAGCTTTTAGATGAAATGCGTTGTTCAGACATTTTCATTTGGTTAAAACCTTCAACGATACAACGGAATTGCCCTTGTTCTTTTACAATTTCAGACACCCCTTTAATATCTGCTTTTTCAAACACAAAACCTTGCAGTTTCATGCCCTCTAGAGTGGTTTTTAAAAGAGTGAGTGCTGCATCTTTTCCTCCCATCATGTCTATAACTGAAGGAAGCGTGTGTTTTAAAAGCGTATCAAAATCCATATCTAATGTGGCTTTAGATGTGGCTTTGGCGTCTCTTAAAGCATCGGTTTTGTTTTGTGCAAAAACGTTGAAACTAGTTACGATGAGCACCAACACGAGTATTTTATGTAATTTATTCATCTGTTTTCTTTTTGTTTTTAGAATTTTTCATGGCTTCACCAATTTGGTTACTTGCTGTAAAACTTGCTACCATGTCGTTAAGCATTTGGCTTCCGGCTTGTGGCGAGTTTGGTAATAATATTAAGTTACTATTGGTTTCTTGACCTATAGCTTGTAAAGTGTCATAATGTTGCGTAACTACAATAAGGGCTGAAGCTTCTTGAGAGTTGATACCAACGCGATTTAATACATCAACAGATTCTTCTAATCCACGAGCAATTTCACGACGTTGGTCTGCAATACCTTGGCCTTGTAAACGTTTGCTTTCTGCTTCTGCTTTTGCTTTTTCAACAATAAGAATACGAGCAGCATCACCTTCAAACTGAGCGGCTGTTTTTTCTCTATCTGCAGCATTAATTCGGTTCATCGCTGCTTTTACTTGGGCATCTGGATCAATATCAGTAACTAAGGTTTTAATAATATCAAAACCATAGTCTAACATCGCATCATTTAATTCTGCTTTTACTGCTAAGGCAATATCATCTTTTTTTACAAAAACATCATCTAATTTCATTTTAGGAACTTCGGCACGCACCACGTCAAATACATACGAGGTAATTTGTTCGTGCGGATAATCTAATTGGTAAAAAGCGTCATAAACCTTTTCTCTAATAACACGGTATTGCACAGATACTTTTAAGCGTACAAAGACATCATCGAGTGTTTTGGTTTCAATAATAACATCTAATTGTTGAATTTTTAAACTCAACTTACCAGCAATTTTATCTACAAAAGGAATTTTCATTTGAAAACCAGATTGTCTAATTTTATGAAACTTACCAAACCGCTCTATAATGGCAGCTGTTTTTTGCTTCACTATAAAAATTGAAGCAAATAAAATGAGAACGGTTAAAAATAAAATCGGAACTAAAATAAATTGACCCATAATATGTTTTTTAAAGGTTAGTTAATACGAAAGACTAAAAGTAAGTTATTTTAATTATTTTACTTAGGGTTGTCTTATTGAGCTTTTAAAAATAGCACGAAAAACACACAATCTTCTTTATTAGTAGGCATTTGTATTCTGTTTGTTACATTTAGTTATGCACAGCGGAAAAATTATAAAATCAAAAATGGTATTGGGCTTCAAGGTGGCGTCACGCAGTTTGATATACAAACCAACATTTTAGGTGCCTTAAATGACCAAGATCTCGACATAGGAAATAGTGGAAAGTTTAAAGGCAATCAGTCGCTGATAGCATTAACAGCGATGATTACCTTTTAAAAAATTAAATGGTTTTTATTAGTGCTTCAATACGTTTTACGGTTTCTGCTTTACCAATCATATAAACAATATCAAAAACGTCAGGGCCTTGCAAAGCACCAACTAATGCTAATCGTAAAGGCATCATCACTTTTCCAAAACCAATATCGTTAGTTGTAATCCAACCTTTTATTTTAGTTTGAAGGTTTTCAACTGTAAAATCATCAGTTGTATTTATTAAATCAATAACTGTAGTCATTACAGAAGCGGTATCGTCCTTTATCGCTTTTTTAGAAGCTTTTTCATCGTAACTTGTTGGAGCCGTAAAAAAGAAATGACTCAAATCCCAAAAATCACCAACAAAAGTCGCACGCTCTTTAACTAAGCCAATAACTAAAGCAATATAATTAGTATCAATAGCACTTAATTCTGGTTGCATTGTTTTAAACTGCTCAGCCAAATCTAAATCTAATTGCTGTTGCATGTATTGGTGATTAAACCATTTTGTTTTATCAGGATCGAAACGTGCACCAGCTTTATTAACTCTAGCTAAATCAAAATCATTAATGAGTTGTTCTAAACTAAAAATTTCTTGTTCTGTACCAGGATTCCAACCTAAAAACGCCAAGAAATTAACGACGGCTTCTGGGAAATAACCTTCTTCTTTATAACCTTTAGAGGTTTCATTCGTTTTCCGGTCTGTATAAGCCAAAGGAAACACCGGAAAGCCTAATTTATCACCATCACGCTTGCTTAATTTCCCTTTTCCAGTGGGTTTTAGTATTAACGGTAAATGTGCAAATTCGGGTTTTTCCCATCCAAAAGCATCATATAATTGATAATGTAAAGCAAGGGAGGGCAACCATTCTTCACCGCGAATCACATGCGAAATTTCCATTAAATGGTCATCTACAATATTTGCTAAATGGTAAGTTGGCATACCGTCACTTTTAAACAAAATTTTATCGTCTAAAACATTGGTGTCAATCGTTATTTTACCTCTAATAATATCGGTAAGATGTAAGGTTTCATCCTGAGGCGATTTAAAACGAATCACATAGTCGTCACCAGCTTCAATTTTTGCTTTAGTTTCAGCTTCAGTCAACACTAAAGAATTTACCAAACGTCCTTTTTCTCTGTTGTGCCAGTTGTAAATAAAGGTTTTGCCTTCGGCTTCATGTCCTTTTCTATGTGCATCTAATTGTTCAGACGTGTCAAAAGCGTAGTAGGCATTTCCATCTGCAATTAACTGATCTGCATATTGCTTGTATAAATGCTTTCGCTCGCTTTGTCTGTAAGGACCAAAACCACCATCTTTTGAGTCATTGAGCGAAGGCGAAATGCCTTCATCAAAAGGAATACCACACCAATTTAAAGCATCAACTATATAATCTTCAGCGCCTTCTACATAACGGTTTTGATCGGTATCTTCAATTCTGAGTACAAACGCACCACCATGTTTTTTAGCAAATAAATAGTTGAATAAAGCGGTTCTTACACCACCAATATGTAAAGGTCCTGTTGGACTTGGTGCAAAGCGCACACGTACGTTTTTAGACATAACTTGAGTTAAATTTATACTGAATGTCACGCTGAGCGCAGTCGAAGTGCTTTCGAAGCGATAAAGTTATTTCAGAATCTAGCGCAAAGATAAAATTATAGGTGTGAAGTTAGAAGAACGAAGCGTGAAGTTTTTCAAGTGGACTGAAAATGATACTCAAATGATAAAAGTTTGACACGAATTTCACAAATAACTATTGTCAGTATTCCCATTCGTTATAACTAGTGAAATTAGTGTATTAAAAACTTTATTGCACAACTAGCCTATTATCTGCATTCTAATCAATAATCATACTTTTCGGCACACGCGCATTCATAATCCCAAACCAAAGCGGAGGAATCATAGCCAAAACCATAGAAGTCGGATAGCCATAAGGCATTTGCGGACTCTCATCATGGCAGTCTAAAACCTGATATTTTTTAGACGATTTAAAATGATGATCGCTATGTCTAGTGAGTTCATACAATACAATTCTACCAATAACATGATTAGAATTCCAAGAGTGCATTTCTTTAACACGTTCGTAACGTCCAGATTTAGTTTTAGAACGCAATAGACCATAATGTTCAATATAATTTACTGTTTCAAGAAGAATAAAGCCAACAATTCCAGCAAAAATGGCAAACACCAAAGCCGAAGTTCCAAAAAGCAAGAAAACACCAATTAAATAACAAATTTGAAAGATTACATACCAAAACATGTCATTTTTTAACGAAAAGAATGATTTTTTGCTATTTTTCAACAACTTCGTTTGAATCTTCCAAGCACCAATATATTGCCGAATCGTTGAGGTGAACCAAAACGAATACACACTTTGGTTGTATCTCGCTGTGGCGGGATCTTCTGGTGTGGCAGCGTGTAAATGGTGTCCAAAATTATGTTCAATATAAAAATGCATGTAGAAAGAAGGCAAGAGCAAAGCTTTACCAAGAAAACGCTCGTTAGTGGTTTGTCTGTGGCCAAGCTCATGCGCCACATTAACACCTAACACAATACCAACGGAAATAATAATTCCCACAAATTCGTAAGTTTCTAAAGGACTATTCGAAACTATAAATAAGCCATAAATTACCAAACCGTAAACAATAGGTACATTTAAATAAAGCAGCCAATCAAAAAGTGTGCGTTTCAATTTACTATCTGCTTCGTCAGGCTTTAAATTTTCAGTATCCACAGGAAAAATAAGTTCTAAAATGGGAATAAAAAAAAAGCAAAAACAGGAGTAGCCCAAACCCAATACCCTTTTAAGGACAAGCTTAAAAAAGCAAATATCGGAATAGAAAACGCAGCTAAGTATTTAAGGTCTTTCATATTTTTGTCATTCCTGCAAAGGCAGTAATCTGCTTTTAAGTTAGTAATTGTTCAATTTGAACCCAATTTTATACCCTAAACCTCTAAATTAACAGAATCTTATCAAATTTAACCAAATTACAATTAAAATAAAATTGTAGTTTAGTCAGTTAAAGGTGAAAGCCTTTTTAGCTTTGCGTTTTGTGTGACAAAAGTATAGTTAGTAGTATTTCAATTTAGTGACAAGGTTAATCGTAAAAAGCATAAACAAATGAAAGAATACAAAGTAGAAACATTAATCTATTACAGTAAAGTGACTTTAGATTCTAAACACATCACAAAAAGTTCAAAAAAAGACATACAAGCAAAGTTAGACGAATATGCTAAAAAGGGCTACAGACTTGCTTCAACCGACGCATCAAATTTTGGTTTAGCAATGTACATTTATCTTTACTTTGAAAAAGACCTATAAATAACAGTGAGTAATTTTCAAAATATAAAACAAAAGTTAGAAGAGTTCATTAAACGGTATTATACCAACGAACTCTTAAAAGGCGTCATTTTATTTTTCGCCATAGGCTTGCTATATCTTATAGTGACCTTGTTTGTAGAATATGTGCTATGGCTAAACCCTACAGCAAGAAGGCTACTGTTTTGGACATTCATTATCGTAGAATTCGCACTTTTTGTTAAGTTTATTGCCATTCCTTTATCGCATTTATTCAAACTAAGAAAAGGCATCAATTTCGAA
Organism: Winogradskyella sp.; assembly: GCF_045105575.1. Lineage (GTDB taxonomy): Bacteria > Bacteroidota > Bacteroidia > Flavobacteriales > Flavobacteriaceae > Winogradskyella. The sequence continues at coordinate 46,781 of NZ_JBGCDQ010000010.1, read as the reverse complement.
ACCGCTTCAAAGTTAATCGGCAACCATTTTCCAGAAGTTAATGATAAGTTGCTCAACGTGCTACAATTGAATCAAAGCACACAACAATCCGATTTATTAATTGCCAGTATTGAGCAGAAGTCGCAAGAGTTACAACCCATTCCGTTTCAATTGGCTATTAATTTTAAGTCGAACACTAAATATTTAAAATATGCTGCCATTCCTGTCGCCATTCTATTATTATCCTTTTTAACAGGAAAAATAAATTGGTTTAGCGATAGCTACGAGCGTGTGGTCAACTATAAAACTGCTTACGAGCCACCAGCGCCATTTCAATTTTTTGTGTTGAATGAATCCTTACAAGCCATTGAAAACAAAGATTTTAAGCTGAATATTTCCACCGTAGGTAATGTCATTCCTGAAAACGCACAAATCAAATTTAATGGCCAGTCTTACTTTTTACAACAGTTGGGTGCTGGCGAATTTCAATACACTTTCAGCTTACCAAAGGAAGCTGTAGAATTTACACTATCGGCTAATGACGTCACTTCAAAACCATATAAATTGGAAGTGGTGAATACACCAAACTTGGTCAATTTCGAAATGGTTTTAGATTATCCATCACACACCAAAAAGCAAGATGAGGTTTTAAAAAGCACAGGTTCTGCAGTAGTGCCAGAAGGTACTAACGTTACGTGGAAAGCAAAGACCAAAGCGACCACAGGTGTGCAAATTTATGCAGAAGATACCTTGCGTTTTCAATCTAATGCTAGTAATAATTTTGAAGTCTCTAAACGACTCTATAAAAATTACAATTACAGCATCACAACCAGTAACGAAAGTTTAAAGGATTATGAGAATTTAGCCTACAATATCAATGTGGTTAAAGATATTTATCCGGAGTTGAATATTAAGGTTCAAAAAGACTCGATCGATGAACAAAGCCTTTATTTTTATGGTCAGGCAAGTGATGACTATGGTCTAACCAAACTTCAACTGGTGTATTATCCAACGGAAGATGAGTCTAAAAAGCAGGTAGAACCGATTAGCATTTCAAACTCTAATTTTTCTGAATTTGTTAGCGCATTTCCAAATCAATTTAATTTAGAAGAAGGGGTCAGTTACCAACTTTATTTCGAGGTGTTCGATAATGATGCTCTGCATAATTATAAGCGTACAAAAAGTTCAATATTCGGTTATAGAAAATTAACAAAAGACGAAGAAGAGCAAAAGCAGCTCAATGCCCAAAACGAGACGATTAAAGACATCAGTAAAACTTTTGATAAGCTTAAAGAACAAGACAAAAAGCTTGAAGAACTCTCTAAAACTCAAAAGGAAAAAGAAAGCTTGAATTTTAATGATAAAAAGAAATTTGAAGACTTTTTAAAACGTCAGAAAAACCAAGAACAGTTGATGAAAAATTTCAACAAAAAACTTCAAGAGAATATCGAGGAATTTCAAAAAGATGAAAAGAAAGAAAACGATCCTTTTAAAGAAGATTTAAAACAGCGTTTAAAGGAAAATGAAGAACAGCTTAAAAAGGATGAAAAATTGCTTGAAGAGCTCGAAGAATTAAAGGATAAAATCAACAAGGAAGAATTTACACAAAAACTTGAAGAATTAGCCAAGCAAAATAAGAACAAAAAACGCAGTATGAAACAGCTGTTGGAATTAACCAAGCGTTTCTATGTGATGAAAAAGGCTGAAAAGTTATCAAAGCAATTGGAAGACATTTCTGAAAAGCAGGAAAAACTGTCGGAAAAGAAAGAAGAAAATACCAAGGAAGCACAAGAAAAGTTAAACGAAGAATTCGAGGAGCTTCAAAAAGAACTAGAAGATTTAAAGCGCGATGATAGACAACTTCAAAAACCAACCAAAGTTCCACAGGATAAGTTTTTAGAAGACGAGATAAAATTCGACCAGAAAGAAGCCAAAGAAGCCTTAGAAAAGAAGGAAGAAAATGAGGCTAAGGAAAAGCCCGAAGAAGCAAAAGAACAACTAGAAAAAGCGAAAGAAAGGCAAAAGAAAGCTGCCAAGAAGATGAAGGAAATGAGCGATATGCTGAAAATGTCTGGAGGTGGCGGAGGCGGAGGTGGCGACCAAGCTGCTGAGGATATTGATGCGCTGCGACAAATTCTAGAAAACTTATTGAAATATTCGTTCGATCAAGAAGCCCTTATGGAAACGTTTGAGAGTATTGGCATCAATAACAACAAGTATGGTAAATACGTTATTGAGCAGAGCAATTTAAGAGCGCATTTTGAGCATATTGACGACAGTTTATTCGCCTTGTCGTTAAGACAGCCAAAGATTTCAGAAAAAGTAAATGCACAGATTACAGATGTTTATTTTAATATCGACAAAGCCTTAGATCATCTCACTGAAAATAGATTATATCAAGGTGTGGGTGCGCAGCAATATGCGGTAACCGCAACGAATGAGTTAGCTAGTTTTTTAAGTGACGTTCTAGATAATATGGAAGAACAAATGAATCCATCACCTGGGCCTGGTGAAGGGGATTCGCAGCTAGAGGATATTATTATGAGCCAAGAAGAGCTCAATAAGAAAATGGAGGAGGAAGTCAAGAAGGGTGAGGAAGTTAAAGAAGGCGAGGAAGGTAAGGAAGGCGATAAAGGAGAAGAAGGAAAGGAAGGTGAGGGTAAAAAGCCAGGTGAAAAAGGAAAGGAAGGCAAAGAAGGGGAAGGACAGAAACCTGATGAAGATGGAAAAGCTGGTAAAGAAGGTAAAAGTGGTGAAGGTGGTAAAAGTGGTGAGCAACAGGGCAAAGAAGGAAAAGGCGGAAAGTCGGGTGAAAATGGTGAAGAGAAGGGTGAAGGCAACCAAAATGGAAAAGAAGGTGAAAATGGAAAAGATGGAAAAGGCGGCAAAAATGGTAAGAACGGAAAAAACGGTAGTGACGGCATTGGTGAAGGTGAAGGCGAAAAGAATGATGGCTATGGTGAAGGTGGAAGCGAAGAGCAAAACGGTGAGTTATATAAAATTTACCAGCAGCAACAACAATTGCGTCAGGCATTAGAAGATCGTTTAAGTAAAGAAGGAAAAATAGAGTCGGCAGGACAACTCATTAGACAAATGGAGGATATTGAACTCGATTTATTGAATTCTGGTTTTACCAATCAAACGCTTCAAAAAATGATGGATTTACAGCACAATTTATTGAAACTTGAAAATGCAACCTTTATGCAAGGACAAGATTCTAAGCGTAAATCTGAAACTAACAAAGAAGAATTCAATCAAAATAATCCAAGTCAAATCCCAACGGCCAAACAATATTTCAACACGACCGAAATTTTAAACAGGCAAGCACTACCTTTGCAAAATCATTTTAAGAAGAAGATTCAAGAGTATTTTAAAAATTCAAATGATTAGTTTTAATTACGAAACCAAGTTTAGTTTAAATAACGAACTAGAAGTAGCAGATTGGATTGCTGAGACAATTGCACAGGAAGAAAGGAAGGAAGGAGAGATTAACTTTGTGTTTTGCTCAGACGACTATTTGCATAAATTGAATGTTGAATTTTTAAATCACGACACTTTAACGGACATCATAAGTTTCGATTACTCAGTAGGAAAAGAACTACATGGTGATATTTATATTTCCGTAGATCGGGTTAATGAAAACGCGTTAGAATTTGGTGTGTCGTTTGAAGATGAATTAGCTAGAGTTATGATTCATGGTGTCCTTCATTATTGTGGTTATAAAGATAAGACGGAAGATGAGAAAGCCTTGATGCGTTCTAAAGAAAATGACTACTTAGGCAGGCGTTCGTAATTGTCAGGATATCAATTTATATTTGCACTCTTAAAAATTACAAGTTTTGAATGTTCCACGTGGAACAAATAAGAAAGAAGATATGTTTAACGAAGTATATGATGTTATTGTAGTTGGTGCAGGTCACGCAGGAAGTGAAGCTGCAGCAGCGGCTGCAAACATGGGAAGTAAAACATTATTGATTACCATGAACCTTCAAAATATTGCACAGATGTCTTGTAATCCTGCAATGGGAGGCATAGCGAAAGGGCAAATTGTTAGAGAGATTGATGCGCTTGGTGGTTATAGTGGTATTGTATCAGACACATCTGCTATTCAATTCAAAATGTTGAATAAATCTAAAGGACCTGCCATGTGGAGTCCAAGAGTGCAAAGTGACCGAATGCGTTTTGCTGAAGATTGGAGATTGCTATTAGAAGGCACTCCAAATTTGGATTTCTATCAGGAAATGGTATCTGGTCTTATAGTAGAAAACCATAAAGTGGTTGGCGTAAAAACATCGTTAGGGATTGAAGTAAAAGCAAGAACAGTTGTCTTAACAAATGGTACATTTTTAAATGGACTCATTCATATTGGTGACAAAAACTTCGGTGGTGGACGTGCTGGCGAAAGAGCTGCAACAGGAATTACAGAACAGTTAAGAGAGTTTGGGTTTGAGTCTGGTAGGATGAAAACAGGAACACCTCCAAGAGTCGACGGACGGTCTTTGGACTATTCTAAAATGACCGAACAGCCAGGTGACGATATACCTCAAAAATTTTCATATTTAGACACAACGAAGGTTTTAGAACATCAGCGTTCTTGTCATATGACGCATACGAGTGAATTGGTTCACGATTTATTGCGTGAAGGTTTCGAACGTTCGCCAATGTTTAATGGTAGAATACAAAGTGTCGGACCTCGCTACTGCCCATCGATTGAAGATAAAATAAATCGGTTTGCAGATAAAAATAGTCATCAGTTGTTTGTAGAACCAGAAGGTTGGAATACTTGTGAGGTTTATGTAAACGGATTTTCCACGTCGTTGCCAGAAGATGTGCAGTTTAAAGCTTTACGTTCTGTGGTAGGTTTTGAGAATGTAAAATTCTTTAGACCTGGTTATGCTATTGAATATGATTATTTTCCACCAACACAATTGAAACATACTTTAGAAACGAAGTTGGTAGAAGGCTTATTTTTCGCAGGACAAATAAATGGAACAACGGGTTATGAAGAAGCGGCTTCTCAAGGGTTAATGGCTGGAATGAATGCCAGTTTAAAGGTGCAAGAGAAAGACGCCTTTACATTGCAACGTGATGAAGCGTATATAGGTGTTTTAATTGACGATTTAATTACAAAAGGAACGGAAGAACCGTATCGTATGTTTACGTCTCGAGCAGAATATAGAACATTGTTGAGACAAGATAATGCTGATTTTAGATTAACACCAAAAGGATATGAATTAGGTTTAGCATCGAAGAAGCGTTTAGAGCGTATGCAAGAAAAGCAATCTAAATCAGATGCATTTGTACAATTTTTTAAAGACACAAGTGTAACTCCAGACGAGGCAAATCCTGTATTAGAATCTAAGAATTCGGCTGCGGTTAAACAACAAGATAAGATGTTTAAGTTATACGCAAGGCCGAATATTACCATTGATGATGTGAGACAATTTGAGTCGGTTGAGAATTACATTCAATCTAATAGTTTAGATACAGAAGTGATTGAGCAAACCGAAATTCAAGTAAAGTATGCTGGCTATATTGAGAAAGAAAAGAACAATGCAGATAAGCTAAATAGACTCGAGAATTTGAAAATTCCGGTAGGTTTTGATTACTCAAAATTGAAATCTATGAGTATTGAGGCGAGGCAAAAGTTAAGTAAAATTGAACCTGTAACCATCTCTCAGGCATCAAGAATTAGTGGTGTTAATCCTAATGATATTTCGGTATTATTAGTTTATTTAGGGCGCTAAATTACTGCGAAAGCAGGAATCTCATGAATCAGTGTTCTAATGTTCCACGTGAAACATTGTTTGTTTTGTGAAGAGCCAACATCCTTAAAAGCCCGCTCAAGGGGACAATACGACAGCGTAACTTTAGCGTTTACTGGGATAATTCAGGTTTTATAATTAAAAAATATTTTCAAATTTATTGAAATGTTGAATCTATAGATTGTCCCCTTAAGGGGACTTTAGGGGTGTTAGAAAAAGGGTTTCAATAATACGATTTTAAAAAGAGGTTTCTAGAAGACAATTAGAGACAATAAATGTATCGTTTAGTGTTATAGTTAAGGTGTCAGAATTATAAAACAGCTTCAAGTCCAATGTAATAGTGAATCTATAAATGATTCCTTTTTAGTCGACTGTAGAGGTGTCATAACACTGTTCCACGTGAAACAATTTCACAATAGCTTTTTCTAAAACGTTTTAAAACAAAGCAATCATGAGTTATATAATGGTAGATATTGAATCTGATGGACCAATTCCGGGTGATTATTCTATGATTTGTTTTGGTGCTGTATTAGTAGATGAAAAATTAGACAGAACGTTTTATGGCAGAATCAAACCCGTCTCTGATAAGTTCAATCCTGAAGCATTGGCTATATCAGGTTTTTCTAGAGAAGAAACAGAAACCTTTGATAACCCAGTGACCGTGATGACCAACTTCAAAAATTGGATAATTGAAAACTCGAAAGGACGACCAATTTTTATAAGCGATAATAATGGTTTTGATTGGATGTTTATTTGCTGGTATTTCCATCACTTTATTAATGAAAACCCTTTCGGATATAGTTCAAGGAGACTATCGGATTTGTACTGCGGTATTGAAAAAGATACCTTTGCGAAATGGAAGCATTTACGTAAAACGAGTCACACGCACAACCCTGTTGATGACGCCATGGGAAATGCTGAAGTATTAAAGTTGATGAAAGCTGAAATGGGTTTAAAAATTAGTTTGAAATAAAAGTGGCAAAACAAAATTCAACATACCTCACTCTAAAAGACCATTCTGTTTCTGGCGACCAGTTCCAATTGTTACACAACAAAGAACTCGACATGCTAGAAACATTTCCAATACCAGAAGGAGAAGAATTAGCAGCGTATTACAAAAGTGAAGATTATATTTCGCACACAGATACCAGACGGAATCTGCTGGAATATGTTTATCACAAAGTGAGAGAAATTTCTTTAAAAAGAAAACTCAAATTGATTAATTCTTTTCAATCAGATTCTAAATTACTTTTAGATATTGGATGCGGTACAGGAGACTTTTTGCAAACCGCCTTAAAAGATAACTGGCAAATTACCGGAATAGAGCCAGACCAAAATGCCAGACAGATTTCAAATACAAAAACGAATAATGCTGTTTTTGAAACAGAGCATTTAGAACACTTAGAGTCTAATAGTTTTGACGTCATTACGCTTTGGCATGTCTTAGAACATTTACCAAATTTAGAAATGCACACGGCATTATTTAAACGCCTTTTAAAACCGAACGGTACTTTAGTGATTGCGGTGCCAAATTATAAAAGTTACGACGCTGCGTATTATAAAAATTTCTGGGCAGCTTTCGATGTACCGAGACACCTTTGGCATTTTTCAAAAAGCTCCATTTCAGAATTGTTTAAAAAAGAAAACATGACACTGGTAAAAACGCTACCTATGAAATTTGATGCGTATTATGTCTGCTTACTTTCAGAAAAATACAAATCGGGTTTTATGAATCCTGTGAAAGCATTTTGGATGGGATGGCAATCTAATCGTAAAGCGAAACGTTCAGAAGAGTATTCGTCTCACATTTATGTCTTGAAGCATGGCAATAATTAAAATAAGAGCAACTGTTTAATGAAGTGCGCAAGAATTAACCAACTACAACCGCAAAAACAGAAGGTGCCTTAAAACGGCTTTATTTCAATTCATTTTCAATAGGTATAACAAATGAATAACATAAATTTTAATAGAAATAATCAATACTAAAAAAATTTAAGAAATCACAGGTTAACTTTTATACATTTGCAAAAATCTAATTAAGAAACAAAATGAAGAAAATAATTTTAAGTGTTATGGCATTGGTGGTTTTAGCATCTTGTCAAGAACAACAAAAAATAGGATTTATTGATAACGGTAAAGTTATTAATGATTATCAAATGAAAATTGATATTGAAGAAGATTTCAAACTAAAAGATGAAGCTTTTAAAGCAAGAATGGATAGTATTGGAAAAGCGTTTCAATCAGAAGCACAAGGTTTTCAAGCTAAAGAAAAAACCATGTCTCCACAGGCACGTCAAGAAATGTACCAAGCCTTAACGCAAAAACAACAAGGTTTGCAACAGCAGTTTCAATATGAGCAACAACAAATGCAGCAACTATTTACGGTTGAAATGGACTCTGTAATTTCTAAAGTGAATACCTTTGTTACTGATTACGGTAAAAAGAACGGTTACACATTTATTTTAGGTAAAAATGAAGCTGGTAGCGTAATGTTTGGAAAAGAAGAAAACGATATTTCTGAAGCGGTGACCAAAGCACTTAACGATGCGTTTAGCGGGAAGGATGCGGAAGCAACTAAAGATGAAGCTACCGAAGCAACTGAAGAGACGACAGAAAAGTAAATTCTAATAGTATTAAATAATTCAAAAGTCGAGCTTATGCTTGGCTTTTGTTTTTTGTGGATATTCTGCAAGGTTTTATTTAACCTTGTAGGTATAGAATTTAGACTTTAACGATCCACAAGGTGTTTAAAACCTCGTAGGTCAAAAAGATGCCATTTAAAAGCAAATTTAGTAATAGTCTAACTCAGGTTAATAGCAATCTACAGGAGTTGTATGGAAATTCACAAACAAAATCGCATAGCACTAAGCACTTATTTCTTTTTGTCTGGACTATGTTTCGCAACTTGGGCATCTCGGATTCCAACCCTAAAATTCTTTTTTAACTTGAATGATGCGCAATTAGGAAGCGTGTTGTTAATAATGCCAATTGCAGCACTGATAGGCACTTTGGCTTCTGGCTGGCTAGTTTCAAAATTTAATACAAGAACCCCTTTATTTTATTCATTTTTAGTATTCGCCTTAGCTTTAGTAAGCATGAGCTTTGTAAAAACCATCTTTTTATTACTAGTCGTTTTAGCGGTTTTTTCTATGGCACTTCGTATTTTAAATATCGCTATGAATGCCCAATCTTTAACCTTGCAAAGCTCTTTTAAAAACAAAATAATTGGTGGTTTGCATGGTATTTGGAGTTTAGGAGGAGTTTGTGGTGTTTTGTTTTCTACGCTTATGATTAAGAATGCCGTAAACATGCAAAATCATTTTATAAGTATCGCACTAGTCACCATAATAGCATCGGTATGTGCTTATAGATATTCATTAAAAACAGATAAGTCTACAACGGGAAACAAGCTTATCCTTGGAAAACCCGATCCATTTATTTTATACTTAGGCTTACTGATTTTCTTCGCTTCCATTTGCGAAGGAGGTATGTACGATTGGAGTGGTGTTTATTTTAGAGATGTTGTAAAAGAAGAGGTCTTTACTTATGGTTATTTACTGTTTATGATGTGTATGGCTATGTCGCGGTTTTTTTTAGACCACATAGTAGATAAAATAGGCATGCCTAGAATGTATATGATGAGTAGTATTTTGATGTCGTCAGGTATTTTAACGGCAATTTTATTCCCTACATTTTGGACAGCTTTAATAGGCTTTTGTTTAGTAGGTATGGGTGTTTCTGCCATTTTCCCTATGACGTATATTTTAGCAGGTCAATCTAAAAAATATTCGCCAGGCATGGCGATTTCAATTATTGGTACGTATGCAATTGTTGGGACGTTTATAGGACCACCTTTAATTGGTTATTTGTCGCATGCGTTTGGTTTACAAAACGCCTTTTTTATTCTCGTATTTTGTGGATTAATGTTTATTCCGCTATCTCAATTATTGTTTAGAAACATGGAAAAAAGGGTGTAATCTAAGCAGATTTCTTATGAAGCAAGCGCGTCAACTTTATAGATAAATCCGTAAGAATAATCTTAGAATTACCATTGCGCTCAATATGATACATGGCAGTTTGAAGCTCTTCTGAAATTTCCATAATATTAGAATCATGAACAAAAGGCGCAAATTTTTCAAGTTTAAAATCGTCAGATTTTGGTTCTAGATAAACCAATTCATTTGCTTTATAATTTAGTAGAAGTGCTTGTCTAAAATAATTCAAACAAAAGCTGAGGAATTTCTTTTGTGTTTCACGTCCTGTTTTAGCAATTTCTTCAGACCATGAAATTAAATCGTGAATAGCCGCTTTGTTGCCTTTGGCTTTAAAGGCGGAACGTATCCAGATGACAAACCATTTTTCAAACTGAATATCCTCACTGTCTTGATATATTAAATCGCAAGCCTTATTGTAATTTCCATTAGCTTGATGTGCAATTTTAGTAGCAATAGACGCTTCAATATGATAGTTTTTTACCAAAGCTTCAGCAATGGCTTCTTCAGCCAAAGGTGGAAAATGTAAGATTTGACAACGCGACCGAATCGTGTTAATGATTTGCTCTTCGTCTTCTGCTATTAAGATAAAAACCGTTTTTTCTGGTGGTTCTTCAATGAGTTTTAAAAGCTTATTAGCACTGGCTGTGTTTAGTTTTTCAGCCATCCAAATTAGCATCACTTTATGGCCACCTTCATAAGATTTCAGTGCTAGAGATTTTACAATTTGTAAGGCTTCATCTACACCAATTTGACCTTGTTTGTTATCCACACCTAAAAGTTTATACCAATCAAACAGGTTGCCATAAGGTTGCTGGTCTAAAAGTTGTCGCCATTCTTCCAAATAAAAACTAGAAACAGGTTTACTTTTTACCTTATCGCTAGTGGTCACCGGAAAAGCAAAATGTAAATCTGGATGCGAAACATTTTTAAATTTCAGATTACAAGAATCGTTACCACCTGTATTTTCGCCATTGGTATTACCACACAAAATATATTGTGCATACGCCAAAGCCATTGGTAAAGTACCAGAACCTTCCGGACCTACAAATAATTGTGCATGTGCAATTCTACCTGCATCAACACTTGTGGTGAGGTGATTTTTGATATGTTTTTGACCTAAAACGTCTGAAAATTGCATAAAGCAAAACTATATAAAATAATTCTGTTTCTAATCTTTATATTTGTTGACAATAACAAAAAATAGGTTTCACCAGATATTAAACACATGAAGACACTAAACGATTTCAATTTCGAAAATAAAAAAGCACTAATAAGAGTAGATTTTAATGTGCCGTTAAACGATAATTTTCAGGTTACTGACGCAACACGTATTGTATCTGCAAAACCAACGATTATCAAAATTTTAGAAGATGGAGGAAGTTGTGTATTAATGTCGCATTTAGGGCGTCCAAAAGGAGCACAAGATGAATTTTCGTTAAAACATATCATTCCTAAAATTGAAGACGTATTAGGAGTAGAAGTGAAATTCGCGTCGAATTGCGTTGGTGCAGAAGCAGAAGAAAAAGCAAACGCATTACAACCAGGTGAAATTTTATTACTCGAAAATTTACGTTTCCATGAGGAGGAAACAAAAGGTGATAGAACTTTTGCAGAGCAATTATCTAAGCTAGGCGATATTTATGTAAATGATGCTTTTGGTACAGCACACAGAGCACATGCATCGACGACTATTGTTGCTGAATTTTTTCCAGATTCGAAATGTTTTGGAAACTTATTAGCACAAGAAATTGAGAGCATTAAAAAGGTTATGGAAGATGGTGAAAAACCAGTTTTAGCTGTTCTTGGTGGTGCAAAAGTCTCTTCAAAAATTACAGTGATCGAAAATATTTTAGATAAGGTTGACCATTTAATTATTGGAGGCGGAATGACATTTACCTTCATAAAAGCGCAAGGTGGAAGCATTGGAGATTCCATTTGTGAAGATGATAAAATGGAAATGGCTTTAGATATTTTAAAGCAAGCCGAAGCAAAAGGCGTTAAAATTCATATTCCGGTTGATGTGGTTGCAGCAGATGCATTTAGTAATGATGCGAATACACAGGTGGTAGACGTGAAACATATTCCTGACGGTTGGCAAGGTTTAGATGCTGGTCCAAAATCCATCGCAATTTTTGATGCGGTTGTAAACCAATGTAAAACTATTCTTTGGAACGGTCCTTTAGGTGTTTTTGAATTGGAAAGCTTTTCTAATGGTACGATTGAGCTTGGAAATTCCATCGCAAACGCGACTAAAAACGGAGCTTTTTCTTTAGTTGGTGGAGGTGATTCTGTTGCTGCAGTAAAACAATTTGGTTTTGAAGATAAAGTCAGTTATGTCAGTACAGGTGGAGGAGCGATGCTCGAAAGTTTAGAGGGTAAAACCTTACCAGGAATTGCAGCGATATTAGCATAGTAACCATCTTTATTTTGTAATTGTAATAAAATAAAACGATGATTTTTTTCTTTATGTGATATAGAAAAATAAAGCATAGCCTTAGTTACGGTTTCTTTTTATATTGAAACAGAAAGGAAAAAAGGGCGATTTATTATTATTTCAAAGTAAAGATGGTATAATAAAAAAATACTATTTTTAGCGGTTTCAGCGTTTATAAAATGCGGAAACTTACAAATCAATCCCTCTGTAAATCATGACATTAAAATCATTTTTATTGGCTGTTCTGTGCGTGTCTTTTTATAATGGATATTCACAAACTAAAACCGATAGTATTCCTAAAAAACCAGCACAGGTCGTTTCTACTAAAGATTCGGTTATTGATGGGAAGCTTTTTAAAACGGAAAAAAATATTCAGGCCGAAGTCGATACTACAGCTATTAAACATCTCAAAGATTTACCAGAAGCTGCAGAACTCGATAAAAAATGGTTAGACGAACTCTACAGCAATTCACTTTTTGATACTATTTATAAATCTGTTACAGAGTTAGATTATGAGCCTGTAGATTATCCAGAACTTTCCACAGATACTATAAAAGCACGATTAGAGCGTCTTAATGCCAGAACACCTTTCAATATCGAGTATAATTCCTCATTAGAAAGTGTGATTAAAAGTTACCTTAAACACAGACGAGGTTCTTTAGAACGCTTAATGGGTTTGAGTCACTTTTACTTTCCTATGTTCGAGCAAGAATTTGATCAACATGATATTCCATTAGAAATGAAGTATCTCGCGATTGTAGAGTCGGCCTTAAAACCAAGAGCACGCTCGAGAGTTGGAGCCACTGGAATTTGGCAGTTTATGTATGGTACAGGAAAAGAGCACGATTTACAAGTCAGCAGTTATGTGGACGATCGTAGTGACCCAATAAAATCTACAAAAGCCGCAGCAGAATATTTAGGGAGAATGTATCGTATTTTTAAAGATTGGGATTTGGCACTCGCGGCTTATAATTCTGGTCCAGGAAATGTAAATAAAGCGATTAGACGCTCAGGTGGTTCTAAAAACTATTGGAATATTCGTACCAATTTACCAAGAGAAACTGCAGGATATGTGCCAGCTTTTCAGGCGACGATGTATATTTTTGAATACGCAAAAGAGCATGGTTTTAAGCCAGAACGACCACCTTTTCAACTCGTTCAAACGGATACTGTTCATGTAAAACAAATGATTTCTTTGGGTCATGTGTCGAAAGTAACAGGTATCGAGATTGAAGCATTACAGTTTCTGAATCCGGCTTATAAATTAGATGTTATTCCTAAGGTTGAAGGTAAAACGTACACTTTAAGACTACCTCGTGAAGCTGTTGGTAAATTTGTAACGAATGAAGATCAGATTTATGCCTTTGCAAATGCCGAATTTAATAATCGTGAAAAGCCACTACCTCAAGTGGTTAATAACGACACCAAAGTCAGGTATCGTGTAAGAAATGGAGACTATCTTGGTAAAATTGCACGGAAATATGGAGTCAGAGTTAGTCAATTAAAACAATGGAATGGACTTAGAGGCAATAACCTTAAAATAGGACAACGCTTAACCATTTATCCTAGAGAGCGTGTTGCTTCGTCTCAACCAAAAACACCTAAGAAGGTTATAAATACAGCAGGAAAACAAACCTATAAGGTAAGGTCTGGAGATTCACTTTGGACGATTGCTCAAAAATTTTCTGGAGTTTCTGTTCAGAATATCAAAGATTGGAACGATATTAGTGGTAATAAACTCAAAATAGGAATGACACTAGTGGTGTCTCAATAGAACCAACAAAAAATTAAAACTTATGAGAGCTTTCTACACGGTATTATTTTGTGCACTGCTATTGGCGTGCGGAGAAAAAAAGAAAGGTGATAACCAAATATATTTACCTGCATCTAACGGTAATTTAAACAATATTTCTGTTGTAGTTGATAACATACTATGGGAAGATAATGTTGGCGAATCTATTAGAAACATTTTTGCAGCTCCTTTAAATGGCTTACCAACAAACGAACCTATGTTTGGGATGCGACAAATTCCAACTCAGGTTTTTGATGGTTTTGCAACACGAAGCCGATTGGTTTTAAAAATTGAAAAAGGCAATATTGAAGCCACTACAAAAATTGTAAATAACGCGTTTGCAAAGCCTCAAACTGTTGCGGTTATTGGCGGAAAAACAAATAGCCAGATTGTTGCTCAATTAAAAGAAAATAAAGATAAAATCATTGACGCTTTCATTAAAGAAGAAGTGAAAGAGAAGCAACGACGTATTAAATTATCGTTGTTAGATGTAAAAGCTATAGAAACCAATCTCGGTTTTTCAATCGAAATTCCATCTGCATATAGAATAAGTAAGGCTGAGGACGATTTTTTCTGGGTTCGTAAAAACCTGAGTAATTCTAAAACTATGGAAATTATGTTTTACGAATTACCAATGGAAAGTATTTCTAAAGGCGATAGTACAATTGTAGATATTGTAAAGCTACGTAACCAAATTACCAAAACTAAGATACCAGGAGAGGATGATATTTATATGGCTGTTGAAGATGCGTACGCACCATCTATGTTCAAAACTATTATAGATAACAAACCAACCTACGAAGTAAGAGGCATGTGGGAAATGAAAGGTTTTACTATGGCAGGTCCTTTTATTACGTATGCTATTGAAGATAAAATTAATAACCGTTATTTGGTCGCAGATGGTTATGTATATGCACCATCTTTAGAAAAGCGCGATTATATTTTTGAGTTAGAAGCTATTATAAAGTCGATTATTATAAAATAAAGCGAATCAAAAATTAGAAGTCTTTTAACCAAAAAGAGGTCATCTAAAACATAATGTTCAGATAACCTCTTTTTATTTTAATGGAATTTAATCCATTACGTAGACTTATTCTTTTTCTTCAATCTCTTTGGATTCGTCTTTACTAGCGTTTTTAAATTCTTTAATTCCGCTACCTAATCCTTTCATTAATTCAGGGATTTTTTTACCACCAAACAATAAAAGAATACCGAGTCCAATGATAACCCATTGCCATGGACCAATCATTAATGGGACGATGTATAAACTCATAACTTCTTATTTAGGTTGCAAAGTTAGTAATTATAGTTTAATAATAGCTTTGTTATAGCAACTTTAAGACTTTATGGTAGTGCCATTTCAGTATTTTAACTAATTTTGTTTCAATGGCAAAAAAGAAAAAAAAAGAAAAGAAATTTACTAAAAAGTTACTTCATAAGTACCGTTTGGTTATTCTGAATGAAGATACTTTTGAAGAGCGTTTTGCTATAAAACTCACTAGGCTAAACGTTTTTATTCTTACGTCACTTTCTGCTATTTCACTCGTATTCTTTACCGTTTTGCTTATCGCATTTACACCCTTAAGAGAATACATTCCAGGTTATTCGTCTGCAAAGTTGAAAAAAAGAGCCACGATCTTAAATTACAAAACAGATTCATTGGTTCAAGAATTAGAACTGAATAAACGTTACTACGCCTCAATTAGAAAGGTACTAACAGGTGATGTCGCTACTTTAAATTTTAATAGAGATTCTATATTAGCAGCTTCTAAAGATGATCTCGACATTTTGCAGGTACCAACAAACAAGCAAGATTCCTTGTTAAGAGAAAAAGTAGCTAAGGAAGATAAATACAATTTGTTTGAAGCCGCTGGAGATCAATCTAATTATGTGTTATTCCCACCAGTAAATGGCACTATTTCTGAAGGTTATAATTTAGAAGAAAAACATTTTGCCGTAGATGTGGTTGTCCCAGAAAACACACCAGTAAAAGCCACAGCAGATGGTACTGTAATATTTGCAGAATGGACGGTAGAAACAGGTTATGTGGTAATTATAGAACACAATCAAGAATTAATTTCAGTTTATAAGCATAATTCGGCAATTACAAAAGCACAAGGCGATTTAGTAAAAGCTGGAGAAGTTATCGCTATGTCTGGTAATGCAGGCGAATTAACCACAGGACCACACCTTCATTTCGAACTTTGGAGCAAAGGGTATTCTGTAGATCCAACTAATTTTATAGACTTTCAATAATGCCTTCATTTAAAGCTGCACTGTCAAAACCTTTTGCCAAATACGTGGCAAAGCGCATTCAAAAATGGGCATCTCAACCTGCCAAAACACAACAAGACGTTTTCGATAGTTTAATTTCAGAAGCTAAGCATACTGCCTTTGGTAAAGACCATAATTTTAGTGAGATTTCTTCGTATCAAGAGTTTCAAAAGCAGGTGCCTATAAGAGATTACGAAGAATTAAAGCCCTATGTAGAACGTGTTGTGGCTGGCGAAGAAGATGTACTTTGGAAGGGAAAGCCCGTTTATTTTGCAAAAACCTCTGGAACCACTTCAGGAGCTAAATATATTCCGATTACAAAAGAAAGTATGCCAACACATGTTGAAGCGGCTAGAAATGCCATTCTAATGTATATCCACGAAACAGGCCATTCAAAATTTGTGGATGGTAAAATGATTTTTCTTCAAGGTAGTCCTATTTTAGAAGAAAAGCATGGTATAAAATTAGGACGACTTTCAGGAATCGTGGCACATTATGTCCCTAAATACCTTCAAAAAAACAGATTACCAAGTTTAGAAACCAATTGTATTGATGATTGGGAAACGAAAGTGGAAGCCATTGTAGATGAAACTATAAATGAAGATATGAGCATCATTTCTGGGATTCCTTCTTGGGTGCAGATGTATTTTGAAAAACTCATTGAAAAGTCAGGTAAACCTGTTGGTGATTTGTTTAAAAACTTCAATCTTTTCATTTTTGGAGGAGTCAATTACGAACCGTATCGCGCTAAATTCGAAAATTTAATAGGACGAAAAGTAGATAGCATAGAACTCTATCCTGCAAGTGAAGGTTTTTTCGCTTTTCAAGATAAACAGAATGAAAAAGGCATGTTGCTGCAATTAAATTCGGGAATTTTCTACGAGTTTGTAGAAGCAGATCAGTTTTTTGAAGACAACCCAAAACGGATCACTATTACAGATGTAAAATTAGGAGTCAATTATGTAATGATTATTTCGACGACTGCAGGCCTTTGGGCTTATAATATTGGAGATACTGTGGAGTTTACGTCATTGCAACCTTACAGAGTGATTGTTAGTGGCCGAATAAAACATTTTATTTCTGCTTTTGGCGAACATGTCATTGGAAAAGAAGTAGAGCAAGCGCTAAAAGAAGCAACTGAAAAGACCGCTATTTCTGTTAATGAATTTACAGTGGCACCACAAATAAATCCCGAAGAAGGCTTACCTTATCACGAATGGCTAATTGAGTTTGAAAACGAACCAGAAAACGAAGCTGCTTTTATAGACGCTTTAGAGCAATCTTTAAAACAACAAAACAGCTATTATTTAGACCTTATTGTTGGCAAGGTTTTGCAACCTTTAAAAATTACAAAAATTACAACTAATGGTTTTCAGACTTACATGAAATCCATTGGAAAACTAGGCGGACAAAATAAAATTCCGAGACTCTCTAACGATAGAAAAATAGCAGATGCCTTACACCAACTTCAGTTAACGAAATAAACTTATATTTGTGGGTTAAATTAGTGTATGAGTACAATGAAGAAAAAACACGAAAGAACCAGAGCGCAAGAAAGTTCTAGCGCTATAGAACGCATGTACATAACCATGCGTCACCTTTTTAATCGCGGATTTTATAAACCCATGGGAGTTTCGGGAGAAACACTGCGTGAGGCACTTTTACTTTTGCGTCCAGAAATCTATGGGTCCATTGGAGATGAAAAAGCTGAGCTCGAAGGTTTACTTTATGTTATAGACCGATTACCACTAGGTATTGAAGAGTGTACATTTATAAATCTTACAAGTGATGAAGGTTATGCCAATTCGCATTTTAAAGCCATAATTCCACCCAAAAGACGACGTAATTGCTATCGTATAGACGATGAGCAAATGAATATTGAAATTACCAGAGGCCGTTCTGAAATTTATGATATTCTAACACACTTAACGTTTCTATTTGTAGAATCTCACAAAATAAGCAAACGTGTTATTATTGATGAAGAAGGCACAACGGTTAGAGATTGGCAGAAGTTAGAAAACGCAGTTACTTCTAAAAAGAAATTAACGCAGAAAGAGCGTGAAATAGCCATTACACATACGGCCAATATTTTAGGCAGAACGTTTAATGAGCTTACAGAAGCCTATCCAAAATTTGCAACTGAAAGTCATCCAGAACGTTTATTACATATTGTTTACTGGCTAGGTAAATTAGCGATTGAAGAAACCATTAATAACAACAAGCGTACTATAACGTTTAGTCCTGTTTTAAGAGAACGTTTAGGGCATCATATTCACGGAGAAATTTGGGCAGATACAATTAAATCTACCTTACACAAAAACGGATTGTTAGAACGACCAATTCATATCATTAGTGCCAATATGCATAGTGTTATGAATTCGTTATTTGCAAAAGGAACACTTAAAGGAGCTGATGCAAAAAAAGATATTTTTGAAACTTATGAAGCGCTGAGTGATTCAAAAAATTCGGCCTTACGCAATAAGGTAGAAAAATCTGCGTTGCAAAATGGAATGATTTATATTCCTGATACATCTGGGACGAATATTGATGTTCAAATTTTTGATACCGATAAAATTGATTTTTCTAAATCAGGATTTAAGTATTTAGAAGACGTCAAAGACAATAAAGCCGTGATATTTGTAATGGATTATGCTTTTGGTGAGCAAGCCTATGAAACTTTAGACGAGTTTTTAAAACCGATTAAAGTAGACGGAAAGGATGTGCATTTAGATGTGAAATCTATTTCCATAATGGGAAAAGCTGGCATTTTAGAAGGAGGCAAAGGTGATGTAATGATACCGAATGCGCATATTTTTGAAGGTACAGCAGATAATTATCCATTTCATAACGAGTTGAGTAAAGATGATTTATTGGATTGTGGAGTATCCGTTTTTGAAGGCACTATGGTTACGGTTTTAGGAACCTCACTTCAGAATAAGGAAATTTTAAAGTTCTTTAAAAAATCAACATGGAATGTTATTGGTTTAGAGATGGAAGGAGCACATTACCAAAAAGCAATACAAGCAGCATCTCGCGTAAGAGGCAGTATTAACGAAGATGTAAAAGTGAGATATGCGTATTATGCAAGTGATAATCCTCTTGAAACAGGAAGTACTTTAGCATCAGGAGGCTTAGGAACGTCGGGTGTAAAACCAACATACGTCATTACAAAAAAGATATTAGAACAAATATTTAATTCATAACCAATGAGTGAAAAATTACCAGAACCATCTCAAAATGAAGAAGTTGATTTAGGGCAGTTGTTTAATGCAATAGGAAATTTATTTCAAAGGCTTTTCAATTTCATTGGAAGTATTTTTAAAGGTATTTTCTCGGCAATTATCTATGCCATAAAACCACTTGTAGATTATTTTAAATGGGTTGGGCCAATTGTCGTCATAGCTGCTGTGTTAGGTTATATTTATGACAATTCCAAGGAGCCCATTTACTATTCAGATATGGTAGTGAAGCCATATTTTGATTCTAAATACCAACTCTCTAACAATGTTGATTATTTTAATACACTTATAAGTGCTAAGAACGTTACAGAATTAGCATCTATATTCGAATTAGACACTGTACAAGCAAAAAACTTAGTGAGTTTTGAATTGGAGGCTGGCCCTGAAACTCAAAATGACTTATTTGTTGAATATGATCTTTATATAGAAGCTATAGATACTTCAATAGTGGATGAATTGACGTATCCAGAATATGTAAAAAATAGAGATTTCTTTTCAGGAACTATATTTACAATTAATGCCAAGGCAAAAAAGAATGATATTTTTACTAAACTTCAAGAAGGTTTTAGAAAAACCTTTGAGAATGATTTATCAAGGTACAAAAAACACATAAGAGATACTGTTGCGCACATAGAACGTTTATCTTTAACCAATGAGTTGCTGCGTTTAGATACCATACAGAATACGTATTTGCAAGTTCTTAAAAACCAATCTCAAAAGGGAGAGCTATCATTGGCCTTAGGTAATTTACCACTTCAAGAAGAAAAAGCCGTAACTAGAGAATTTGAGTTATTTATAAGAGGGCAAGAAATAATGAAGAATCTAAATGAGCTCAATCAAACAGTTGCTGAAAAAAACACATACTTCGAAGTTTTGGCACCTTTTGATAGATTAGGGAGCGAAGATAGAAGTATTCTGCAGCGCTCTCTTATTGTATTTCCTATTTTAATTATAATTCTTTTTATGTCATTTTTCGTAGTAATTAAAGTCTTTAAATTTATAAAGAACTATAAGTAAATGAAATTTGCAACTATTTTAATATAAATAACTAAAATAGTCACTCCATTTTTATTAAAATACAATGACCGTAAAAGAAACAAAATTAAAAGGCTGTTTTATAATAGAACCGCAAGTGTTTAAAGACAAGCGAGGTTATTTTGTAGAAAGTTATAATCAAGTCGCTTTTAATAAGGCCTTAGGCTTGGATATTAATTTTGTACAAGACAATGAGTCGCAATCTTCAAAAGGAGTGCTTAGAGGCTTACACTATCAGTTAGGCGAGCATGCTCAGGCCAAGTTAGTAAGGGTTCTAAAAGGCAAGGTTTTAGATGTGGTTGTAGATGTTAGACCAAAGTCTGTAACATTTGGAGAACACTTTTGCGTAGAACTTTCTGAGGCCAATAAAAAACAACTTTTTGTACCAAAAGGTTTTGCCCATGGCTTTCTAGTGCTTCAGGACCATACCATTTTTAGTTATAAATGTGATAATTTTTATAACAAAGCGTCTGAAGCTGGTATTATTTATAATGATAAAGATTTAGATATCGATTGGCAGTTTGCAAAAGAACAACTCATAATTTCGGATAAGGATTTACTGCTTCCTAGTTTTAAGAATGCTGAGTTATGAAAAAAGTTATCGTAATTGGTGCTAATGGACAGTTAGGTAGGAGCGTCAGAGATGTTTTTGATGATGGTATTACCTTTTCTTTTTATTCTAGAGAAGAACTTGATATAATTGACAAAGAGAATCTAAAACAAATTTTTAAAAGCGAAACATTTGATTATTGCGTTAATTGTGCAGCTTACACGAATGTAGAAGGTGCTGAAACAAATTTAGAACAGGCTTTTTTAATTAATGCAGAAGGAGCTAAAAATATTGCTGAGGTCTGTCAGTTGAATGCTGTAAAGCTTATTCATATATCTACAGATTATGTGTTTAATGGCGAAAACAGAGTGCCTTATGATGCCAATGATAGTACAAACCCTATTAATGTCTATGGAGAATCTAAGTTACAAGGCGAACGTTATATACAAGATCAGCTAAATGAGCATTATATTATAAGAACGTCATGGCTATATTCATTACATGGTAAAAACTTCTTAAAAACGATTATTAGTAAACTTGAAGATAATATTTCATTAAATATTACTACCGAAGAAGAGGGTACACCAACGAGTTGTACGGACTTGGCTGCGTTTATTGTACACATTATTAAAACTGACAAGACACCTTTTGGCACCTATCATTTTTCAGCAAATGGCAGTACCACTTGGTATGGTTTTGCTCAAGAAATTGCGAAACATTTAAATTTAGAAACCACCGCTAAAATTAAACCGACTGATGGTTTTAAAACCTTGGCTAAACGCCCAAAATACAGTGTTTTAGATTTAAAGAAAACAGAAGATGTTTATAAAAAACTTAGTTCGTGGGAAACAAGTGTTAGGTTTATGGTGGAGGCCTATAAAGGCTGAGCAAGTTAAACGTCAATATTAGAAAAAAAGCTTTTAAAAGAATTATCTTTATGTTCTATAATTGCATTAGAAAAGTATTGTATTTACAAGATTAAAGAATGAAAAAAACAGCTATAATCACAGGCGTTACAGGGCAAGACGGAGCCTATTTAAGTGAATTTTTGCTTAAAAAAGGTTATATAGTACATGGCCTTAAGCGTAGATCCTCACTTTTTAATACGGCCAGAATAGATCATTTATATCAAGATCCACACGAGGAAGATGTTAATTTTATTTTACACTATTGTGATTTAACAGATAGTACAAATCTCATAAGAATAATTCAAGAAGTTCAGCCAGATGAAATTTATAATTTGGCTGCCATGAGCCATGTTCATGTTTCTTTTGAAATTCCTGAATATACAGCAAATGCGGATGGAATAGGCACGTTAAGAATTCTTGAGGCAGTTAGAATTTTAGGGCTCGAGAAGAAAACAAAAATATACCAAGCGTCTACTTCAGAGTTATATGGAAAAGTACAAGAAGTTCCACAGACCGAAACGACACCATTTTACCCTAGAAGTCCTTATGCAGTGGCTAAAATGTACGCCTATTGGATTACAGTAAATTACCGAGAAGCTTATGGAATATATGCGTGTAATGGTATTTTATTTAACCACGAGTCACCAATAAGAGGTGAAACTTTTGTGACAAGAAAAATAACAAGAGCAACCTCTAAAATTGCTCTTGGTCTACAGGATAAAATTTACTTAGGAAACTTAGATGCTCGGCGAGATTGGGGACACGCCAAAGATTATATAAGAATGATGTGGATGATTCTTCAAGCGGATGAGCCAGAAGATTGGGTTATTGCAACAGGAAAAACAACAACTGTAAGAGATTTTGTAAAAATGTCTTTTGCACATGTTGGAATTGAATTAGAATTTGAAGGTGAAGGCTCTAGCGAAAAAGGTTTCGTAAAAGCATGCAATAATCCTGAATTTGAAATTGAAATAGGCAAAGAAGTGGTTGCCGTAGATGAAAAGTATTTTAGACCAACAGAAGTTGACCTTTTAATTGGAGATGCTACAAAAGCCAGAGAGAAATTAGGATGGATACCAGAATACGATTTACCAGCTTTAGTAGAAGATATGATGACTAGTGATATAGAATTGATGCAAAAGCAACAGTATTTAAAGGATGGCGGTTATAGAATTAAGAATTATTTTGAGTAAGAGATGAATAAAAACTCTAAGATATATATTGCAGGACATAGAGGTTTGGTTGGTAGTGCTATATTAGAGAATCTTGAACTTAAAGGTTACTCTAATATTATTACAAGAACACATAAACAATTAGATTTAAGCAATCAGATTGAAGTTGCAAGTTTCTTTAATCTAGAAAAACCCGAATTTGTCATATTAGCTGCAGCAAAAGTGGGAGGCATTATAGCCAATAATATTTATAGAGCAGATTTTATTTATGAAAATATGATGATTCAGAATAACGTGATTCATCAGAGTTATTTAAGTGGAGTTAAAAAACTTCTGTTTTTAGGAAGCACCTGTATTTATCCAAAAAATTGTCCGCAACCTATGAAAGAGGATTATTTGCTAACCGATACTTTAGAATATACTAATGAGCCTTATGCTATTGCTAAAATTGCGGGAATAAAAATGTGCGAGAGCTATAATCTACAATATGGCACCAACTTTATTTCAGTGATGCCAACTAATTTGTATGGTCCAAACGATAATTTCGATTTAGAGAAATCACACGTTTTACCTGCACTAATTAGAAAAATTCATTTAGCTCAGCTTCTTAATGAAGAAAATTATGAAGCAGTTCTAAAAGATACTGGTTTTAATACCATTGAAGAGGCTAAAACTTATTTGTTGTCTTTTGGAGTATCCTATAAAAGTGTAGAAATTTGGGGAACAGGGAAACCGAAACGCGAATTTTTATGGTCTAAAGACATGGCAGATGCCTGCGTGTTTTTAATGGAAAACAGAGATTTTAAAGACACCTTTACAAAAGACCAAAAAGAAGTAAGAAATACACATATTAACATAGGAACAGGAAAGGATATTTCCATAGCAGAACTTGCTGAAACTATAAAAACCATTATTGGTTTTAAAGGAGACCTCGTTTTTAATAGTGACAAACCAGACGGTACCATGCGAAAACTGACCGATGTATCTAAATTGACTGGTTTAGGTTGGAAGTATAAAGTAGAGCTAGAGGAAGGGATAAGTAAAATATATGATTGGTATTTAACAACCAATAAAGTTTAAAACACCTTTTGTAAAGGTGGCTAAATAAACCCAATTTCTACAAAGTTTAATCAACCACAAAGTATAGTTTGTAATATTGTGCCTATTTTTGTCAAAATTTTGAATAAAAAGTCTATCAGGCTAAATATAAAATTTAGAATAAGACAAATAATTTAAAGAATAGATAATGAGTAAAGTTTATGTAGGAATGAGTGCGGATTTAATACATCCTGGACATTTAAATATTCTAAATGAAGCTGCTAAATTAGGAGAGGTTACTGTTGGCCTTTTAACAGATAAAGCAATAGCAAGTTATAAGAGACTTCCTTATTTAGAATATGATCAAAGAAAGATTGTATTAGAAAACTTAAAGGCCGTTCATAAAGTTATTCCTCAAGAAACCTTGGACTATCGTCCTAATCTTAATCAAGAAAAACCGGATTTCGTTGTTCATGGCGATGATTGGAAAGAAGGAGTACAAAAACAAACAAGACAACAAGTTATAGATACTTTAGAAACTTGGGGAGGAAAATTAGTAGAAGTTCCGTACACAAAAGGAATATCTAGTACACAACTTAATAATGCCTTAAAAGAGATTGGAACAACTCCAGATATTAGAAGAGCAAGATTAAGACGTTTAATAGAGTCTAAAGAAATCGTTAGAATCATTGAAGCACATAATGGTTTAACAGGATTAATTGCTGAGCAGATTACTGTAGATATAAATGGTCAAAAAAGAGAATTCGATGGCATGTGGGCAAGTAGCTTAACAGATTCAACTTCTATGGGGAAACCAGATATTGAAGCTGTTGACATTACTTCTAGAACTAATAATATTAATAATTTAGTTGAGGTCACCACAAAACCCATCATTTTTGATGGTGATACAGGAGGAAAAATAGAACATTTTGTGTTCACGGTAAGAACATTGGAAAGACTAGGT
Source organism: Winogradskyella sp. (assembly GCF_045105575.1). Taxonomy (GTDB): domain Bacteria; phylum Bacteroidota; class Bacteroidia; order Flavobacteriales; family Flavobacteriaceae; genus Winogradskyella. The sequence goes on along the minus strand of NZ_JBGCDQ010000010.1, from coordinate 21,636 downwards.
GTATCTGCCGTTATTATTGAAGATAAAATAGGATTAAAGAAGAACTCGCTTTTTGGCACAGACGTACAACAATATCAAGATACCATAGAAAATTTCTCAAAGAAAATTCAGGCAGGGAGAAATGCAAGAGTAACCAAAGATTTTATGGTTATTGCACGTGTGGAAAGTCTTATTCTCAAAGCAGGAATGGAAGATGCTTTAGCTAGGGCAAAGGCTTATATTGAAGCTGGTGCAGATGGTATTATGATTCATTCTAAAGAAACATCTCCTGATGAAATATTAGAGTTTTGTTCAAAATATAATGAATTTTCTAAAAAAGCACCTTTAATTGCGGTGCCTTCAAGTTACAATACCATAACAGAGGATGAGTTGGCTACAGCAGGAGTAAACGTTGTTATTTATGCAAATCAGCTATTAAGAAGCGCATATCCAGCGATGGTAGAAACAGCGAAGTCTATTCTTACACATAAACGGTCTTATGAATCTAGAGATAATTGTATTTCTATTAAAGAAATACTTGAATTAATTCCTGGAACTAAATAAGAAACATAATGATTAATACAGCATCATTTTATAACGCTCTTACTTCTAGAGGAATCGATTTTTTTACAGGCGTTCCAGATTCCTTATTAAAAGATATTTGTGCTTATATTTCTGATAATGCTCCAGAAGACAGACACATTATTGCGGCAAATGAAGGAGCTTCTGTAGGCTTGGCTGTAGGTAATTATTTAGCAAGTGGAAGACCTGCTTTGGTTTACATGCAAAACTCAGGATTTGGCAATACGGTTAATCCACTTTTGTCCATAGCTGATGATGATGTATATAGCGTTCCAATGTTATTGTTAATTGGCTGGAGAGGTGAACCAGGGAAAAAAGACGAACCGCAGCACGTTAAGCAAGGAAGGGTTAGTGAAGATTTATTAAAAACTATGGAAATTCCATATTTGGTTTTAGATGAAAGTACTAATATCGAAGCGACTCTAGATGAAGCATTAAAAGTAGCCATTTCAGAGAAAAAGCCGTTTGCATTATTAGTTAGAAAAAATGCATTCGAAAAATATAAACTTTTAAAAGATACCACATCATCTTTCGCATTAGATAGAGAAGGAGCCGTTAAGTTAATTATAGATCAATTACAAGATGACGATATTGTTGTTTCTACAACAGGAAAAACATCTCGAGAAGTTTTTGAATACCGTGAAGAACTTGGTCAAACCCATGAAAAAGATTTTTTAACTGTAGGTGCCATGGGACACACCTCATCAATCGCTTTAGGAATTGCTATTGAAAAAAAAGACAGGAATGTGTTTTGTTTTGATGGTGACGGATCTGTTATTATGCATATGGGAAGTCTAGCGATTAATGGAATGATGAAAGATGTTAATAATTTTAAACATATCATTATTAACAATGGTGCTCATGACTCTGTGGGAGGACAGCCAACAGTAGGTTTTGATATTGATTTTTCAAAAATAGCAGAAGGCTGTGGTTACACTTTAGTGGCTTCTGCATCCGAAATTGATGATATTAAAGAAAAGATAGCTAGTATGGCTGCTCATAAAGGTAGAGCCTTATTAGAAATTAAAGTCAATAAAGGAGCTAGAGAAAACCTAGGAAGGCCAACAACAACGCCTAAAGAAAATAAAACAGCTTTTAAAACATTTCTAAAATGAGTCAGAAGGTTTTAGAACAAATATCTAGTGATGATTTAAAAAATCTTTTTAGTGAACATTCAACTAAAAAGATTTTTCTAGTTACAGGAAAAGGGTCTTATGTGAAATCAGGAGCTCAAAATTATATCGAATCTTCTTTAGAAGGATATGAATATGTTAGATTTTCGGATTTTGAACAAAACCCAAAACTCGAAGATGCATTAAGGGGTTTAGAGCTAATTAAAGCATCTCAATGCGATATGGTTTTGGCTATTGGTGGAGGAAGTGTCATCGATATGGCTAAGCTTATTAATATTTTTTTAGCAAACGAACATATTGACGGTTTAGAGATTGTACAGAACTCAAAGCTCATAACAAAAAAAGGATATTATTTTATTGCTATACCAACTACTGCAGGCACTGGAAGTGAAGCCACACATTTTGCTGTAGTTTACCATAATAATAAAAAATATTCTGTTGCCCACCCATTTGTGTTACCAGATGTTGTAGGTTTAAATTCTGAATTTACGTTTTCACAATCACCATATTTAACGGCATGTTCGGGTTTAGATGCTTTATCTCAAGCCATAGAGTCTTATTGGAGTACAGGAGCTAACGAAGAATCGAAGGGTTACGCCAAGCAAGCAATAACATTACTATTAGAACATTTAGAACCATGTGTTTTATCTCCTTCTTCAGCTCATAGAACTGCCGTAATGCAAGGAGCTTATTTGGCAGGAAAAGCAATTAATATATCAAAAACAACAGTAGCCCACGCGATGTCATATGCTTTTACAACCTATTTTTCTATTCCACATGGACATGCTGTGTTTTTAACTTTACCACAATTTTTAATTGAAAATTATAAGGTTTCAGATGCGAAGATTAATGACATCAGAGGTAACATGTATGTAAAAAACACCATGCTTGAACTCTATAAAATACTAAATGTTAATTCGCCTTTAGAAGCTTTTCATTTATTATTAAATTTAACACATACTATCCGTATAGAAACATCGTTTAAAACATTAGGTATAGGGATTTCAGACTTAGATATCATTTTAGATAGTGTAAATTTGGAACGATTAAAAAACAACCCTATAGATTTTAGTAAAGCCGAACTTAAGAGTATACTTCTTAACTGTTTTAATCAAGAATAGTTTTAAAAAGTGAACCTCAAGTTTTGCTTGTAAATAGATGAAAACTTATATTATAAATCTACTCATTAAATTCATACATTTCTGCTGTCCTAAAAAAGGCACTAGAATTGTATATTCTAGTTTTCCTGATGTTGCAGATAACAGTTTTGCTTTATTTGTTTATGTTTTAAATCAACACCCTAAGTATGAAAATATATGGCTAGTAAGCAGTCTGAAAGATGAATTAAAATTACGCGCTTTAATCAACACATACAGCAATTCAACTAACTATAAGTTAGTTAAAAAAATGTCTATTACAGGTTTTTATTATTACTTCACTTCTAAATTTGTTTTTTACACACACGGACTTTTTAATGCGTTTCCATTGTCGTCTAAACAAACAGTGGTTAATCTTTGGCATGGCATGCCATTAAAAGTGATAGGATTGTTAGACGGAAAAAGCACGTTTCTAAAATCAGATTATGTGATTGCTACTTCAACGTTATTTCAAAATATTATGTCGAGAGCGTGCGGTGTAAAAACAGAAAATGTGCTTGTTACTGGCCAGCCAAGAAATGAGTTTCTTTTAAATCCAAAAACAACTTTAAATACATTATTTGCACATAAAGATGCGCAAAATAGGCAAACCGTTTTATGGATGCCAACCTATAGGAAATCTGATTTTGGTGAGGTTAGGGAGGATGGAGATTCTTTTAATGATGACTTAATGTCTGAGCAGCGTTTAGATCTGTTAAATACCTTCTTAGTGAAAGCTGAAGCTAATTGCTTTATAAAGCTTCATCCTATGGATATTAATAAGAAAGACAGCTTTAAAATTTACTCAAATTTAGTTTTTTTAGATAATGATTCATTTAATGAGTCTAATATTAACATGTATTCTTGTTTTGCTTGTGTTGATGTGCTGCTAACGGACTATTCTTCTATTTATATGGATTTATTAATTTTGAATAAACCTGTAGGTTTTGTGATTTCAGATTTTAAATCTTACCAAGAAACACGCGGTTTTACCTTAGAAAATCCTTTAGATTATATGCCAGGAGAGATTATTTATACACACAAGGATTTATTAAGTTTTCTGAATAAATCTTTAGTGCTTAAAAAGGACGATTTTTCAGAGGCGCGTTTAAAAACGAATAAAGAATTTAACGAAGTTTATAAAAATTCTTCCGAACGTATTTTTAATAAGGTTATTTTTGGTGATACATGAATTTCTTAAAAAATAAAGATTACCGAATAATCGCAGAGAACTTTTCTTACTTAAGTGTATTAAAAGTTTTTAATATCGGTTTTAAATTTATTCTGGTGGCTTACTTGGTTAGAGTTTTGGGTACAGAGCTTTATGGTCTTCTCACTTGGTCAGATTCGATTATTCAGTTTTTTTTAATGTTCATTAATTTTGGTTTTAATGTATATGCCGCAAAGTATATCGTAGACCATAGAGATGATAAAACGATTATCAATGAGGTCGTATCCTCTATTTATATTATTAAATTTTTACTTTTTATAGCCTCATTTTTAATTCTCCTAATTACAGCAGTTTTAGATCCGATTGCTGAAAATCTAGGATTATTATATCTTATGCTTATTATGGGAATTGGAGAAGTGTTATTTCCTATATGGTTCTTTCAAGGTATAGAAAAACTAAAATTAGCCACCATAATTGTTTTCATTTCGAGATTGTTTATTGTAATAACTACGTTTTTGTTTGTAAACGAACCAGATGATATTTTTCTCTATGTTGGTTTAATCGTTATCTCTAATCTTATTATGGGTCTTTTGGGCATTTATACTATAAAAAGATATTATGATATTAGTTTTTATTTGGTAAAGTTTAAAACACTTTTAGTATATTTTAATGCAGCATTAATGTTCTTTTTTGGGCGTTTTTTGTCGTTAGTTTTTAATTATGGTACTATTTTTTTAATTGGAATATACGCCACTTTAGAAGATGTTACTGGTTTTGATATTGCGGCTAAAATTGTGTTGTTGGCCGTCATTCCTTTTGAGATGCTACAACAGGCGGTTTTCCCCACAATTTCAAGAACTTTAGATAAAAAATTATTAACTAAGTTAGTGTTTTTTAGTCTCGGAGTTGGTTTGCTTTTCATGGTTGTTATTCAGTTGTTTTCGTCAGAATTATTGCTTCTGTTTGGTGGAGAGGAATTACTTCAATATGCAGATACTTTAATGTTTTTGAGTTTATTAACGCCTCTGATCTCTGTGACATTTATACTTGGCAGTTGTGGTTTAGTAGCGTTTGGATTTTTTAAAGAGTATAATTTTTCATTACTATTTTCGTCTATTGTTTATCTTATAGCTGTATTATTTCTATATTTATTCGAAGAAATTACGTTTTGGAACTTAATTTATTTGAGGGTGTTTTCAGACTTTGTGCTCGTATCTGTAAGGGCATTTTACACGATTAAACGAAAAGTTTTATTTCAACAAAATATTGTATAATGAGAGGCAGAGCTTTATTCTTACTAGTTTATTTTCCTGTTTTCTTACCTCTCCTTATTTTTACACAAGTACCATTGGTACTTAAAATATTATTTACGCTTAATTTTGCCGTCTTATTTATAATGAGTGCGGTATATCTTTTTAAAGACAAAAGATACGCTCCTATTTTAGCAGCTTTTATAGTTTTTAATTTTCTGTTTTTTATAATGGCACCAATGCTTCAGATTCATGATGTTTTTGCATCGGACAATCTAAAAATGATTACAAAGCTGGTTTACAAAGAGCATTTAATGGTTAAAACCAATATTTTTATATTGATTTTTAACGTTGTCTTTTTTGTGGCATATCAATATTTTCTTTCTAAAAAAATCACTTTCAAAGCATATCAACCAGATAAATATTTGCCTGTACACATCTTTATTTTATTTGGCGTTTGCATTTTAATCCTAGTTTTGAATCTGGAATATCTTCAAACAGAATATTTTGAGCATAACTATGTGGTTAGCGATCTGTCTAAATCAGCGTTGTTAGTTAAAGAAAAAATTATCTTAATGATACCGTTTCCGGTTTTATTGTTGAGCATTTACTATTTAAAAAATTGTAAAAAGAAAAGCTATAATTATTACATTATTATCGTCTTGTCGGTATTACTTGTAATAGTACTGTTAGCTATTAAGAACCCATTAACCGAAAAACGAAATGCTTTGGGCCCTATTTATTTAACCATTATGTTTTTCATTGTTCCTAAATTGCTCAATACAAATTTCAAGGTCTTGATGTTTTTGTTTTTTTCAATGATTTTGATATTTCCAACAATATCATTAATAACACATTCAGGATATTCATTAGAGAGGCTAGCAAAAAAACCAGAGCTACTGTTAGACCAATTAAAAAACCACGGTATCGTAAATACCTTCACAACATTGAATTATGATGCCTTTATAAATTTTGCTGCTACAATTGAATATGCTGAAGGAGATGGTCTAACTTACGGCGAGCAGTTGTCTGGCGGAGTGTTTTTCTTCGTTCCTAGAAAAATATGGACAAACAAACCTATTTCCTCAGGTGAATTTGTAGGTGAATATCTTAAGCGCGAATATGGTAACTCAAAAAGCTTTACAAATCTTTCTAATCCATATGTATCAGAAGGTTATATTAATTTTGGCCTTTTTGGGGTTATTATTTTTGCTATTCTTTTAGCATATGGGTTTCACTTAATGGTGGTATGGATTAATGGATTTAACCCACTAAAAATAGCTGCTGCATTCTATGCATCTATGCACATGATATTTTTTTTAAGAGGAGACTTTACTAATGGTTTTGCATTTTTAATGGCAACATTTTTAGTACTTCTTGTGTTCCCTAATTTATACTTTAAATTTTTTAAGGCTTCATTAAAAAAAACGAAACCAGATGCCAAGTCAATCTAAAATTGCAAGGGGATTATTAAATTTTTTCTTAGTTCTTAATAGCGCTATCATTTTAGTGCCAGATAAGCTAAAAGGAGCTATGGTGATTGGTCTTTTGGTGAGCTGTATTTTTTATTATCTCATTAAAAAATCTAATAAAAAATTTGAGTTTAGACTGTTCTTATTAAGTATCAGTTTTTTTCTAATTCTACTATTAAGCATTTCATATTCGGAAGACACGAGTTATGCCTTTAGAAAGCTGGAGTATAGTCTTTCGCTCTTCGCTTATCCGCTTGCTTTTGTACTAATCTATAATTGCCATCAAGGCATTGACAAACAATTGATGAATGTCTTAAAATGGGTGTTTGTCATTTCATTGTCTTTCTTTTTACTTACCACTTTCACATATTTTTTCCTAACTGAGCCATTTTACACCTTCAAAAGCACAATTGTTCACTACCATACTTTAATAGATTTAAGGATTAAAGGCTACGAAATACATTCCATTTACCTATCCATGTATATTGGTGTTGGCATCATATTTTTACTTGATATTATCGCTAAAACTAATCGTTCTAAAAGAGTTTATGGTTTAATTTTAATCGTTTTACTTTTTATATTTTTTGCGGTTTTAAACAAAAGAGGGCCAGTAATATCATTAGGAATGATTGGTGTAGTCTTTATTATAAAAAGCAAGTTTAAAGGTAAGTTAGCGTGGTCTATAGTCGCTCTTTCCATTATGTTTGTTATAACGTTAATAAGTATACCTAAGTTTAATAACGTAAATCGATTCAAAGAGTTAATAGATATCCAAGGTTTAAAAGCTAACCCTAACTCTTCTACTGCCTTAAGGTTAACTATTTACGATTGTGCTTTACAGCAAGCCGCTAAAGCACCAATTTTTGGTTATGGTTGGGGAGATGTAAAAGGAATTTTAATTGAATGCTACAGAGAAGAAAATCAAAACCTATTATTAAAAAACTATAATTCGCACAATCAATTTTTAAGTATGCTTTTAGCCACAGGAGTAATTGGGTTGCTGATATTCCTTTTATACTTTTATTATATTCTTAAATTTTCTAATAAAAACAAAAATCAAGTATTGTTTTTTCTATTATTGTATTTTGCCTTTAATATGCTGTCAGAAAATATTCTTGAACGCGAAGACGGAGTGATATTCTTTTCTTTTTTTGTTAATTTATTTCTTTTTAATTCTGAAGTTAAATTAAACGATATACAAGAAAAGTAAAACAATTATAAAGTAGCCTCTTAATAATGAATATAGTACATGTATTAGAAGACTTTTCCTTTCAAAGTGGAGGCATAAGAACTGTTGTGTTAGATCTTCATACGAGACTACTTAATGCTGATATTAACTCTAAAATACTTACTACAAGAACGGAAGCAAATGATGACGTTATAAAGGTTGAAGGGGATGAAACACCTTGGCGTTTTTCAAAAAATATAAAGCGTACATTAAAAGAGCTACATTCAAAAAATGAAATTGATGTCGTTCATATTCATGGTGTGTGGATGTTTCCACAATACGCTGCTGCTAAGTTTGCAAAACAACAGAACATTCCATTTTTAATCACTTGCCATGGCATGTATGAGCCTTGGTTGTGGTCGCAAGGCACTCTGAAGAAAAAACTCTATTTTAATCTTATTGTAAAAAATGCATTTTCTAAAGCTAATTATTTACATGTCATTACGTCTAACGAAGCAAATAAAATAAATGAGATATTTCCTCAAACACCCATTATAGAAATACCTAATTTAATAGATTCTAGATTAGCAATAAGTGAAATATATAGCAGTAAAGAGAAATACATTCTTTATGTTGGTAGGTTAGACCCTAAAAAAGGAATAGATCTTTTAATAAAGGCTTTCGCAGAAATAAGCCCTAAAGACTTTAAGCTTAAAATAGCTGGAAATTTCAATGCCTATAAAGGAGAATTAGAGACCTTAGTTAAATCACTTAAACTCGAAGAAAAAGTTCAATTTTTAGGTTTAATTACGGGTCCAGAGAAAATAGAACTCTTCAAAAATGCCTTTGTTTTTGTAGCGCCTTCTCATTCTGAAGTTGTGGGAATGGTTAATTTAGAAGCTGCCATATATAAAACGCCTGTTATAACAACATTTCAAACAGGCTTAAATGAAGCTTGGTCTAGTAATGGCGGAATTCTAGTTGATCCAAATGTAACAGATCTTAAACTTGCATTAAAAAAGGCGATTAGTTGGACGATTGATGAGAGAAACGAATATGGAACCAAACTGTTTAACTTTGTAATAAAAGAGTATTCATGGCAAAACCGATTTAAAGATTGGTTAAAACTCTATCAAAGCCTGAAAAAATAGAGGGTTCTAAACCTCTTTCATAAATAGCTTTACAGTTTTTTAGTTTTGCTATTAAATAAACAAAGTATAGTTTTATCTTTAGCCATTATTTTGAGCTAATGAAGAGAAGAATATTAGTTACTGGTGGTTCAGGTTTTATAGGCACTAACCTTATTGAGTATTACAATGACCAGTATGAGGTCTTAAACCTTGATATAGCAAAACCAAGAAACCTATCTCACAGCATTTATTGGAAAAATGCAGATATTTTAGATGAACAAAAAATTATTAAGATATTTAGTGACTTTAAGCCTCATTATGTCTTTCACATGGCTGCCAGAACCGATTTAGACGGTAAAACACTTCAAGATTATGAGGCTAATACTAAAGGTGTAGAACACATTATAGCAGCTGTAAATAGTACAAAGTCAATTGAAAAAGTCATTTTTGCATCGAGTAGGTTAGTTTGCGAGATAGGATATAATCCAAAAGACGAATTTGATTATAAACCTTCAACCATTTATGGAGAAAGTAAAATAATAGGTGAGAAAATTGTTAGAGATTCAAAAGAGTTAAATAATAATTGGATTTTGGTAAGACCAACGTCACTTTGGGGACCTTGGTTTGATGTGCCTTACAAGAACTTTTTCGACACTATAAAGCGCAAAGTTTATGTTCACCCTAAAGGAAAAAATATTTACAAAAAATTTGGGTTTGTCGGTAACTGTGTTCATATTTTAGATAAGTTACTTTTAGATACGAAACTAAATACTCAAACTGTTTATCTTTCAGACTTTAAAACATTGGAAGTAAAACAGTGGGCAGATTTAATTTCAAATAAGTTTCATGGGCAAAGTGTTAAATCCGTACCTTTATTTGTTTTAAATATATTGGCATTATCTGGAGATTTACTCAAATTAGTAGGTTATAAATCACCTCCAATTACGTCATTTAGGTTAGATAATATTATGACTAATATGGATTATGATACGACCAAAGTAGAAGAAGTTGTTGGAGAGTTACCATACACTTTAGAGGAGGGAACTGCAATAACTTACAATTGGTATAAAGCGCATAATTAATGTATCAAAATTTAAAAGAATTTACAGTTCCTTCGGATTTTCGCGGCAGATCTAAAGTTGTTGTTCAATTGTGGTGGATTGTTGAAAAAACGATATTTGCATGGTCTCCACAGTTTTTTTATGGCTGGAGACGATTTCTGTTGAGATCATTTGGTGCTAAAATAGGAAAGAAAGTACTGATAAGGCCTTCAGCAAAATTTACGTATCCTTGGAAAATTTCAATTGGTGATTATACTTGGATTGGTGAAGATTGTACGCTATACAGTCTCGGAAATATAACTATCGGGAAACACGTTGCGGTTGCACATGGTGTCTATTTTAATACTGGTTTGCACGATTATACTAAAGCGAGTTTTGATATTGACAATAAAGCTATAATAATTAAAGATGAGGCTTGGATAACCAATGATGTTTACATTGCGCCTGGTGTGGAGATCGGCAAAGGCTGTGTTATTGGAGCAAGAAGTAATGTCTTTAAAAACATGCCAGAAGGATTTATTTGTTACGGAAATCCTGCAAATGCTATAAAAAAGCGACAGATTGAAGACTAACATCACCTTCATCAGCCTCAACTACGCGCCAGAAGACTCTGCTATTGGTCTGTATTCCACGCAATGGGTAGCCTTCTTAAGAGAAGCTGGTTACAATGTTACTGTCGTTACAGCATTTCCATACTATCCAAAATGGGAAATCTCTAAAGATTACCAACAAAAAACGACATTTTTAAAGGAAGAGTTAAACGGAACCACAGTTTTAAGATACAAGCAGTATGTTCCTAAAAAACCTTCATTTTTAAAACGAATTATTCATCTTTCAGATTTTACATTAGGGTCGTTTTTCAACCTCTTCAAAATAAAGGAATGTGATTTGGTGATTTCTGTAGTGCCTTTTACAACCTCTGTTTTTTTAGGATACATTCAAAAAAAACGTTTTAAAGCAAAATTGTGGATGCACATCCAAGATTTTGAGTTTGATGCTGCGTTGCAAACAGGTGTAGGCAAAAATAAGAACATTATTTTCGCTATACTTTTCAAATTAGAAAAGTGGTTGTTCTCTAAAGCGGATCTTTCAAGCACTATTAGTCATAGCATGTTGAATAGACTTTCAGAGAAAACAGAATCTCAACAGTTTTTTTTACCAAACTGGATAGATAATGAGAAAATCAATCCAGAAACTTCTAAAACACATCATTATCTACAATCCAAAAAAATTAAAATTTTGTATTCTGGTAATATTGGAGACAAACAAGACTGGGAGGCTTTTATTCAGTTTTGTAAAGATCTAAATCAAAATAAATATGAAATTGTTATTGTTGGTGATGGTTCTAAGAAAGAATGGATTAGTAATGAAATTAAATCTTTTGATAACGTTAATTATTATCCACCAGTTCCTTTTGAAGAGTTATCAGATTTATTATGTAGTGCCGATGTTCATATTTTGTTTCAAAAACCAGAAGTTATAGACACGGTAATGCCATCTAAGGTTTTAGGCATGATGGCAAGCGGTAAACCCTCTATAATTATTGGCAATGAAAAATCTGAAGTTAAATCTATTTTTGATGCTTCTGGTGCAGGGTTATATTTCACAAAATACAGCACAGCAGTAGTTAACAGTTTAAAAACTATTACAAAAGACGAGCAAGAACTGAAATTACAAGGCGCACAAGCGAGGAACTATATTATTGAAAACTTTTCTAAAGATAAAATTCTATCTCAAATGTTAAGTCAGTTGAAAAAGCTTTAAAAGCTTAAAAATGGCAGATTCTTAAAAGTACATCTTCTGTTGTTACTCTTTTTTTCGGTAAAATTTTAAATAACATTGTATATATTAAGTTTTTATTCTAACTTTCAATTAGTAAAATCATTCACTTATAAAACCAATAAACTCAGGAAAAAAGCTACTTTTGTTAACTATTTTTAATCGATTTGAGTTTATTTAAACACGGAAGGTATTCAGGGTATTTAAGGCCTATCTCATACATTATTGATTTAACAATCATTAATGGTGTAGCTATATTCTATTTGCTTAACGGAAAAGATCTTATCGTTTTTTCTGCTATAATATCCATAAGTTGGATTTTATTATCTGTTTACTCACAGTTCTACGAAGTTTACAGATATACAAGACCTATCAACATTCTATCGCTTATTGTAAAGCAATTTATTTTATTTTTATTATTAGTTTTCGCGTTTTCAGGTTTGTATCATGAGCTTGATATTTACCCGAAACCAACTTTAAAATATGCTTTATTATGCTTTCTGTTTATCACAATTTTTAAATTCACTATTTATTATTTACTGCAGAAGTATAGAACTTCCTTTGGAGGTAATTTTAGATCTACCGTTATTTTAGGCTTAAATAAGAAAACGATAGCACTAGACAGTTTTTTTAACAAAAACCCAGAATACGGCTATTCTCATAAAAAAACCTTCAACTTTAAAACAAAAGAACACACACTAGAGGATTGCTTCAAGTATGTGCTAGATGAAGGTATTGACGAGATTTACTGTTCTATTTCAGAGTTGAGCAACTCACAAATTGCAAATATTGTAGACTTTGCAGATAACAACCTAAAGATTTTAAAGTTTATACCAGATAGTAAAGAGATTTATGCCAAAAAACTACGTTACGAGTATTACGATTACATTCCTGTTCTAACTCTACGAAATATTCCGTTAGAGGATTCCGTAAATACCTTTATAAAGCGCGGTTTTGATATTTTATTTTCTAGTATGGTGATTGTCTTTATATTGTCGTGGTTAACACCGATCTTGGCTATTTTAATTAAATTAGAATCGAGGGGCACGGTATTTTTTAAACAGTCGCGCAACGGTTTTAATTATAAGGAGTTCGATTGTTATAAGTTTCGGTCAATGATGCCAAATGAAGATGCACATCTATACCAAGCTACACGCGGAGACGAGCGTGTCACCAAAGTCGGTAAATTTATTAGAAAGACCAGTATCGACGAATTACCGCAATTTTTCAATGTCCTTTTTGGAGATATGTCTGTCGTAGGTCCAAGACCACATATGGTGAGTCACACTACGATGTACGCAAAAAAAATAGACAAATTTATGGTGAGGCATTTTGTAAAACCAGGTATTACAGGTTTAGCTCAAACCAGTGGATTTAGAGGTGAAGTGGAATCTGATAAAGATATTATTGGTCGTGTGAAATTAGATATATTTTATATTGAAAACTGGTCGTTACTTTTAGATATAAAAATTATCATACAAACCTTTATCAATGCTGTAAAAGGAGATGATAAGGCTTATTAGAGTACTTTTTTAAGCGTTTCCAACTGTTTCTTAAAATCAAACTCATGTTTTGCTGTGTTTTGAATGGCGGCTTTTAACGTGACATTTAAATCACTTAGTTTAATACCAGCCAAAACTTCATTTAAGTGCTTGTAATCGCTTTCTTTCGCAATCCAGCCTAGGTTATGGTCTTTAATAACGTGCTCACCTTCACCACCTCCAAAATAGAGCATAGGCAAGCCTAATTTTGCATATTCAAATATTTTTGAAGGCACCGAGCCATAAATTCTATTTAATAATGGAATAATAGTGATATCATATTTTAAAAGTACTTGGTGTAGTTCAGCCCTATCGAGCCTACCATGAAAATAAAGTGGTAAGTCTTTTTGAGATTCAATTAAGGTTTTAATCACTTCTTCTTCTGCACCAGAACCATAAATATGAAATTCAATAGTGTCATAATTTAGTTCATTACAGAGTCTATAAATGCCTTGTGCGACGCCTAAAAGTCCAGCATAAACTAGTTTTATTTTACCCTTGTCTGAATTGGTTGTGGTGAACTTCGGAATTTCAATCTCCGGAAAATTTCTATAAAGAAAAAGCTGAGGTTGTGCAGTAATCGTTGTAATATGTGTAAGAATCTCGTTGCTTTGTCCTAAAATGAGATCAGCTTTTTTATAGTTAAAAGCTTCTAGTTTTTTAAGAAGATTATAGGCAAAACCTTCTCTTAAAGCACCTAATTCTAATCCTGCACTTGGCCACAAATCACTGACGTTAAGTATTAATTTTCTTTTTTTAGATCTTAAAAAGAGCATACAAGTAAAGGACACTAAAAGTGGTGGAGATTGCACAATCACTTTATCCGGAATTTTATGCCACATAAAAAACCAAATCAAACTAAAACTATAAGACAGCATGGCAAATAAGCGTAAAAACTTGTTTTTAGAAATAGAGGCATAAATCCATAAACGATGAATAGTAATACCATGGTCTTCGGTGTTAGAGCTAAATTTCCTTTTGTAGGCCTCAAAAATTTTACCAGTTGGGTAATTAGGAAGCGGAGTAACTACACTAACATCATAGTCGTTTTTTAAACCTTCGGCCAAATGATAAATACGATTAGAAGCTGCACCAATCTCTGGCGGAAAATAACTCGTTATAATTAGTAATGGCTTCACTAAATTTTTAATTTATATAGGATGTAAATTGTTTTAACTTACCAGAGACTGAGCGTTTAAGTTGCTCTAAGCGTTCAAAGTTAATGGTAATATCAGGTTCTAAATAACGGATCACTTCATTTTTAATCGTTTCTTTTTCTGTTTCAGACAGTACTTTTTTACTTACGTAGCTAATTTTAAAGGTGTCTAAACGCATTTGTTCCACAACAAATTCAGAGACATTACCATCATTTTCAATCACACTTTTAGTGATGTAATAAAATGCGAGTCCAGCTGCTTTTTTACCGCTAGGCAATACAACAATATCGTTTGTTCTACCAGTCAGTTTTTTAAGAATGGGAGTCTTCGTTGTGCTGGTTTTAGATAAAACACCAATATCACCAATGTCGTAGCGTATAAAAGGATGGGCTTTATTATACAAGGATGTAATCACAATTCGTCCTTCTTCACCATAGGGTAAAACACGATTATCATCATCTAAAATTTCAACATAAAGCGTTTCACTATTCACTTGCCAATCACCTGTGGTATTCTCAAATGCAATAAGGTCGAGTTCCGATGCACCATATTCGTTAATAACAGGAAGTCCAAATTGGCTTTCAAGCAATAATTTGTCGTCATCGAATAACATTTCAGAAGTGACGATACAAGCCTTCAGACTTGGGCAAACCGATTTTAATACCACATTTTTACGCTTCAAAAATTTAGCAAATTGTACAATGGAACTCGTGTAACCATTTATATAATCAAAACGTGTTGTTTTAAATTTAGCTAGCGTGTTTTCAAACGCAGCATCACTCAAATCAAATACCGAAAACCGAAATCGGTTACTAAAATAGTCTTTTAAACGTTCTTTGTAATACCCTTTTTTGTCCAAAGGAATACCATAAAACCGTGCTTGTTTAGAGTGGTTAAAGTCAATACCATACCACCCAAAACGATTCATTATTTCGGCCCAAGTTAGGGCATGGCATTCTTTATCTTTTGCAAAAATAAAGGGATCACCAGAGCTGCCAGAGGTTTTATTAACATAGACATCTTTAGTCGTAAATTCGTCGCTTAAGCGCTGCGCTAAAGGTTGTTGTAAATGACGCTTAGTCATAATCGGTAGCGCATCCCAAGGATTGGTGTCTGCTGATATTCCGAAACTTTTATAAAAAGGATTGTGCGTTAAGTGGTAAGCGACAATAGCGTTTCGTTGTTGGGTAACGTAGGCTTCAAATTTAGCATCTGTTTTATCTTGAATTTTAGCCAATGCAATTTTAGCTTTGTCTATATCAAAGCCATTTATTTTTAATGAAAAATCAAATAATCGCAAGCCGTTTTTACCTTTAAGGTTTCTGTAAAATAATTGCTTTTTAAGTTGAAAACCAATTATTTTTGTTCAAAGAAATTTTAAACATGAATATTTTAGTACTTGGCTCAGGAGGAAGAGAACACACATTTGCATGGAAACTAGCGCAAAGTAGCCGTTGTATGGCACTTTTTGTAGCGCCAGGAAATTCGGGAACTCAAGCCATTGCCACTAATTTAAATATTGGAGTCACAGATTTTAAAGCGATTAAATCGGCTGTTTTAGAACATCATATCGATTTAGTTGTTGTTGGGCCAGAAGATCCTTTGGTACAAGGTATTCACGATTTCTTTTTAGAAGATGATTCTTTAAAAAATGTGTCAGTTATTGGACCTCAAAAAGCAGCTGCAGAACTTGAGGGTAGTAAGGAATTTGCAAAAGAATTTATGATGCGTCATAACATTCCCACAGCGGCTTACCAGAGTTTCACAAAAGCGAATGTAGAAGATGGCTATAATTTTTTAGAAACTTTAAAACCACCATATGTTTTAAAAGCCGACGGTTTAGCCGCAGGTAAAGGGGTTTTAATTCTTAATGATTTAAAAGAAGCGAAAGCCGAATTAAAAAGTATGCTTGTAGATGCTAAATTTGGTGAAGCAAGTACCAAAGTTGTAATCGAAGAATTTTTAGACGGTATCGAGTTGAGTTGTTTTGTGTTAACTGATGGAAAAGATTATAAAATTCTACCAACGGCAAAAGATTATAAGCGCATTGGAGAAGGTGACACGGGTTTAAATACAGGAGGAATGGGAGCTATTTCACCAGTACCTTTTGCAACCCAAGCATTTTTAGATAAAATTGAAAATGAAGTAGTAAAGCCTACGGTTGAAGGTTTACAAAAAGACAACCTACCTTATGTTGGCTTTATTTTCATTGGTTTAATTAAAGTCGGTGATGACCCTAAAGTGATTGAGTATAACGTAAGAATGGGAGATCCTGAAACCGAAGTTGTTTTACCAAGATTAAAAACGGATTTAGTGACAGTTTTTGAAGCCATGGCAAATCAAACCTTAGCGCAAGTTGAGATTGAAATTGACGAACGTGCAGCAACAACGGTAATGTTAGTGTCTGGTGGTTATCCTGAAGCTTATGAAAAAGGAAAAGAAATTTTTGGTTTAGAAACCATTGCGGATTCAATAGTGTTTCATGCTGGAGCCATTGAAAAAGAAGGTAAAGTGGTGACGTCTGGTGGTCGTGTTATGGCGATTACTTCGTTTGGAGATACGTATCAAGAGGCCATAAAAAAATCTTACCAAAGCATAAATAAATTATGTTTTGATAAGATGAATTATCGTAAGGATATTGGTTTCGATTTATAAACCAAAAACGAAATTATAGATAAGAGTGTGAAGAAATACTCTTGTCTTCTTCGCCATTATCATTGTACTTTTTCAGTTGTAGCATCCAATACACAAACGCTACAAAGCCAATAGTCATAAAAAACCATGACATTATGTTTGCAGAAAACCAGTTTTCTAACTCCATTGCTCTAAGCGCATCAAAAGGTGCAAATAACACATCTACAAATAAATCTCGAATTCCGTTGAAGAAATCTTTCATAACTTTATAAATTTACACCAATTCTAATTTCGAATTGGGATTGAAAAGCAAAAATACAAAAAGAGTTTTAAACTGTCAGAAAAGTACAGTTTAAAATTTAAGAGATGTTTTAAGCAATCGTTATATGATTACAAGTATTTTTAGTAAATCTAAGCCTATAAACTTTGTAATTATAGCAGTTTATATTACCCTACTTTTTCTAATCACAAATTACACTGCTCTTTTTTCTAATTTTAGTAGTGCTTTAGTAACCATTCCCAAATGGCTAATTACGGTCTTTTTGGTTTTTTTACTCGATTTTATTGTTTCAAAAAACAACCTTACACAAAGAAACAGTTATGCTATTATGACCTTCGGTTTGCTTTTTGGTATGTTTCCAGAAGCAATGACGCACTTCGATTTATTATGCGCTAATTTGTTTGTAATATTAGCATTAAGACGTTTAATAAGCCTTCATTCTAAACTTAGTGTTAAAAAGAAATTGTTTGATGCTGCTTTTTGGATTGCTGTAGCCACGCTATTTTATTTTTGGGCAATTCTCTTCTTCGCGCTAGTTATAGTGGCTTTAATATATCATGCTCAAAATGATTTTAAAAATATTATTGTTCCGTTTGCTGGTATTATAACGGTATTTATTTTTCTATTGATATATAACGTTATTGTACATGATGTATTTTTGAGATCGTCTGATTTTAGTCGGTATTCAAGTTTAGATTATACAGCTTATAATACTAAAGAAAGTATCCTGAAATTCACAGTATTATTCACCGCATTGATTTGGAGCCTAATTTACTATTTTAGAACCTTACCAGACAAGAACAAAAAGTTGAAACCGTCCTATTTTATTATAGCTTGGGCTTCAATTATTGCTGTTTTGGTCGCTATTATTGCACCCTTAAAAAATGGAAGTGAATACCTCTTTTTGTTTGCTCCGTTTTCAATAATCATGGGACGCTATATTGAAGTGATTACAGAACGTTGGTTTAAAGAAGTATTTATTGCGCTTTTAATTGTGACACCTATGGTGAGCTTACTGCTGTAACTTATTACCAAAAGCTAAATCTCCAGCATCTCCTAAACCAGGAATAATATAACCTTTGTCATTAAGATTGGCATCCACAGCAGCAATCCAGAGGTGTACATCAGTACCAAATTCTTTAGAAATGTAATCGATACCAGGCTGCGCGCCAATAATACTAACCAAATGAATGTCTTTTGGTGTGCCAAAGGGTTTTAAAGCTTCAAAAGTAGCCACCATAGATTGTCCTGTGGCCAGCATAGGATCTGCTAAAATCAAGGTTTTGCCTTCCAAACTCGGACATGCTAAATATTCTACTACAATTTCAAAGGTTTCAGGATTATGTTTGTGTTGTCTGTAGGCTGATATAAAGGCATTTTCAGCAGCATCAAAGTAATTGAGTAAACCATTATGAAGTGGCACTCCTGCTCTTAAAATAGAACATAACACAATATCATTTTTATGCAAAACGGTTTCAGAATGGCCTAAAGGAGTTTCAATAGTATGAGCATCAAATTGAAGTGACTTACTCAACTCATAACCCATGATTTCACCAATACGTTCTACGTTTCTACGAAAGCGCATACTATCTTTTTGAACCGTTTTATCGCGTAATTCGGCCATAAACGAATTTAAAATTGAAGGAGTCTTTGAGAGGTTGTGAATTTGCATATAATGGAAATTAGTTCGGTCGTTAAAGTTAATAATTCCTGCTATATTTGTAACTACTAAATTTGTATCATTATGTTTTCACAAAAGGCAAACGCTATTTTTCAAGAGGTTATTAAGACGTATAAAGTTTTAAACACCGTAGATCAACCATTTACAAACAAGTACGATAAAAACGATGATCTCATAGCACATTTGTTATACAGAAAATCTTGGATCGATACGGTACAATGGGCTTACGAAGATATTATTAGAGATCCAAACATAGATCCTGTGGCGGCTTTAAAGTTGAAACGAATGATTGATGCATCTAACCAAGATAGAACAGATACGGTTGAATATATTGATAGCTATTTCTTAGATAAATATAAAGACGTCACTGTAAAATCGGATGCTAAAATTAATTCTGAAAGTCCGGCTTGGGCAATCGATCGTTTATCAATTTTAGCATTGAAAATTTACCACATGCATTTAGAAACTGTTAGAGAAGATGCTAGTGATGCACATAAAGCGGCTTGCCTAAAGAAATTAGATGTTTTATTAGAACAACGTGTAGATTTAAGCACTGCCATAGACGATATGCTTACTGATATCGCGAACGGAGATAAGTACATGAAAGTGTACAAGCAAATGAAAATGTATAATGATGATGAATTAAACCCTGTTTTGCGAGGGCAGAAGTAACATTCCTGCGCAGGCAGGAATCTCATTTTAGTTTATTTTGAGTAACAAGGACCGAGCAGGTTTCTAAAACCTGGCAGGTCTATTACAAATGCCAAAACCCAACCACATACTAGTCATCAGATTTTCTGCCATGGGAGACGTGGCGATGACGGTTCCTGTTTTAAGAGCACTCACAACACAACATCCCGAATTACAAATTACAGTCGTTACCAGAGCCTTTTTTAAACCTTTTTTTCAAGATTTAGAAAATGTACAAGTTTATGAAGCCGATCTAAAAGGCAAACACAAAGGCGTTTTAGGACTTTATAAATTAGCTAGACAACTAAAAGGACTTCGCTTTGATACTGTTGCAGATTTACACAATGTATTACGAAGTAACATTCTAAAATTTTTCTTCCTAGGGAAAAAGGTGGTGCAACTAGATAAAGGCAGAGCCGAAAAGAAGGCACTAACTTCAGGTCAATCTTTTCACCAATTAAAAACAACACACCAACGTTATGCAGATGTGTTTGAAGCTTTGGGTTATGCGATAGATTTATCCAATTCGATATTCTCAAAACCAAAACCGTTAACTGAACTTCTTGACGAGTTCATTTCAAATCAACACTTCAAAACCATAGGCATTGCACCTTTTGCAGCACACCAAAGTAAAATGTATCCATTAGACCAAATGGAAGAGGTCATCTCAAGACTTTCAAAAGATTATAACGTAGTTTTATTTGGTGGAGGCACTAAGGAAATACCTGTTTTAAATCAGTTTGAAGCTAAATACAAAAACGTTAAATCCGTAGCAGGAAAATTAAATTTAGAAGATGAATTGGTGCTCATTTCAAACTTAGATCTCATGTTGTCTATGGATTCTGGAAATGCGCATATTGCAGCGATGTTAGGCAAAAAAGTAATCACTATTTGGGGAGTGACGCATCCTTTTGCTGGTTTTGCGCCTTTCAATCAACCTAAAGATTATGCACTTGTTGCAGATAAAGATAAATTTCCACTAATTCCGACTTCGGTTTATGGAAATAAATTTCCTGAAGGTTATGAGAATGCTGCTGGAAGTATATCTATCGAAGAAGTTATTCAAAAAGTCAATTCGGTTATACCTGCAAGTGCAGGAATCTAAAACGCCTTCCAAAACTCTAAATTTTTAATGTGTAATAGTTTTAAATTTATGGTTAGCATATATTAAAGTTGCATCATTACTTAAAGCAACTAGTTTTCTTATTTTTTTGATTAAATGTCGACATACTCATAATCTTGTAGATAAGATATTTTTCTGACCATCAACCAATATAAATAATCTTTAGTTCTGACATTTTAACTATTAGAAGATGCGAATTTTATTCCCTTCCTTCTGGGAAGGGTTAGGGATGGGCTATTAAACATCATCATAATCAACCACCACTGTTTCAGAAACAGGATGCGCTTGGCAAGTCAGAATCAAACCTTCGGCAACTTCACCATCGGTTAAAATATTGTTTTGTCGCATTGTGGCTTCACCTTCGGTAACTTTGGCAATACAGCTACTACAAATACCACCTTGACAAGAATATGGTGCATCAACATCTTGTTTTAGTGCTGCATCCAAAATAGAAACGTCTTGAGACATTTCAAACTCAAATTCTTCATCATCAACAATAACTTTAAGTTGTGATTTTCCATCACCAACTTCG
Organism: Winogradskyella sp.; assembly: GCF_045105575.1. GTDB lineage: Bacteria > Bacteroidota > Bacteroidia > Flavobacteriales > Flavobacteriaceae > Winogradskyella. Next base: position 137 of record NZ_JBGCDQ010000010.1, on the reverse strand, counting down.
CTTGACGAATCAGTCGTTTCTGTTGGCGCTGTAAATAATTCGAAGAAAATTTTCTTCTCTTTAATATTGTTTTCAATCAGTACATCTTTAACAGTGTGTATCATTTGTTCTGGACCGCAAATGTAAAAGCTATCGAT